>JACQWC010000165.1 GCA_016209635.1 Candidatus Rokuibacteriota bacterium | reverse complement strand
GCAGATGGCCGCCCGGCTCCGGCGCCCGCGCAACGGGCGGCCCGACGTCCTCGATCTCGCCAGGAAGCTCGGCGCGCTCGCGAGCGAGCTCGGCCTCGTCGAGATCGACGTGAGCGTGGGCGCCGTCCGCGTCCGCCTGCAGCGGTCCGGCCCCGGCGCGCCCCAGCCGGCCGCCCCCGCGGCGGTCCCGGCCCCCTCCTCGGCGGCCCTCGGCGAGGTCGCGCCGACGTCGCTCGTCACCATCGAGGCGCCGATGGTGGGGACCTTCTACCGCGCCTCGTCTCCCACGGCGGAGCCGTACGTCCGCGAGGGCGACGTCGTCAAGCAGGGCCAGATCCTGTGCATCGTCGAAGCGATGAAGCTCATGAACGAGATCGAGTCGAAAGTGAGCGGCCGCATCGTGAAGATCCTCGTCGAGAACGGCCAGGGCGTCGAGTACGGACAGACACTCTTCCTGATCGATCCTCTCCGCTGAAGTCCAGCGATGTTCGGGAAGATCCTCATCGCCAATCGAGGCGAGATCGCGCTGCGGATCATCCGCACCTGTCGCGAGCTGGGCGTCCGCGCGGTCGTGGCCCACTCGAAGGCGGACGCCCACTCGCTACCCGTGCGGCTCGCCGACGAGTCGATCTGCGTCGGGCCTGACGAGGCCCGCGCGAGCTACCTGAATATCCCCGCGATCATCTCCGCGGCCGCGGTGACCGAGAGCGACGCGATCCATCCCGGGTACGGCTTCCTCGCAGAGAACGCCGCGTTCGCCGACATCTGCCGGGTCAGCGGCATCACCTTCATCGGTCCCTCGCCCGAGGCCATTCGGCTCATGGGGGACAAGGCCCAGGCCCGCCAGATCGCCAAGCAGGCCGGCGTTCCCGTGGTCCCCGGGAGCGACCTCCCGCTCACGGACACCGCGGAGGCCCTCGAGGTTGCCGAAGCGATCGGCTATCCGGTCATCTTCAAGGCCGCGGCCGGCGGCGGCGGGCGCGGTATGCGGATCGTCCGGGACGCGGCGGCGGCCACGCAGGCCTTCATCGCCTGCCAGGCCGAGGCCGGGGCGGCGTTCGGCTCCGCCGAGATCTACTGCGAGAAGTTCGTGGCAAACGCGCGCCACGTCGAGGTGCAGGTGCTCGGCGACCGGAACGGCATCCGCGTCCACCTGGGGGAGCGCGACTGCTCCGTCCAGCGGCGGTACCAGAAGCTCATCGAGGAATCCCCGGCGCCCCGCCTTCCACCCGAGACGCGCGTGGGGCTCCATCGCACCGCGCTCCTGGCGGCCGCCGCCGTGAACTACGTCAACGCCGGCACGGTCGAGTTCATCGTGGACGGCGAGGGCCGCTTCTACTTCATCGAGATGAACACGCGATTACAAGTCGAGCACCCCGTGACGGAGATGATCACCGGCATCGACCTCGTGCGCGAGCAGATCCGGATCGCAGCGGGCGAACCCCTCGGCTACCGGCAGGACGCCGTCCGGTTCGAGGGGCACGCGATCGAGTGCCGCGTGAACGCCGAGGACCCCGAGACGTTCGCGCCGAGCGCCGGCCGCGTGACCGCCTGGGTGCCGCCCGGCGGCTTCAACGTCCGCGTGGACAGCCACCTCATGGCGCCGTACGCGGTGCCGCCCTTCTATGACTCGCTGATCGCGAAGATCGTCGTCCTGGGCCGCGACCGTGCGGAAGCCGTCGTCCGGATGCGCCGCGCCCTCGTCGAGACCGTGGTGGAAGGCGTCAAGACGACCATCCCGTTCGAGCTGCGGGTCCTGGAGGACCCGGCGTTCGCCGAGGGTCGCTTCTCGAGCGCCGACAGCGCCCGGCTCCAGAAGTGATGGATCCGAGCCTCTGCGTGATCCTCGACCGCGAGGCGGCCGGGGGGAGGTCGCTCCCCGAGATCCTCGACGCGGTGATCGCCGGCGGGTGCCGCCTGGTGCAGCTCAGGGAGAAAGCGTGGCCGTCGGGCCGCCTCCTGCCCCTCGCGGAGGCGCTCCGCGACCGGTGCCGCCGGGCGGGCGTGACGTTCATCGTCAACGACCGGGTGGACCTGGCGGTGGTCCTCGACGCCGACGGCGTCCACCTCGGCCAGGACGACCTCCCGCCCCGGGCGGCCCGCCTGCTCCTCCGCCCCGGGATGATCCTGGGCCTCTCGACCCACAGCGTGGGCCAGGCGCGCGCGGCCCAGGCCGAGGGCGCCGGCTACGTCGCGGTCGGCTCGATGTTCGTCACCCGCACGAAGCCGGATTTCGAGCTGGTCGGACCGGACCTCGTGCGGAAACTTCGGCCCGAGGTCCACGTTCCCCTGATAGGGATCGGCGGCATCACGCCCGAGAACGTCGGGGAGGTGATCCGAGCGGGCGCCGACGGCGTGGCGGCGATCTCGGCCGTGTGCGCGGCGCCGGACCCCGCCGCCGCGACCCGGCGGTTTCTCGACGCGATCCGGGAGGCGCGCGGCTTGACCCGCCCCGGCCGGCCGCTATAATGGCGGCTACCTATCCACCCAGCCCTGACTCAGGAGGGGACGTCGATGACGGTCTATGCGATTCGCTCACTCCTCGTCGTGTGCGTGGTCCTCGCTCTGGCGCTCGTCCCGGCGACCCCGGTCGTCGAAGCGCAGGGCAAGGGCACCATCAAGATCGCCACCCAGAGCCCCCTGAGCGGTGGTCAGGCCGCGCTGGGGGAGGGCATCAAGCTGGGCACCCAGCTGGCGATCGAGAAGCTCAAGGGCAACCTCGAGAAGCAAGGGTTCAAGGTCGACCTGGTGCCGTTCGACGACCAGGCCAAGCCGGACGTCGGCGTGGCCAACGCCAAGAACATCATCGCCGACAAGGACATCCTGGTCGTGATCGGCCACCTGAACTCCGGCGTCGCGATCCCGTCGTCCGAGGTCTACAAGGAAGTGAGCCTTGCGATGGTCTCGCCCGCCAATACGAATCCGACGGTGACCGACCGGGGCTACGCGAACGTGAACCGCGTCTGCGGGCGTGACGACGTCCAGGGCGTGGTCGGCTCGGAGTTCGCCCACGGGACGCTCAAGGCGAAGTCGGTCTACATCATCCACGACAAGACCACCTACGGCCAGGGCGTCGCCGATTTCTTCAAGGCCGACGCCCAAAAGAAGGGGATCAAGATCCTCGGGTTCGAGGGCACGGAGGAGAAGTCGAACTTCGACCCCATCATCACACCGCTCCGGGCCAAGAACCCGGACCTCGTCTACTTCGGTGGCATCTACGAGCAAGCCGGGCCGTTCTTCAAGCAGGCGCGGGAGAAGGGCGTGAAGGCCAGGTTCATGGGACCGGACGGCCTTGATTCCTCGGACCTCACGAAGATCGCCGGTAAGGCCGTGGTCGGGATGTATTACACGTCAGTGTCGGGTCCGGTCACGAAGTATCCGCAGGCCAAGCAGTTCGCCGAGGAGTACAAGAAGAAGTTCGGGAAGAACCCGGAGCCGTTCGCCGCGCAGGCCTATGACGCCACCGCCATCGCCATCAAGGCCATCGAAGCGGCCACCAAGGGCGGCAAGGCCCCGACCCGCGACGCGGTGACGGCGGCCGTTCGCGACGTGCGCTACACGGGCATCACCGGCGCCGTCGAGTTCGACGGGAAGGGCGATCCGAAGAAGGCGCTCTACTT
>JACQWC010000164.1 GCA_016209635.1 Candidatus Rokuibacteriota bacterium | reverse complement strand
GGCGATGGGGACGCTGGCGATAAAGCAGCCGGCCATCAGGGAACCCCAGAAGTACACGTCGCCGTGGACGAGGAAGGTCGGGACCCCGACGCTGACCGTGTACTGCGAGGCCGGGGAGATGAAGGTCAGGGCGTAGACGAACTCCTGCATCACGAGCGTGAAGGAGAAGATGACGACCGTGAGGATGCCGGCGATCGAGATGGGAATCACGACCTTGACGAACGCCCCGAGGCGGCTGTAGCCGTCGATCATCGCCGCCTCCTCCAGATCCCGCGGGATGCTCTTGAAGAACCCCATGAGGAGCCAGGTGCAGAAGGGAATCGTGAAGCTCGGGTAGACCACGACGAGCGACCAGAGGGAGTCCTGGAGGCCCAGCGCCACGACCACGCGGGACAGGGGGATGAAGAGGAGCGTGGGCGGGATGAGGTAGGTGAGGAAGATGCCGATGCCGAGCTGCTCCCCCCACCGGCCCGTGAGTCGCGCCAGGGCGTATCCGGCGGGCAGCGCGAGCACGAGCGTGATCACCACCACCATCACCCCGACCAGGGCGGTGTTCCAGAGCCACCGCCCGTAGAGCGTCTCGAAGAACAGCACCCGGAGGTGCTCGAGCGTCGGCGGCTCGTTGTAGAGGAACGGGTTGTTCGCCCGCGCCATGAGGTCCGTGGTCCGCTTGAAGGTGGTGATGAGCATCCAGTAGAAGGGAAACGCCGTGAAGACGGTGAAGATCCCCACGATGCCGACGTGGGCGCCGCCGGCCAGGAGCCGTCGCGCCGTCCTCGGGAACGCCACCTCAGACCACCTCGCTGCGCCGCGCGACCCTGAGGAAGGCGATCGCGACGACGAGCAGGAGCGGGAAGAGGAAGACGGCGATCGCCGCCCCCTCCGCGAGATCACCCCCCTGGATGCCTGTGAAGAAGGCCAGGCTCGCCAGGACCTGGGTCGTGTCGTAGGGACCGCCCCGCGTCAGCACGAAGATGACGATCATGTCCGTGAAGGCGAACACGATCCCGAAGAGTGCCGCCACGAGCATGATCGGCCGGACCAGCGGGAGCGTGATCTGGAACAGGTGCCGCCAGAAGCCGGCCCCGTCCACGGCGGCCGCATCGTGGATATCTTGTGGGATCGAGGTCAGCCCAGCCAGGATGATCACCGTCGCCAGCGGCAGGAGGCGCCACACGTGGACGGCGACGACGGACGACATGGCGAGGTACGGGATCCCGAGCCACATGGGCCACGTGTCGGCTGTGACGAGCCCGAGGGCCTGCAGCGTCCAGTTGATCACGCTGTAGATGGAGTCAAAGATCCAGAGCCACCCAATCGTCCCGAGCGAGATCGGCGCGACCCACGGGAGCAGGATCAGGAACCGGACCAGCCACTTGCCCTTGAAGTCCTTGAGCAAGGCCAGCGCCAGCACGTTGGCCAGCACGATGACCAGCACCTGGGAAACGACGGCGAAGACGAAGGTGTTCTTCAGCGACGTCTGGAATTTCGTCGTGGCGACCACGCTCATGAAGTTCTTCGGGCCGACGAAGCCCAGCGTCCGGCTGCCCATGGAGATGTCGCTGACGCTGTAGTAGAGCGCCAGGAAGAACGGCACGCCGACGATCAGGACGATGTAGAGGACTGCCGGGCCGATCATGAGCGGCCCGAGCCATTCCGGCCGGTCGAGGAGAAGCCCGAAGCGCCCGGCCCGGGCCCCGCCGGCACCGTGCGCGTTCTGCTCGAGGGTCGCCATCCCTCCGCTCAGAGCGGCCGAGGCCGCGTCCGGAGCCCCGTCCCCGCGTCGAAGAACTTGAGGTCCTTCTCCTGGACGGCGAACTCGTAGCGCTTCCCGGGCTCGACGGGCGCCGTCACCGTGGACGGGAGCCTCGCGATGACCTTCGCGTCCGGGAACTTGCCCTCGAGGATCCCGTACAGCAGGCGGTCGGCGCCCAGATACTCGACGCGGGTGACGCGGAAGCGGAGCGCGGTGAGGCCCGGGCGGTCGGCGTGCGCCTCCCTCGGCAGGAAGTGCTCCGGCCGGAACCCGACGAGGCCGTCCGGCGTCTCGATGATGTTCATCGGCGGCGATCCCAGGAAGCCGGCGACGAACGTGTCGGCCGGCTCGTCGTAGACCTCCGGCGGCGTGCCGATCTGTCGGACCTTCCCGCCCTGCATCACGGCGATACGGTCGCCCAGCCCCATCGCCTCGATCTGGTCGTGGGTGACGTAGATCGTGGTGGTGCCGATCCGCCGCTGGAACTGCTGGAGCTCCTCGCGGGCAGAGGCCCGCAGCTTGGCGTCGAGGTTCGAGAGCGGCTCGTCGAGCAGGAACACCGCGGGCTCCCGCACCACGGCGCGGGCCAGGGCCACGCGCTGCCGCTCCCCGCCCGAGAGCTCCCGCGGTTTCCGGTGGAGGAGCTTCTCGATCCCGAACAGGGACGCGGCCCACTCCACCTTGGTCGGAATCGCCTCCCTCGGCACCCCCTGGGCCTTGAGCGGAAAGGCGATGTTCTTCGCGACGGTCATGTGCGGGTAGAGCGCGTAGCTCTGGAAGACCATGGCGATCTTCCTGGCGCGCGGCGGCAGGTCGTTCACCACCTGCCCGCCGATCAGGATCTCCCCGGCCGTCGGAAGCTCCAGGCCGGCGATCATGCGGAGGAGCGTCGTCTTCCCGCAGCCAGACGGCCCGAGGAGCACGAGGAACTCGCCCTCCTTGGTGGCGAGGTCCACCCCGTCCACCGCAGGGACGTCACCGAAGTGCTTGCGGACCGCTCGCGTCTCTACCGTCGCCATCGGACGCACGGGCGCGGGACAGGCCCGCAGAGAGCCACGCCCGGACAGACCGATGGGGGAAGGCGCCCCGAGCGAGTGTCGTTCCGAGCGAAGGCGCCTCCCCCCATCGGCCTCACCTGAATGTCGCTGATCGCGCGCCTAGACCAGCCCCTTCTCCTTCCACTTGCCGAAGATCCGCTTTGAGGCGGCGTCGGCTTCCTTGAGCGCCTCCTCCGGGGACGCCGCCCCGCTCGCCGCCTTCGCGAACATGACGTTCAGCACCCAGGTGCCGAAGATCTCGTCGATGGCCGCGTTCGCGTAGCCCGGGTAGCCCACGTTGGTCGCCCAGTTGAGGACGTCCTCCAGCACCTTGTACTTGTCGGCCGGGTGGCCTTTGGGGTCGTTGGCGATCAGCTTGCTGATGTCGGGCACGGTCTTCGGGAAGCACGGGAAGTCGTAGAACTCCCCGGCCACGAAGGCCTGCCGGAAGTCTGTCGTGTAGTCGATCAGGAACTTCTTGGCGCCCTCGATGTTCTCGGCGAACTTCCACACGACGTAACACTGCATCACGTGCTCGAGCCCGATCGCCCGGACCGGCCCCCGGAGGGCCTTCGTGAGCTGGATCTTCCTGGAGATGTCCGGGTTGTCCTTCTCGGCGGTGCGGGTGATGGAGATCGCGTTGAGCGCCAGCGAGATCTTGCCGGCGATCATCGCCCGGTTGTTGGACGACGCGTCCCAGGTGAACACCTCCGGGGTCATCGTCTCCTCGAACAGCGCCTTGACGAACTTGATCGCGTCGAGGGTCTGCCTGGAGTTGAGGATCAGGTTCCCGGCCTCGTCCTGCTCGTGCGCGCCGAACG
>JACQWC010000163.1 GCA_016209635.1 Candidatus Rokuibacteriota bacterium | reverse complement strand
TCGACCTTGTTCGGATCGTTGAACAGCGCCTTCGCGAAGAGCCGTGAGATGTCGATGTCGAAGCCGACGAGCTCGCCCTTCTCGTCACGGAAGGCGAACGGTGGAACCGTCGCCATCGTCGCCACGATCAGCTTGCCCCGCTGGAGGATCACGTCGAGCCGTGACTTATCCTGTGCGGCCGCATCGGTCACCACCGCTTGAAGGATCGCCGTCACGAGCACGGCGAACCACGCTGCACGCACCCACTTCGTGACCATAAAGGCCTCCCTGCGACGTTGATCGTTAGGTCTCATCTGCCGGGCATCCCGGGGCCGGCTTCGCTACGCCTCACCAAGCAAGAGCGCCCGAATCTTGGCCGGCTCGCGGAGCAGCCCCCCGAGTTTCGTCAGCGACGCGTCCACGGCGTCGGCGAACTTCTGCGGCCCGCCGAAACGATCGAGCGTTTCGGGCGGGATGAACTTGAAGAGAATGTCACCGCCGCCGGGCGGTAGGCCGACGAAGTGCACGGTGAGCATGTTGTAGTCCTCGAGCAGCAGCATGCAGAGCGCGGCGGTAGCCTCGAAGGGGACGATCGGCGGCTGCTTCACGCCACCTCGCTCCATGGCGATCTCGAGGATGTCGTCGGCCAGGAGCTGCGCAGTCGTCGGCGTTTCACACAGCCGCCGGCCGAAGATCGGCCGCAGGACGGCCGCCACCCGCTTCGTCGTGTCGATGAGCTCCTGCACACGCTTCGGGCTGTATTTTTCAAGAGTCCGCACGACGGCCGGGTAGAGCATCTGGCGACATTCGAGGCCGCACTCGAACGCCTTGGCGCGGATCCGGGCTACGAGCGCGCGGTCGCCTCCCATGAGGCCGAGCCGGGGGCCAAGGGTGCCGTACTTGTCGAGCCCCGTGGCACCGATGTCGACGTCGAGCTCGAGCATCTTTGGATGACCGAAGCTCGCCGGTCCGACGCGCGCGCCTCCTGCGTCGTCGATATAGACGAGGGCACCCTTGTCGTGGGCGCGCTTGACGATCGTGCGGATCGTCTCCACGGGGAGCAGCTCGTAGGTGACGGCCAGGCGCGTGAGGTCGACAAGTGCGACCTTGTCCTCGCGCTCGAGCACCTTCGTGAACTCGTCGAGCCCGGCGGTATCCGTGAACTTGGCGCCCACGTGGGCGGCGGCGCGGATCACGGACGGGTGGCTATGGCTGGCCGAGACGCCGATGACCACGTCGCCCGGTCGCGCCAGCGTGAGGTGCGTGGCAAGGGTTGCTCCTGTGAGTCGATTGAAAACCATGATGTCGTGCCGGTCCGGCGACCCGCCGAGATGGTCGAGCGCCAGCGCCTTCAGCCGGTCCCACGAGACCGCGGGCGCAAGTTCGTCATCGGCATATCGAAGATCCTCCGGCTCCATCGGCAGCGAGTGCTCCAGTCCCGTGAAGACAAAGATCGACTCGACGCCCCGCTTACGAATCAAGCTCCAAGCGTGCTGCACCTTGCAGAAGTCGTCCTCGGTAGTGGTGAGGATCTTCCCCCGCGCGTAGGACAGCGCGTGGGCGAAGGGGTTACCGAAGCGATCCGTGGCCATCGTCTGCTCCTTTCCGTCGCCGAGCCGGGCCCGGCGTCATTCCTGCCTTCAGGATCCGGCGTCGGGGGAGAAGGGGGGTCTCGACCTCGTACCGATACCGGTCGGCGCGATAGAACGTATCCGCGACCTCGACGGGATGGCGTCGTTTGTCGGACACGAGAAGCCGCACGAGAAGGACCGGCCGCGCAAGGTCGATCTCGAGGAGCGACGCGACCTCCTCGTCGGGCATCCGGGCCTCGATCTCCTGACGGATCGGGCCCAGCGCGATGCCGAGGCGATCACGGAGTAGCTCGAGCATCGAGCGAAGACGCAGATCCTTCGCCCGGATACGCTTGCCGAGCTTCGCGTGCATGTAGTTCACCACCACCGCCAGAGGCCTGCCATCCACGATCTCGAGGCGGACGAACTTCCGAACGGGCTGGCCGCGAGCCACACCGAGGAACGCGGCCGCATGCATCGGGGCCGGGGCGATTTCGACTCTGAGGACCCGGATCTCGGCCTCGTACCCCAGGACGAGGTTGGTGATGGCCGCGGTCGCGGCGCCGCCGAGGCGCGAGCTGACGAACGTGCCGCGGCCCTGCCGGCGGACGATGAGCCTCTCGCGTTCGAGCTCGCCCAGCGCCTCGCGAACCGTCGTCCGGCTGACGCGGAACCGTTCGACGAGCTCACTCTCGGTCGGGATCTGCTCACCCGGACGCCATTCGTCGGCGTCGATCCGGGCCCTCAGGAGACGCTCGACCTGGTAGTGGAGGGGGAGTGCCCGATGGTAGGGCGTCATCCGGGTCATTTGTACCAAGATCGTTACTACCAATCATTTGCCCATGTCAAGGGCCGGGTTCGCGTTGACAGCGGTGGGCGGGTGTGCGACGCTCGGCACCGCTCGACCGCGTCCCGCGATCGGGCGGGCGCAACGCGAGAAAGGAGTCGCGCGCGATGGCGGAACGCACTGTCTACCTGAATGGCGCGTACGTCTCCGAAAGCCAGGCCAAGGTCTCCGTGCTCGATCGCGGCTTCCGGTGGGGCGATGCCGTCTACGACGCCGTGCGGACGTTCGACGGCCGACCGTTCAAGCTCCAGGAGCACATTGACCGCTTCTACCGGTCGCTGAAATATGCACGAATCGACCCCGGGATCACGAAGACAGAGGTGGCGGAGATCACGCTCGAGGTGCTTCGGCGCAATGAGGCGGCGCGTCAAGTTGACGGCGACTACCTCGTGACGATGCAGGCGAGTCGGGGTCAGGTCGCGCAGGTCTACACGCCGATCGCCGCGCGGCCGACGGTCACGGTCTACTGCTTGCCGCTCTCGTTCGCGATACACGCGAAATACTATCGGGAAGGCGCGCACGTCATCGTCCCCTCGGTCCGGCGGACGCCGCCCGAGTGCGTGTCCCCGCGGGCGAAGGTGTCGAACAAGATGAACCACTTCCAGGCCGAGTTCGAGGCCAAGGCCGTTGACCCCGACGCATTCGCCCTGATGCTCGACACGGAGGGCAACATCGCGGAAAGTAGCGGCTCGGACTTCCTGTTCGTGTCCGAGGGCGTCCTGCGCATCCCCCAGCGGCGGACGCACCTCACCGGCGTGAGCCTGCTCACGGCGGCCGAGCTGGCAGAGAAGATGGGGATGGCGACCGACGAGGGAGCGTTCACCCTCTTCGATCTCTACAATGCCGAAGAAGCGATGCTCACCGCGAGCACGTACTGCCTCCTGCCCGTTGTGAAGGTCAACGGCCTGGCGATCGGTGATGGGAAGCCCGGCCCGGTGGTCGCCGCGCTGGTTCAGGCCTGGAGCCAGATGGTCGGTCTCGACATTGTCGGTCAGGCCTCCAAGCGCGCGACGGCGGCCACGCCAGCGTAGTCCCGGCCACCCGAGTCAGAGGGCGACGCGCTGCGGGAGGTCGGCCACCACCGCGCGCGCCTCGCGGATGATCGCCTCGACGACCTCGGCCGCGCCCGGCAGGTCGTGGATGAGGCCAGTGCCCTGCCCCGCCCACATCGGGTAATAGTCGCCGGTGCCCTGCTTGAGCGAGGCGACATGGATGTCGTTCGCCGCGCCGCGCTGGACCAGCCACGGCAACACCGGGGCCCCCGACGCGGCGTACTCCTGGGAGAAGGTGTTCCGCAGCGCGCGGGCGTAGAGCCCGCTGAACACGTCGGTGACGGTCGTGTCCTCGCCGTCCCGCTCGAGGAGGTTCTTCTTCCAGAACTCGGGCGCCGCGGACTCGCGCGTGGCCACGAAGCGCGTCCCGAGGAGGATGCCGCTCGCGCCGAGCGCCAGGGCGGCGACGAGCCCCCGACCGTCGGCGAGCCCTCCGGCGGCGATGACCGGCACCCGAACAACGTCCACGACCTGGGGGACCAGGGCCATCGTCCCGACGAGCGCGCGGCCCGCGGAGGCCCGCTTCACCCAGGTCGAGCGATGGCCGCCCGCCTCGCTGCCCTGGGCCACGACGGTGTCGACTCCGGACGCGGCGACCTGGCGTGCGTCCTCGACGGTCGCGACCATGGCCATGACCTTGATGCCGCGCGCGTGACACTCCCGGACAATCGCCCCGTCCGGGTTGCCGAGCCCGATGGACCAGACAGGCGCGCGCTCGCCGAGGATGACCTGGATCGCGGCGTCGACGAGATCGGGGACCGCCGGGGGACGGGTCAGCGTCGGGGGGATCCCGAGACGTTCTCTGAAGCGGTTCAGCAGGGTCTGGACAGCCCGGATCCGGTCCTCCGGGATGGCCGCCACATCGGCCGGCGGGCGCATTTCGCTGTGGAGCAGGAGATTGACGCCGAACGGCCTGTCCGTGAGCTCCCGGACGCGACGGATCATCCCGCGCAGGTCCTCGGGAGGTACCTGGACCCCCGCCAGAATGCCGAGTCCGCCGGCGCGAGAAACCTCCGCCACGAGATCGGGGCCGGCGACGCCGCCCATCCCCGACTGGATGACCGGGTACTCGATCCCCAGGAGATCGCAGAGCGACGTGCGAAACGTGACGGTCATGGCTCCCTCCCCTCAGCGGTCGTCCCGCCGAGCTCGCGCAACGCCTGCTCGCGGAGTTTCCCGCGCTGGACCTTGTCGCCGTGGGGCCCCGGCGTGCGCGGGACGTCCTTCACGAAGCGCACGGCGCGCGGGATCTTGTACGAGGCGATCCTGCCGCGACAGAAGGCCTGGACGGCCTCCTCGCTGAGGTAGGCGCCCTCGCGGGCGATCACGTAGGCGACGGCCGCCTCGTTCGTCCTCGGATCCGGGACCCCGACGACGAACGCCTGCTCGACGTCGGGGTGCGACATGAGGAACGCCTCGACCTCCCCAGGGGCCACCATGAAGTGGCTGATCCGGAGCACCTCGCGCAGGCGTCCCTTGAAGATCGTGTGGCCGGCCTCGTCCTGGACGGCGAGGTCGCCCGTCCTGAACCAGCCGTCGTCGGTGAAGGCCGCCGCCGTCTCCTCGGGCTTCCGGTAGTAGCCGCGGGTGACGAGGACGCCGCGGAGCTGCAGCTCGCCCGCCCGGCCCGGCTGGCACGCGGTGCCCGTCTCGGGGTCGACGACGCGGACCTCGAGCCCCGGCGCGGGCTTGATGCCGGGCAGCGCCCGCAGCTCGAGCGGCTCGTCGAGGTCGTGGAGGAGCGCCAGCGCGTTGACCTCCGTCATGCCGTAGGGCTCGTACGCGAGCCGCACGCCGATCCGGTTGACGACCGCCTCGAAGAGCCCGTGGCCGCCCCCGCCGGTCGCCGCGAAGCCACCGGTGCGGAGCGAGGAACGATCGTAGCGATCGAGGTCGGGGTGCTCGAGCATCGCCTTGACCATCGTGTCGACCGCGTTCCACACGGTGCACCGCTCCCGCTCGATGACGCTGAGCGCGCGCAGCGGGTCCCAGGTCTCCATCAGGACGAGGCACGCCCCGTGACTCCACGTCGAGAGCGGGATGTTCACACCGCCCCACGTCCCCGCGGCAGGGAGCGCGTGGAGGACCCGATCCACCGGCGTGAGCCTGAGCGCCTCGCCGCAGTTCCACGCGTGGGGGACCGAGTTCCGGTGGCTGATCATCGCGCCTTTCGGAAACGACGTCGTCCCGGAGGTGTATAGCAGCGTGAAGACGTCGTCGGGCGCGGGCGTCGGGAACGGGGGAGGCAGGGGGGCTCCTGCGCTCGGAACCCCACTCGCTCGCAGCCCCCCCGCCTCCCCCTTCCCGGGCCCGAGCTCGGCGAGGTCCGCGAGCCGGAGACAGCCGGGATACGGGTCGTCGGAGTCGCAGATGATCCAGCGGAGGAGCGGGAGCCGGTCGCACCCGACCTCGCCGGGAGTCGACGACGCCAGCGCCGGCATCACCTCGTGCAGCGTCTCGAAGTAGTCGACGGGTCCGAGGTGGTCCGTGAGGAGCAGCGCGACCGAGTCTGACTGGCCCAGGATGTACCCGAGCTCGTGAGCCCGGTAGCGCGGGTTCAGCGCGACGACGGGGGCGCCGAGCGTGGCGCACGCGTGCTGGGCCAGGAACCAGGCCGGGCGGTTCGGCAGCCAGATGGCGACCTTGTCCCCCGGGCGGATGCCGAGCGCCCAGAGCCCGGCGGCGAGCCTCCGCGTGCGATCGCGGAAGTCGGCGAAGGACAGCCGCGCGTCGCCCGAGACGAGTGCCTCGCGATCGCCGAAGCGCTCGGCGACGGCGTCGAGCATCGAGGCGACCGTCGCGTCCTGGAACGGGTTCGTGCCCACGGCCGGCTACTCGAGACGGAAGAGCCCGGCCGCGTTCTTCCAGGCGACGCGCTCGGCGACGTCGGGCGGTAGCTCGCCCAGGAGCCGGCGCGTCCAGCGCATCAGGCGGTCGAGCATCGCGGGCTCGAAGAGCCGCGCGGCCCAGACGTCGATCCCCATCAGGAACCGGTCGGCGTGCTTCACGATCAGCGCCTTGAAGGCGGGATCGAGGGGGCCGTCCTCGCTCGCGAGCCGGGGCGTCCGCTGGAAGTGCATCCCGGAGAGGTCGACGCGGAGATTGGGATTCCGCTTGAGCAGCCCCTCGAGCCGCGCAGGGGTGGCGCTTCCCGCGTGGGCCAGGACGATGATCGCGTTCCGATGGGCGGCGAGCGCCGCTTCGAGGCCCGCCGCGGCCCGATCGTCCAGCTCCTGATGGATCACGATCGGGACGCCACGCTTGGCGCTCAGCTCGAGGACCGGGGCGAGCGCCGCGTCAGCGAGGTCGCGCTCGATCTTCCGGCTCACCTGGCGCACGTGGACCTCGCCGATGACGCGGGCGCCATCGCGAGCGAGCGCCGCGTCGAGGCGCTCCGCCGCCCCGGCGCCGGTCGGGTCGGGGAGCGGCAGGCCCGCGACCACGCGGTCGGGATGCTTCCTCCTGGCCGCGGCGATCCACGCCGGGTCCTCCTTCTGAACGCCGCCGACGCCGAGCAGGACGACCTTCGTCACGTTGTGTCGCTTCATCGCCTCGACGTAGCCGTCGATGGCGGTCCCGTTCGGCAGGTGGGCGTGGGCGTCGATCAGCGGGCCCGCGTAGTCCGCGGCCTCGAGTGGAGCCGCGGCGAGCAGGAGGACGACCACCGCCGCGAGCGCCCTAGACGATCCCATCGCGTCTCAACGCCAGGAGCTCCCCCTCGTCGATGCCGATCGCTCCGTAGACCTCCCGGTTGTGGGCGCCGAGCGGTGGTCCCGGCCAGCGGATTCCGGCGGGGGTGGCGCCGAGGCGCGGGGTCGGAGCGGTCATCCGGACGGCGCCCAGCTCTGGATCGGGGACGTCGACGAGGATCCCGCGGGCGAGGACGTGCGGGTCCCGCGCGATGTCCGCGATGTCGTAGACCGGCGACGCCGTGAGGTCGATCGTCTCGAAGAGGCGCTGCATCTCCGTGAGCGTTTGCTCGCCGATCGCCCGGGAGAGCGCCGCGTCGACGAGGTCGTTGTGCCGCACTCTCGCGTCGTTGGTGGTGAAGCGTGGATCGGCGAGGAGGTCGGCCAGGCCGAGGCCGCGGAAGAGCGCCTCGGCGGAGGCGGGCGTCGACGCCGAGAGCGCGACCCACCGGCCGTCGCGCGTGCGGTAGGTGCCGCGGGGGCTCGCGTTGTCGGACTGGTTCCCGTGGCGGGCGCGCACCGTCCCGCCGAGCGCGTACTCGGCGGCGGCCGGGCCCAGCACGGACAGGAGCGGCTCGTAGAGGGAGATGTCGACGACCTGCCCCAGGCCCGAGACGAGATCGCGGTGACGGAGCGCGGCGAGGACCGCCGCGGCGCCCGCGAGCGCCGCGACCATGTCGGCCATCGGAAAGGACGGGAGCGTCGGCGGGCCGTCGGCGGGGCCCGTCGTCGCGGCGAACCCGCTCATCGCCTCGACCATCGTGCCGAAGCCGGGGCGGTCGCGGTAGGGGCCGGTCTGTCCGAAGCCGGACATGCGCACCATAACCAGGCGGGGGTTGATCGCAGACAGGATGTCGTAGCCCAGCCCCCATCTCTCCATCTGGCCGGGCCGGTAGCCCTCCACCAGGATGTCGGCCCAGGGCACGAGGGTCTTGAAGATGGCCTGGCCCTCGGTATGGGCCAGGT
>JACQWC010000159.1 GCA_016209635.1 Candidatus Rokuibacteriota bacterium | reverse complement strand
GCCGCGTACCGCGGCGAGCAGTAGCGGAGGAAATACCAGGAGGACTCGACGAACGTGTCCATCGTGTCCGTCTCGCGCCGGGCCCGCCCGCCGCACCTGGGGCACCTGGCGTGGACGAAGCCGGCCACGTCGGCGAGCGGGGACCCGCCCTTGCCGCTCGGCTGGACGTCGCGCGGCAGCACGACCGGGAGGTTCTCCTCGGCCTCGGGCACCATGCCGCACGCGTCGCAGTAGAGCACGGGGATCGGCGCCCCCCAGTAGCGCTGCCGGCTGATGCCCCAGTCGCGCAGACGGTAGTTCACCTTCGCCGTTCCCAGGCCGCGCTCGACGAGCCAGTCGATGGCGCGGCGCTTGGCCGCCTCCACCGTGAGGCCGTCCAGGAACCCGGAGTTGATCTTGACGCCGTCGCCCGTGTAGGCCTCGCCCCTCCAGCCCTCGGGCCGCCGCACGGTCTCGATGATCGGGAGCCCGTGCTCGCGGGCGAAGTCCCAGTCGCGCTGGTCCTCGCCGGGCACCGCCATGATGGCGCCCGTGCCATAGCCCATGAGGACGTAGTTCGCGATGAAGAGCGGGATCGAACCATCGTTGAACGGGTTCACGACCTGGGCCCGGAGGCGGAGGCCCCGCTTCGGCCGGTCGGCCGCGAGGCGCTCGATCTCGGACTCCCTCGCGACCTCGACCCGAAAGGCGGCCACCGCCGCCCGCTCGCCGGGGTCCGCGACGAGGCCGTCGACGAGCGGATGCTCGGGCGCGAGGACCGCGTAGGTCATGCCGAAGCCCGTGTCCGGACGGGTCGTGAAGACGCGGACCTTGAGGCCGGGACGCCCGGCGACGGGGAGGTCGAACTCGGCGCCCTCGCTCTTGCCGATCCAGTTGCGCTGCATCGTCATCACGCGCTCCGGCCACCCGGGGAGGCGATCGCACCAGGCGAGGAGCTCGTCGGCGTACTCGGTGATCTTGAAGAACCACCCGTCGATGTCGCGCGGGGTCACCTCGGAGTCGCAGCGCCAGCAGCGGCCGGCCTCCACCTGCTCGTTGGCGAGTACGGTCTGACAGGAGGGGCACCAGTTGACGGTCGAGCGTCGACGATAGGCCAGACCGCGCTCGAGCATCTTGATGACGACCAGCTGCTCCCACTTGTAGTAGGCCGGGTCGCAGGTGCTGAGCTCACGCTCCCAGTCGTAGGAAATGCCCATCTTCTTCATCTGGGCGCGCATGTGCTCGACGTTCTCGGAGGTCCAGATGGCGGGATGGACGCCGTGCTCGATGGCGGCGTTCTCGGCGGGGAGGCCGAAGGCGTCCCAGCCCATCGGGTGGAGCACGTTGTAGCCACGCATCCACTTGTAGCGGGCGAGGACGTCGCCGATCGAGTAGTTGCGCACGTGCCCCATGTGGATGCGCCCGGAGGGATACGGGAACATCTCGAGGCAGTAGAACTTCGGGCGCCCGGAATCCTCGGTGACGCGGAACTGGCTCCGCTCCTCCCAGATCGCCTGCCACTTGGCCTCGATCTCACGGAAGGGATAGCGGTCGCTGGACATGATTAGGCTTGATTTTTACCAGACTTACCGAGCAGAAACAAGCGAACTGAGCGGCGTGGCACCGCGCCCCGGGGGGCCTGGCACCACGCCGCCTGGAACGTCTACTTCTTCTCTTCCTTCTTGACTCCGAGCAGCGTGAGGGCCTCGTTGGCGGTCTTCACCGAGTCGGCGTGCTTGCCGGCGTCGTGAAGCTTCTGCGCCTCGGCGAGCTTGGCCGTGGCCTGCTTGACCTTCGGATCGTCCGCCTTCATCTTGGCGGCCGCCTCCTTGCCCTGCTTGATCAGCACCGGGCAGGTGCTGGCCAGCGCCACCCCACTCGTGAACGCGACGACGACTACAACCGCGATCAGCGCCATCAACTTCCGCATGTGGTTGTCACCCCCCTCCGAGCCAGACGAGCGCTCTTTACCATCCTAAACGCGTTCGGCCCATATCCGGTTCCTAAGATTTCGGCGCGTGGAAGTGATCCCAGATGCGCTGGGCCAGCTTGGGGGTCACCTTCGGCACCGCGGCCAGCTCGGCGACGGAGGACTCCCGCACCCGCCGGGCCGACCCCAGGGTCTTGAGCAGGCTCGTGCGGATGGTCGGCCCCACCCCTGGAATCGCGTCGAGGACCGACTGGACCGTCCGCTGCCGGCGGAGCTTCTTGTGATAGGTGATCGCGAAGCGATGGGCCTCGTCACGGATCTTCTGGAGCACGTGGAGAGCCGGCGAGGTGGCGTCGAGCGTGAGCGGGTGGACGCTGTCCGCCCGGTACACCTCCTCCTGCTGCTTCGCCAGGGCGACGACCGGGATCCAGTCGAGGCCGAGCTCCCCGAGGGCCTTGAGGCCGGTGGAGAGCTGGCCCCGTCCGCCGTCGATCAGCACGAGATCGGGAAGCGTCCCGCGCTGCTCGAGCGCCCGGGCGAACCGCCGGCCGAGCACCTCCTTCAGCGACGCGAAGTCGTCGGCGCCCTCGACTGTCCGGATCCGGAACCGCTTGTAGTCGTCCTTCTTCATGCCGCCGTTCTCCCAGACGACCAGCGAGCCAACCTGCTCGCTCCCCTGGAGGTTCGAGATGTCGTACCCCTCGATCCGGTTCGGGGGCCCCGGCAGGTTGAGCGCCCGCCGCAATTCCTCGAGGACCACCTGGTGCCGGTTTTCCCGCGACAGGAGGTGATGCTGGAGGGCGATCGCGGCATTCGCCTCCGCCATCGCGACGAACTCGCGTCGCGGGCCCCGCTGGGGTGCGTGCACCTGGACGCGCCGTCCCGCGAGGCCGCCCAGCCACTCCGCCAGGAGGGCCTCCTCGGGGACTGCCTCGGAGAGCAGGATCTCGGGCGCCGGGGAAACGCTCTTCCCGTAGAACTGCCGGAGGAACGCCGAGAGCACCTCGCCGTCCGCGGAGCCGCCGACGCGGTCGAAGAAGAACGGCTCCTGGCCGACGAGGCGCCCCCTCCGCACGAAGAAGAGGTTCACGCACGCGTCGCTGCCCTGGCGCACGACGCCGATGACGTCCTGGTCGACCTCCTCGGTCGAGATCATCTTCTGGCGCTCGCGGACCTTGTTGAGGGCCTGGACCTGGTCCCGGAGGACCGACGCCCGCTCGAACTTGAGCTCCGCCGCCGCCGCCTCCATCTCCTTGGTGAGCTGCAGCGCCAGGTCGGCGTCCTTGCCTTCGAGGAACCGCTGCACCCGCTCGACGGTCCCGGCGTAGCCCTCCCGCGTCTCCCATCCCGTGCAGGGCGCGTTGCAGCGGCCGATCGAGTACTGGATGCACGGCCGCTCCCGCTTGCCGTCGATCACGATCGAACAGGTCCGCAGCGGGAAGAGCTGCCGCGTGAGCCGGAGCGTCTCGCGCATGGCGGTCGCCGGATAGAACGGGCCGAAGTAGGTCGCGCCGTCGTGCTGGACCCGCCGGGCGACGATCAGCCGCGGGAACTCCTCGTTGGTCGTCAGCTTGAGGAACGGGTAGTGCTTGTCGTCCCGCAGGATGATGTTGTACCGGGGCCGGCGCTTCCGCACGAGGTTCGCCTCGAGCATCAGCGCCTCGAGCTCGTTGTCGGTGACGATGTAGGCGAGGTCGTCGATCTGCCGGACCAGGGCGTCGGTCTTCGGGTCGCGCGGGCGGGACTCCTGGAAGTACGAGCGCACGCGGCTCCGGAGGGACGCGGCCTTGCCGACGTAGAGCACCTGCCCCTTGGCGTCACGGAACTCGTAGACGCCGGGCCGGTCCGGGAGCCGCGCCAGCTTCTCCGCGAGCGTCATGCGAGCTGCTGCCGCCGGAGCGCCCGCACGCGGTCGCGCAGCTCCGCCGCCTGCTCGAAGTCCAGCCGCGTGGCGGCCTCCCTCATCCGCGTCTCGAGCTCCGCGATGCGCCGCTTGAAACCGTCGGGCGAGTCAATGGTCTCGACCGGCGCCGGCTCCACCTCGACCGTGTAGTAGTCGCGCTCGTACACGGTCTGGAGCAGCTCGCGGATGGACGAGCGGATCGACTCCGGCGTGATTCCGTGCTCCGCGTTGTAGGCGCCCTGGAGCGCCCGCCGTCGCTCGGTCTCGGCGATCGCTCGGGCGATCGACTCGGTGACGTGGTCGGCGTACATGAACACCTCGCCGTTCACGTTGCGGGCCGCGCGGCCGGCCGTCTGGATGAGCGACGTCTCGGACCGGAGGTAGCCCTCCTTATCGGCGTCCAGGATCGCGACCAGCGACACCTCGGGGATGTCGAGCCCCTCCCGGAGGAGGTTGATGCCGATGAGGCAGTCGAACTTGCCCAGCCGGAGATCGCGGATGATGGCCACCCGGTCCAGGGTGTCGATGTCGGAGTGGAGGTAGCGGACCCGCAGGCCGGCCTGCGCGTAGTACTCGGTGAGATCCTCGGCCATTCGCTTGGTCAGGGTCGTCACGAGCACGCGCTCGTCGCGGTCGGCGCGGACCCGGATCTCGTGCAGGAGGTCGTCGACCTGCTCCGTGGCCGGCCGCACGACGATGCGCGGATCCATGAGCCCGGTGGGCCGGATCACCTGCTCCGCCACCGCCCCCTCGCCGACGCGCAGCTCGTACTCGGCGGGGGTGGCGGAGACGTAGACCGTCTGCCTCGTGAGGCGCACGAACTCGTCGAAGGTGAGGGGCCGGTTGTCGAACGCCGACGGCAGGCGGAAGCCGTACTCGACCAGCGTCTCCTTCCGCGAGCGGTCCCCGTAGTACATGCCGCGGATCTGCGGCACCGCCACGTGGCTCTCGTCGATGATGACGAGCGCGCCCTCCGGCAAGTAATCGATGAGCGTCGGGGGCGGCTCGCCGGGCCGTCGTCCGGTCAGGTGGCGCGAGTAGTTTTCGATCCCGTGGCAGTAGCCGAGCTCGCGCAGCATCTCGATGTCGAAGAGCGTGCGCTGCTCGAGGCGCTGGGCCTCCAGCAGCCGCTTCCGCGCGTGGAGGAACGCGAGCCGTTCCTCGAGCTCCTCGCGGATCGTCAAGAGCGAGCGCTCGAGCTCCTCGGCCGGCGTCACGTAGTGGCTCGCGGGATAGACGTGCACTTCGGGGAGGCGCTCGAGCACCGAGCCCCGGAGCGGGTCGATGCGGTGCAGCGCGTCGACGACGTCGCCGAACAACTCGACCCGGAGCGCGCGCGACTCCTCGTTCGCGGGGAAGATCTCGACGACGTCACCCCGAACCCGGAACGTGCCGCGGTGGAAGTCGTAGTCGTTCCGCTCGTACTGCACGGCGATCAGCCGGCGGATGATCTCGTCGCGGTCGATCGCCTCGCCCTCGCGGAGTCCGAGATGCATATCGCGATAGGTGTCGGGCGCGCCGATGCCGTAGATGCAGGAGACGGACGCGACGACGATCACGTCGGAGCGTTCCAGGAGCGACCGCGTCGCCGAGTGCCGCATCCGATCGATCTCGTCGTTGATGAGCGCATCCTTCTCGATGTAGGTGTCGGACTGCGGGATGTAGGCCTCGGGCTGGTAGTAGTCGTAGTAGGAGACGAAGTACTCGACCGCATTCTCGGGGAAGAAGGCTTTGAACTCGCCGAAGAGCTGGGCCGCGAGGGTCTTGTTGGGCGAGATCACCAGGGTCGGGCGCTGCACGTTGGCGATGGCCTGGGCGATGGAGTACGTCTTGCCCGAGCCGGTTACGCCCCGCAACACCGCGTGGCGCCGGCCACTGCGGAGGAGCGCCGTCAGCCCGGCGATCGCCTGCGGCTGGTCGCCGCGCGGCTCGTAGTCGGACGACAGCCGGAACACCCGGCCGCCCGGGTCAGGAGGACGTTGGAACGGCGACGAGATACTTGCGCCAGGAGTCGAGCAGGGAGTGCGCGTGGGGATGCCGGAGCATGAGGGTCGAGAACAGGAACTTCGGATGCACCGGCTCGCGCGTGAGACGCATGCCGACCTCGTCCGGCAATCGGTTCCCCTTCTTGAGGTTACAGCGGAGGCAGGCGGCCACGACGTTGGTCCACGCCGTCTGTCCCCCGCGCGAGCGGGGCACGATGTGGTCCACCGTCAGCCGCTCGCCGCGCCGGTTGCAGTACTGGCACGTGAAGCCGTCGCGCCGCAGGATGTTCTTCTTGTTGAACGCGACCCGGTCGAGGACGGGCTTCCGGATGAAGACCGCGAGCCGGATCACGGCCGGGAGCGAGAAGGAGCGGGACGGCGATCGGACGACCCGGGCGGAGGCCTCGACGGCCTCGGCCTTGCCGCTGAGCAGCAGCGTGATCGCACGTCGGCCGTTGGTGAAGTGGAGCGGCTCGAAGGTGTAATTCAGCACCAGGACGGCGATTTCGTCCATTCTGCCCACTGAGCATAGTCGCCGCCCCGAGGCGTGTCAAATCACCCTCGGTGGAGGTTCCGGAGCAGGAAGAGCAGGTTCGCGGGCCGCTCCGCGAGCCGGCGCATGAAGTACCCGTACCAGTCGTCGCCGAATGGAACCAGCACCCGCAAGCGGAGCCCCCGGCCGCGGAGCCGCGGATGGAGGTCGTGCCGGATCCCGTAGAGCATCTGGTGCTCGAAGCGGTCGGCCGGGACGCCGCGCGCCGCGGCGCGGTCTCCGATGATCCCGATGAGCCGCTCGTCGTGCGTCGCGAAGCCGACGTACACCCCCCGCGCCTGCGCGTCGGGCGCCAGCACCCGCTCGACGAGCCGGACGTAGTTCCCGTCGACGTCCCGCTTGTCCGGGTACGCCAGCGCGGGCGGCTCCCGGTAGGCGCCCTTGCAGAGCCGGATCCGCGCGCCGAGCGCGATGAGCCGCTCGAGGTCGTCGCGCGTGCGCCGGAGATACGCCTGCAGCACGCAGGCGGCGTTCGGGAACTCGGGCCGGACGCGGGCGTAGAGGTCCAGGGTACGGTCCGTGTACGCGGACGACTCCATGTCGATCCAGACGAGGGTTTCCGTCTCGCGCCCGCGCTCGAGCACACGCCGGAGGTTGGCGAGGCAGACGGCCTCTCCGAGATCGAGGCCGAGGTGCGTGAGCTTCAGCGAGGGCACCGCCTTGAGGTTGCGCCGCTTGATCTCGTCGAGCAGGTCGAGGTACGCGAGCGTCGCCTGGGCCGCGGCCGGCGCCTCCCGCACGTTCTCGCCGAGGTAGGTCACCGCGCCCAGGAGGCCCGCGCCGTTCAGCCCGCCGAGCACGCCGAGGGCCTCCTCGGCCGTTGTGCCGGCGACGAACCGCCGCACGAACCGGCGCGTGACGGCGAAGCGGTCCATCACCTCGCCGATGCGCCGCCGGGTCGAGAGCCCGAGGAGCAAGGCGCGCAGCATCACCGGCGCGCGCGCATCCGCGCCTCGATCGTCTCCACCACGATCCCCTCGCGGAGACCCCAGTCGCTGACCCGGAGCGCCTCCGCCCGCGCCAGGTCCATGGTCGCGAGCACGATCACGAGGCCCGCGATGATCAGGTCCGCCCGGCCGGGCTCGAGGCACGGGAGCGCCGCCCGGGCCGCGACGGAGAGCGCGCCGAGCCGATCGAGGAGACGCTCGACGGCGCGTCGCTCGAGGACGTGCCCCTGGACCCGGCGCGGATCGTAGGCCTCGAGCCCGAGGTCGAGCGCGGCGAGCGTGGTGACGGTGCCGGCGGTTCCCACCAGGTGGTCGACGGGCGCGGCGCGGATCGCCGGCGGCAGTTCCGCCTCGAGCCGGGCGCGGATCTCGCCGGTCATGTGACGGTACCGGGCCCACTCGATGCCCTCGGGGAACGGGAACCGTTCCGCAAGCGGGACGACGCCGAGGCCGAGGCTCGCGGACGTCACGAGCCGCATCTCGCGGGCGAGGATGTACTCGGCACTGCCGCCGCCGATGTCGAAGGTGAGCACGACGCCCGCCATCGGCCCGAGACCACGCAGGACGCCCGCGAGGGCGAGGCGGGCCTCGTCGGCGCCCGAAGCGATCTCGACCCGCGCGCGCGTCCGCGCCGCGAGGGCGGTGGCGAAGGCGCCCCCGTTCACCGCCTCGCGTACGGCGCTCGTGGCGACGATCCTCACGTCGTCCGCCCCGCCACCGATGGCGCGCTCGACGTACTCGGCCACGACGGCCGAGGTCCGCGCGATCGGCGCCTCGCCCAGGCGTCCGGAAGCGGCGAGCCCCTCGCCGAGCCGCGTCACCTGCTGGGCCTCGGCGAGCACCGTGAACCCGCCCGACGCGTCGACCTCCACGAGGAGGAACCGGACGGTGTTCGAGCCGAGGTCGATCGTCGCCAGTCGCATCCGACGACAAAGCAAAACGCCCCCCGGGTGTCCCGGCGGGGCGTCTCGCAGGCCGGTGGCTCGCCCTACTTCTTCAGCGTGCGGATGTAGTTCACGATCTCCCAGCGCTCCTTGTCGGGAAGATGCTTCCAGGGCGGCATGGCACCCCGGCCGTTGGCGATCTTCCAGAATAGCTCACCATCGGTCTGGGCCTGGACCTTCGCCGACGTCCAGTCCGCGGGCTTCGTCGGCAGCGCCGACGCCGCGGGGCCGTCCCCCTTCCCCGAGCTGCCGTGGCAGGACGCGCAGTTCGTCTCGACCGACTTCTTGCCGCCTCCGATGCCCTTGACCGGGTTCTTCGCGGCCTTCGCGTCGGCCGGCGCCGCCCACTCTCCCTGGGCCAGGACCACCGCCGCGCCGGTCCCGGCGAGGAGCGCTGCCGTCGCGACGGCGACTGTCAGAGACCTCCACAAGGCACCCATGAATCCTCCTCCGCTGGGAATGCTCGTGATGATGTTCACAACTCGACCGCGCCCATTTAACACGCCGCCGCCGAGGGGGTCAAGCCTGGCGCGCCCGCTCCCCCCCTGAGGGGACAACCCTCCGCCCTCGTCCCCCGGTTCCCCACGGTCGTCCCGGGGACTCACGGCGCCGTGACCCTCCCCCGCCGCGCCGCCGCGAGCCAGCACACGCCCGCGAGGAGGCCGTAGGTCCCTGCCAGGCGGAGCGGCAGGAGCGAGGGCGTCGCCCACGGCCAGAAGAGCGCGCCGTTCGGCAGCGGCGAGTGGATCACGCCGGAGAGCGTCGCGACGCTCGCGACGGCGAAGAGCACCCCGGTCAGCGCGAGCCGGCGATCGATCATCGAGGCGAGCGCCCACCCCCACAGGACCGCCGTCAGGATGAACCCGTTGCCGAGCACGAGCAGCGTCTCGAAGGTGGACCGCGCGTCGCCCCCGAGGTCCCCGGGCGTCTTGCCGAGGGCCGCGATGATCGTCCCGGCCTGGATCAGGACGACCGCGGCCGCCACGGGAAGGAAGGTCACCGCTACGGCCGCGCCGTGGCGGGGCGGCGAGGCGAGGAAGCCCTGGGCGGTGATCTCGAGGCCGATGAAGATGAGGATCGGGGCCACCGCGGCCTCCGGCAGCACGGTCACGAGCACCGACAGGGCGCCGATGGCTGCCCCCACCCCGATAGTGATCCCCGTCGCGAGCGTGTACCCCGACCGGGCGCCCATGGCCTTGTACGCGGGGTGACCGATGTACGGCGTGTTCTGGATGACCCCGCCGCAGAGTCCCGCCAGGACGGTCGCGACCGCTTCGGTGAGGAGGATGTCGCGCGTCCGGTATTCGTCGCCCGCCGCCGCCGCGCTCTCGGTGTTGTCGATACCGCCGACGACCGTGACCAGGGCGAACGGGAGCGCGATCGAGAGGTACGGGAGCGTGTCCGGCAGCGCCTCGAGCCACGCGAGCGTTGGCCACGGCACGGCCGCCCGGAGCGTCAGCGCCGGCGCCATCGTCGGCGGGCCGCCGCCGAGCCACGCCCGGAGCCAGAAGACTCCGGCGCCCGCCAGGACCGCGCCGAACGCCGCGGGAACCCCGAACGGCAAGCGCACGCGCCCCAAGAGCCCGAGCAGCAGGATCACGAGCGCGGGGAGCCCCACCAGGGGGTCGTGGAAGACCTTCAGCGCGGGCAGGAAGGCGATGAGGAGGATCGCCACGCCCGCGATCGACCCGAGCAGCGCGGCGCGCGGCACCACCCGGCGCGTCCAATCGCCGCCGAAGGCGAGGCCCGTCTTCGCCAGACCGATCGCGATGGTGGTCCCCATGCCGACTTTCCAGGCGAGCACCGGGTCGCCCGTGGCAACCATGACCGGCCCCAAGACGCCGAACACCATCGCGAAGAGCGTGGGCGTGTCGATGCCGAACGGCATCGCGGTCACGTCCTCTCGCCTGGTCCGGCGCATGAGGGAGAGGGCGAGCCACGTGTAGGCGAGGTCGCCAACCAGGACGCCGAGCGCCGTGCCGGGCACCATCCGGAGCAGGACGAGATCGGCGGGGAAGCGAAAGACCCCGATCAGGACACTGGACAGGATGACGAGGTTGGTCGTGTTGTCGAGGGCGAGGCCGAGGAAGCCGTTGAGGTCGCCCGCGCGGATCCAGCGGGACGGCGGCGGGACGGCGGCGGGAGTGATGGCGAGGGCGCCCGCTAGGGTATCCCGGCGCCCCGTGCCTGGCGCGCGCCGCCGAGCGCGCGGGCGAGCGCCCGGGTGCGCTCCGCCATGGCCGCGCACCACGCGAGGTTCCCGCGGTTGTCCGCGACGTCCCCGAAGTCGAGCTCCATCACGTCCGACAGGCGGTCGCGCAGCCGCAGGCGCGCCGTGTACGACTTCCCTTCCCGCTCAGGACCCGCGTCGAACACCACCTCGATGCGCGGATTCTCGCGCTTGGCGTGTGAGGTGAGGAAGTTCAGGAGCCAGCGCGCGACCTCCTCGTAGTCACCGCCGGAAAACATGGCGGCATTGTAGCACCGGCGCGCGGCGGGGGCGGCCCGACGGGCGAACGCCCGCGCGCGCTCAGCACTCGTTGAAGCCGCACGAGAGGCACTTCTTGCAGCCTTCCTCGTAGATGAAGGTCGCCTGCCCGCACTCCTTGCAGAGGTCGCCGATCCGCTTGCGCTCGGCGAGCCCGAGGGCCTCCCGCCCGTCGGCCGCGGGCTTCACCTGCCCGATGTGCTCGGCCAAAGTCCGCGCGAGCGCGTCGGGGAGGGACAGCATCTTCGCCGGCCCGAAGCCGGTCGGCTGACCGCCGCCGATGCGCGAGAGCTGGCTGATCACCTCCTCGAGCCGCCGGTGCGCCGAGAGCGGCGACGGGAGCCTCAGCGTGAGGGAGATCAGCCTCCCCAGCGCCTCGGCCACGGCCATCGTGTCCGAGCCTCCCTTGCCCACCTGGACGAAGACCTCGAACGGATCGCCGTCGGGCGTCTCGTTGACCGTGATGAACGCGGTGCCGATCGGGGTCTCGGTGCGGTAAGTCGCGCCCTGGAGGCCGTGGGGGCGCGGTCTGATCACGGCCGGGCCCGCGACCCGCGGCGCCGCCTGGGCGGCCTCCTTCTTCGACGCGATCCCCACGTTCAGGACCTGTTCGCCCTTGCAGCCGTCGCGGAACACGGTGATGCCGAGGCATCCGAGCTCCCAGGCCAGGCGGTAGGCCTGGGCGACGTCCGCCTCGCTCGCCTCGTTGGGGAGGTTGATCGTCTTCGAGACGCCGTTGTCGGTGTAGCGCTGGAACGCCGCCTGGTGGCGGACGTGCCACTCGAAGCTGATGTCGTGCGAGATCTTGAAGACCCGGGTGGCGTGCTCGGGCAGGCCGGCGATGCCCTGGAGCGAGCCACGCCGCGCGATCTCCTGCATGAGCGCATCCGAGTAGAAGCCTTGCTCCCGGGCCATGCGCTCGAAGGTCTCGTTGACGAAGGTGAGGACCCGCTCGCCGTCGGGCTGCTTGACGCGATGCTCGAAGGCCAGCGCGAAGATCGGCTCGACCCCCGACGAGCAGCCGGCGATCATCGAGATGGTGCCGGTGGGCGCGATGGTCGTGACGGTCGAGTTCCTGAGCCGACGCTCGTTCTTGTAGATGGACCGACTCCAGTTGGGGAACGGCCCGCGCTCCTCGGCGAGCTTCGCCGACTGGTCGTGCGACTGCTCCTTGACGAAGGCCATCAGGCGGTCGGCCAGCTCGATCGCTTCCCCGCTGTCGTACGGGATCCCGAGGATGAAGAGCAGGTCCGCCCAGCCCATGACGCCGAGGCCGATGCGCCGGTTGGCCTTGACGGTCGCATGGATCTCGGGCAGCGGGTACGGATTCATCTCGATCACGTCGTCGAGGAAGCGGACGCCCAGGCGCACCACGCGCTCCATCTCGTCCCAGTCGATCGACCACTCCCCGTCCGGGCCGCGCTGGGCGAACTTCGAGACGTTGAGCGAGCCGAGGTTGCAGGCTTCGTTCGGCAAGAGGGGTTGTTCACCGCATTGATGAATCACGAACCCGTTGGCGATCATCGAGTGGCTCTGCGGCTCGGTCAGGTCGTACACCGGGCGCACGCCGCCGGGATCGACGGCCACCACCAAGTCGCTGAACTTCCGTCGGTAGAAGCCGTGATACTTCACGTTCTCCAGCCGGCGCTGCTTCGTGCCGAGGAAGCCGCTGTCCCGGCGGAACACGTCACGCGATTCCCCGAAGATCCCCAGTTCGAACAGCACGCCGTCGGAACCGTAGGAGCGCTCACCGTCGGCCGCGAGGTACCGCGGAAACAGCCCGGCGCGAGGCGCGCGCGAGCGGTCCATGATCCGGCTCTTGATGCCGAGCTGGAGCAGAAGGAGCTGGACGCCGCGCAACAGGTCCCGGCTCTTGGACGTCAGCGCGATCCAGGAACTATTGCTCTTCGGGTTGTCGCGCACCGTCCCGTCCGCCGTGAAGAGCCCCTGCAGGAACCCAATGACTGCTTCGCGCGGAGCGGCGAACAGGCTCTCAGGGACGCACTTGTTCTCGGCGCGTACGGGCCGGACGCCGAGCGCGCGGAAGAAGTCGACGAAGTACTTGCCGTGATACGAGAGGTGTCGCACGCCGCGCGCCCGTTCCACCGGCCGGACGGGCCGACCGTACCAGCGGTTAACGATCGTCTTGATGCGCTCGAGCTGCTCGGCGTCACCGGCCCCGAACGTGAAGCCGACCCGGCAGTTCCCGTCGCCGGCGCGGAGCCAGCCGTCCCCCACGAGCCAGCCGAGCACCAGGCCCAGATCCCGGCTCCATTCGTCCGGCAGGTCGTGCCGATACGCGCGCCCGTTCCGCCCCCGGAACTCGCGCACCACCTCGAACGGAAGCTTCGGGTCCGTCCCAAAGGAGCCGGGATCGCCCTGGATCAGGACGCGGTCGGTGCCCACCTTCAGCTCGGCGGCCGGGACCCAGCCGCGCTCGGTCATGAACCGGTGGTCCGGCGTGCACGTGAGCTCGAAGCCGGCTTTCGCCCGGACCGTGACAGTCTCTCGCTCACCGGTGGAGAGCGCCCGGGTGATCGGCAGACAGCCGCGGTCATAGGAAGAGAGCGGCACGTTGTGCGTTCCCTCCCACACCATCAACCGGCCCGGCATGAGGCGTTGATCGACCTGCACGGCGACGCCTCCCTGCGCGTAACGGGCGACCATGTCCTTCATCCGCAGCAGGCCGCGATCGGACGCGACCAGTGTCTCGCCGCCGATGCACGGATTGGTCGCCTCGATCATCCCGATCTCGGGGGTCGGGTTGGCGGGGCTCGCGTTGATCCGGTCGATGAAGACCATCCCCGGATCACCGGTCCGCCACGCGGCGCGGACGATCCGGTCGAACACTTCCTTCGCCGACAGCCGCCCGACCACCTCGCCCGAGCGCGGGTTGATCAGCTCGTACTCCTCGCCCTTCTCGAGCGCGTCCATGAACCGGTCGGTGGCGGCCACGGAGATGTTGAAGTTGGTGATGCCGCCGTCGAGCTTGCAGTCGATGAACTCGAGGACGTCCGGGTGGTCGACCTTGAGGATGCCCATGTTGGCGCCCCGACGGGTGTTATGGCTCACAAACCCATTGGCGACGTAGGTGTGGTTGGCTGGGACCGATAGGTCGAGCGTGAGGGACTCGCCCTCCTCGACCTTGACCACCTGGTCATAGAACTGATCGTTCCCAAGGAGCCATCTGACGGTCTCGTGTTCGCGAAGCGCAGGATGCACTTCGGCGAGCCTCCGGAGGCGCGACCGCGTGAGGTGTCGAGGGGCCGCCACACCTGGCAGGTAGTGCTGGAGGGCTCGATACAGCGCGCGGTTGGCGCCCCGCGGGCCCCGTCGCCGACCGCTGCCGCGGCCCGGGCCACCATAGATGGAGCGGAGCAACGCCCCCTGGAAGGGAAGCACGTCGTTGAACTCCCACGCTTTCTTGAGGCCGGCGGCAAGGCGCGACGCCTTCTTTGCCGAGAAGACGCCGATCTCTCCGGCGAAGACCCGCAAGCCCTCGCCCGTAACGATTCGCAGTCGATAGAGCGGATGCTGACCGAAGGCGCCGGCGCGCTGCTCCACGGGACTGATGCAGGACGGGATGCCCAGCGCCAGCAGCAGCTGCTGAACGTCCTCGACCAGCGCCTGCGACGTGCTGCTCAGCGATGGATAGCCCTCAGTCGAGACCGGCCCGGCCGCCGTGAAAAGACCGCGCACCAAGCCACGCGCGAACTCCGGCCCGGCCGAGAACGCGATACGCGGCAGCCGCACGTCGCGCGCCGAGGGCTTCTCGACGCCGATGGTCCTGAGCCAGCTGACGAGGGTCGTCGAGTTGAAGAAGTAGTTCGTCGAGGCGTCATTGGCCTTCGTCTGCCGCACCGGACGGAGGCCAAAGAGCCGGTCCGCGATCTGGAGGAGATGGGTCGCCACATCCGGTTCGGCGTGGCTGACCGTGAGAATCAGGCGACCCGTTCCCCGGACGTTCACCGAGACCGCGCCATCGCCGAGGAAGTAGCCGACAAACTCTCCAAGCTCGGTCGTCGGCGCGTCGGGGATCCGAATCGCCGTCGCATTCGGGTGCGGCTTGGCGTGAAACGCGGGGAACTGGAACCCCTTGACGGGCAGACAGGTCCTCTTCTGGAGCGCTACCCAATCCCCTACCTGGATGTCCTCGATGGCCTTCCAGGCGTACTTTCCCTGCTCGTCGATGACTCGCAGCCGGTGCTCGAGCGTGGCGGCGACGGAATAACCGTGTCGGGTCCGGATCCGCCGCACGAGGGCCACTCCATGATTGTAGAACTCGTCTGACGGCCGAGGCCCCTCATCAGTGGCGACGAGCAGCGGATGCTGGTGGGGATGCCACGTATCGGCAGCCGCGTCGGCCGGCCCGAGCTCTCTGATCTCGAGAAGCCCCCGGTTCGTCGACACCCGCGTGTCGGGCGTCACGCAACCGCCTTGTTTCACGGCCTCGGTCGCGCCATTGAACACGCGCAGGAACGACACGGGACCCGAGGCGCGCCCGCCCGTCGAGGCCACGAGGTCGTCCTTGGGACGGAGGCGCGAGAAGGCGAATCCCGTGCCCCCCCCGCTGTTTTTCGAGACGAATCCGTGAGCAAGGTAGGCGTGCTTGCCAGGCACCGTGAGGTCAAAAACTCTACGGACTCCTGCGTCGCGAACGCTCCTCACGCGAACGAATATGAATTCGTCTGCGAGGAGATCGGCGAAGCATGGGGGACACGGCTCGCCACTGGCGATCGCCGCTGCGATGCGCTGGCGCGTCAGCTCTCGGGGATCCTTTACCCGGTTCAGCACGTCATCGAAGCGCCTCTTCGCCATGCGACGGTGTCCGGCTGGCAACGCGTCATACCAGGCACGCAAGCGCGCCCGCTGGTTGGGAATCGTCTCCCCTCTCACGAAGATCTTGTCCTCGTCGACGGCGGCGAGTCGCTCGGCCTTGCGCCCACCGATGAAGCCGATCTTCTTGCGAAACGTCTGGAATCCAGCCTTGGTGCAGACGGAGAGTTGATAGCTCTCGTAGCCCGATGCCGAGACGTCTTTGCGTAGGTGGGCGGGGATGCCCAGGGCCAGCATCATGACCTGGAGCTCTTCGGCCAGCCTCGGCGAAATTGTTGCGAGCGTCAGGTGGCCGTTTCGCCGGATGCAGCCGTCGGCGGTGAAGAGCCCGCGGACGAATGCCGCCGCGACCTCCTCGGTGCTCCGTAGGACGATCTCCGGAACACGGGCCTCCCGGGCCGAGGCCTTGGTGACGCCGAGAAACCCGAACCACTCCTTGATCTGCCGGCTCAGGAGCGCGACCTCCACCGCCCGCTCCTCCCGGTAGGCGCTGACTGTGGGGGTCTTCCCGAACAACCGCTGGCTGACCATCGTGATCCGCTCGACCACCTCCGGACAGTCGCTGCCGACCGTGAAGCGAATGCCATCACGATGGTTCGATCCGTCTCCGATGTAGAGCCCGATGAGCTCGGCCAGTTCCGGCGTCAGCTCGCGGGGCAGGCGATACTCCTTGGCGGTGAAGCTCGTATGGTTCCTTCCCGGCTTTTGTCTCAGGGTGAACTCGGGGAGCTTCGTGTCGCCGCCGAGCCAGAACCCGGGCTTCATGGCGAGCCAATCACCGGCGCGGAGGTCGACGATCTTTCGCCAAGCGTACGAGCCATCCTCGGCCACCACGACGAGCCGATGTTCGGGCGTTCCGACGATGTTGTAGCCGCGGTGCGTCTGGACCTCGACAACTCGCTGCTCGCCGTTGTCGTGCAGCTCACTGACGTAGAACGGTCCTTCATCGGTCATCACGTAGGTGCCGGGCCCGATCTCGGATAGCCTGTGGAGGCCGTTGCTCATCACGAACGTGTCGCCGACGAGGCACTTGTGGATGATCGCCGCGGCCTTGACGGAGTCGAAGATCTCCTCCATCGAGTCGCCCACCGGGAGCACGTAGCAGGCGGAGTACTGCAGGCCGTTGCCCTTGCCGGCGTTCATGAGGGTCGGCGAGTTCGGCAGGAAGTAGCCGTCGACCATCATGTCGTAGAAGGCACTCGCGACCTCCTGGACCGCCGCGGGGCTCCGCCCATAGCGCGCCTCGCCGCCCGCGATGGCCGTGGCGACCCGCCAGCACATCTCCTCCGGGGTCTCCACCACCTCGCCCTTCTCGCGCGTGAGGTAGCGCTCCCGGAGGACTCGAAGGGCGGGCTCGGTCCACTTGCCAACCTTCGCCGGGCGGGTGTCGGACTGCATGGGGACCCTCCTTTTCACCGTATAGCGCGAGGCGCCACCGACTCCTACATCTTGTGGTAGAGCGGACTCTACCACGCAGGATCTCGGGCCCGTCAAGAAAAAAGGTGTCCACTGGCGATCCACCGGCTGTCCACCGCGGATCCCCCGATTCTGGCCGACCGGTCCATACAGCCGACGGACCCTCGTGATATTCTCGGGCGACGTCGCGCCACCACGCGTGCCCGCATCGGGCGGAGGAGGGATCGTATGAGGGGGCTTGTCGCCTTGCTGGTGCTGCTCGTCGGCGCGACCGCGACCGTCCACGCCCAAACGCCCCCCGGCCCGGCGCCGGTTCAGCTCGCCGGCCGCGTGCTCACGCTCAACGAGGCGGTCGCGATCGCGCTCGAGCGCCAGCCCCAGATCCTGGCGCGGGTCGGGGAGCTGGACGCGGCGCAGGCGCGGGTGGTCCAGGCGCTCGCGCCCCTCCTGCCCCAGATGACCTTCAGCTACAACCAGCGGCGGAGCCAGACCTTCTCCTCGGTCCTGGGCCCCGACCTGGCGACCACGTACGTCGCCCAGCAGACGGCCACCCTCAAGGTCTACGACTTCGGCAAGACGTACGCCGCGGTCGACGCGGCGCGGTTCAACACGCAGGTGTCGAAGGAGGCGCTCGAGCAGACGCGCGACCAGATCGTCCTCGGGGTGAAGCAGGGGTACTTCACGCTCCTCCTGAGCCAGCGGCTCGTCGGGGTGAACCAGCAGGCGCTCGAGCGCGCCGAGCTAAACCTCCGGAGCGCCCGGGGGTTCTACGAGGTCGGGACCCGCCCGAAGCTCGACGTGACCCGGGCCGAGGTCGACGTGGCCAACGCGCGGGTCAACCTGATCCGGGCCAACAACGCCGTGAATCTCGCCCGGGTCTCGCTGAGCACCGCGATGGGCCTTCCCCCCGATCAGACCATCCAGATCGAGGACATCCTCGGCTACGAGCGGATGGCCGTGAGCCCCGCGGATCTGGCGGCGGAGGCGCTCCGGGCGAGGCCCGAGGTGCGGCAGGCGACGGCGCGCGTCCAGAGCGCCGAGGCGACCGCGCGTCAGATGGTCCGGCAGTTCCTCCCGGACCTCAACGCCAACGGCACCGTGGGCTACGCGGGCAACGAGTATCCCCTCTCCCAGGTCTGGGAGCTCGGATTCACGCTCTCCTGGACCTGGTTCGAGGGGTTCGGGAACGTGGGGAGGCTCCGGGAGGCCCGGGCGAACCTCGAGGCGGCCAAGTCCAACGCGGCGTCGGTCGAGCTCTCCGTCCGACAGGAAGTCGAGCAGTCGTACCTGGCGCTCGTCGAGGCCGAGGAGCGGGCGCGGGCCGCGGAGAAGGCGGTCGAGGCGGCCCAGGAGAACTTCCGCCTGGCGCAGGGGCGCTTCGACGCCGGCGTGGGCACCATCATCGAGCTGACCGACGCCCAGCTCGCCTTCACCCAGGCCCAGTCCACCGAGATCCAGGCCCTCGCCGACCTCCGGATCGGCCGGGCGCAGCTCGAGCGCGCTCTCGGACGACGGTGAAATAGGTGCTCAGCTCCTCGCGTCTAAACGCGTGATGCGACGGATCGTTTCCATCGTGGTCGTCGCGGGGCTGATCGGGGCCGGCGTCTGGGCCTACTTCTATTCTTTTAGCGGCGGCAACGCTCCCCGCTACCGCTTCGCCCGCGTCGAGCGCGGTCCCCTGACCGCCGCGGTGTCAGCCACCGGGAACCTGAACGCCGTCATCACGGTCCAGGTGGGGAGCCAGGTCTCCGGCCAGATCAAGGAGCTGCTGGCCGATTTCAACTCGATCGTCCAGAAAGGCCAGGTGATCGCCCGGATCGACCCCGAGATCTTCGAGGCCAAGGTCGGGCAGGCGCGGGCGGATCTCGACTCCGCCCGGGCGACGGTCCTCAACCAGCAGGCGCAGGTCGAGCGCGCCCGGGCCGACGTGGAGAACGCCCGCGCGGCGCACGCGGAGGCCCGCGCCCAGACCGCCAAGGCCAACGTCGCGGTCCTCGACGCCCGCCGGGACTTCGCCCGGAAGACCGAGCTCCTGTCGCGCGAGCTGATCGCCAAGAGCGATCACGACACGGCGCAGGCCGCCCTCGACTCCGCCCAGGCCCAGCTCGACGCCAGCCGCGCCAAGGAGCAGTCGCTCGCCGCAGCGATCCGCTCGGCGGAGGCCCAGCTCCGGGTGGCCGAGGCGATGCTCCAGTCGGCGCGCGCCCAGGTGGCGCAGAAGCAGGCCGCGCTCCAGCAGGCCCTGATCGATCTCGAGCACACGACGATCCGCGCGCCGGTCGACGGCGTCGTCGTCTCGCGCGCCGTGGACGTCGGGCAGACCGTCGCCGCGAGCCTCCAGGCGCCGGTCCTCTTCACGATCGCGCAGGACCTGACGAAGATGCAGGTCGAGACGAGCGTCGACGAGGCGGACATCGGTCGGATCAAGCTCGGCGACCGGGCGACCTTCACGATCGACGCGTTCCCGGGCGAGCGCTTCACCGGGGAGGTCGTCCAGATCCGGAAGGCCGCGCTGGTGGTGCAGAACGTCGTGACCTACACGGTCGTCGTCGCCGTCTCGAATCCCGGGGGGAGGCTCCTGCCCGGCATGACGGCCAACGTGAAGCTCGTCGTCGCGGAGAAGTCGAGCGTCGTGAAGGTGCCGAACAGCGCGCTCCGGTTCCGTCCCGCCGGGACCGATGCCCGCCCGGGCGGCTCGGTGCCCGTCGGCTCCTCCCCGGCCGCCGGCGGCGGCGGGGGCGAGCGTCAGTCCCTCGAGAGCATCCGCGAGCGGCTGGTTCGCTCCCTCGGCCTCACCGAGGAGCAGCAGCGGAAGCTCGACCCGATCCTCGAGGAGAGCCGCCAACAGTTCAGGGCGCTCCAGGGCACGACACTCTCGGAGGCCGAGCGGCGCGCGCGGGGCCAGCGGATCCGCGAGGCCGCGCGCGTCAGGATCCGCGAGCTGCTCACGCCCGAGCAGCGAGCCCGGTACGACGAGCTCGCCGGCGCCGGCGGCGGGGAGCGCCCCGGAACTCCGGGACGCGTGTGGATCGCCGGGCCCGACGGCAAGCCCAAGGCCGTCGCGCTGACGCTCGGAATCAGCGACGGGACCTCGACGGAGGTGCTCCAGGGAGAGGTGGGGGAGGGACAGGAGCTGATCGTCGGTATCGCGGGAGGGGCGCCGGCCGGCCCCGGCGGCGGAACCACCGGCCCGCGGCTCAGGCTGTGACGTGGGGCTCATCGCGACCGAGGGGCTGACGAAGGACTACCACCTGGGGCCGCACACCGTCCACGCCCTTCGCGGCCTCTCCGTCACGATCGAGCGGGGCGAGTTCGTCGCTGTGATGGGCCCCTCGGGCTCGGGCAAGTCCACGTTCATGAACCTCCTCGGCTGTCTCGACACGCCGACCGCGGGGCGCTACGAGCTCGACGGCGAGGACGTGGCGGGTCTCTCGCACGACGCCCTGGCGCGGATTCGCAACGCCAAGGTGGGCTTCGTCTTCCAGCAGTTCAACCTCCTGCCGCGGACCACGGCGCTCGAGAACGTGGAGCTGCCACTCCTCTACGGGGGTCTCCCCGCCCGCGCGCGCCGGGCGTGCGCCCGCGAGCGCCTGGCGGCCGTCGGCCTCGCCGACCGCGAGTCCCATCACCCGAGCCAGCTCTCGGGCGGCCAGCAGCAG
>JACQWC010000157.1 GCA_016209635.1 Candidatus Rokuibacteriota bacterium | reverse complement strand
CTTCAGCTTGTTCTCGAGGTACTTCGGGGCGAACATCGTCCCGTCGGCCAGGCGGCTCACGTCCTTGGCGCGGTCGATGATGACCAGGTGGCCGTTCGCGTCGAGGAAGCCCGCGTCCCCCGTGTGCACCCAGTCGCCCTCGAGCATCTGGCGGGTAGCGTCGGGGTGCTTGTAGTAGCCCAGGAAGACGCCGGGGCTGCGGAAGTGGACCTCACCCTGCTCCGAGATGCGGAGTTCCACGTCGGTCACGGGCGTGCCCACGGTGTCGAGCCGGACGTCGCCGTCCCGCTGGACCGTGATGAACACGCTGGCCTCGGTCATCCCGTAGATCTGCTTGACGTTGACCCCCAGAGCCCGGAAGAAGAGGAAGAGCTCGGGACCGATGGCCTCGCCGGCGGTGTACGCCCGCCGGACGCGCGAGAGCCCGAGGTTGTCCTTGAGCGGCCCGTAGACGAGCAGGTTCCCGAGCGGATAGAGGAGGCGGCGCCAGAGCGGGACCGGCTGACGGTTGAGCCGCTGCCGCTCGATGGCCTGGCCGAGACGCAGGAAGAAGTGGACCATCGCGCGCTTCGGGCGCGCCGCGTCCTCCACGCGGACCATGACGTTGGTGAGGACGCTCTCGTAGATCTTCGGCGGCGCGAAGAAGTACGTGGGGGCGATCTCCTTCAGGTCGTGGAGGACCGTGGCGGCGCTCTCCGGGCAGTTGATCGCGAAGCCGGAGGTGATGGACTGGGCGTAGGAGAAGATGTGGTCGCCCACCCAGGCCATCGGGAGGTACGACAGGACCTCCTCGTCGCCGCCCACCCGATCGAAGGCTGCGGCGTTGCGCGCGGTCAGGATCAGGTTCCGATGGGAGAGCATCGCGCCCTTCGGCATCCCCGTCGTGCCGGAGGTGTAGCAGATGATGGAGAGGTCGTCGGCGGCGCCCTTGGCGACCTCGTCGTCGAAGTACGTCGGGTGGCCGATCTCGAACTTCTTCCCGAGCTCCTGCAGCTCGGCCAGGCTCATGAGGAAGGGCTCGCTGTAGGCCCGCATCCCGCGCGGGTCGTCGTAGACGATGTGCTCGAGGCGGGGGCACTGCGCCTTGACGTGAAGCAGCTTGTCCACCTGCTCCTGGTCCTCCACGATGGCGAACCGGGCCTCGGCGTGGTCGACGATGTACGCGAGCTCCTTCTCGATGGAGTCCTGGTAGAGCGGGACCGGCACCCCACCGAGGGCCTGGGCGGCCATGACCGCCCAGTAGAGCTGCGGACGGTTGTCGCCGACGATGGCGACCTTGTCCCCGCGCGCGAAGCCGAGCGCGGCGAGGCCGAGCGCGATGAGGCGGGACTGCTCGAAGTAGTCGCGCCACGTGTAGGACTGCCAGATCCCGTAGTCCTTCTCCCGGATCGCGACCTCGTCCGGGACGCGCTCGGCGTTCTGCCGGACCAGCTTGGGAAAGGTGTCGAGGCGCCGCTCCATCAGGCCTTCGCCGTTCTGCCGATGATCGTCCGCGCCGGATCGATCTCGTTTCGCAGGATGGCCAGCTCGCGCTCGGTCGGCGGCGCCAGCGTCTCGACCGGCGCGGCGACGAGCGGCGTGAAGTCCATGTCGTCGAGGACGGCCTGCGGCTCGAGCCCCTCGAGCACCCCGACCAGCGTCATCTTCCCGCTCCCCGCGTCGAAGCCGAAGAGCGCCTTCGAGCTGACGACGCGCCAGGGTCCGGTCCCCGCGGGGAGCCCCGCGCGCTCCCGGGCGCCCGGGGTCCCGTCGAGGTAGCCGGGAGAGGTGATGAAGTCGACGCGCGGCACGAACCGGCGGCGCTCGTGCATCATGACGACGATCGTCTTCCAGCAGTAGGAGGCGACCTCGGTGGCGCCCCCCGCGCCCGGGAAGCGCTTCTTCGGCCGCGTGTAGTCGTCGCCCAGCATCGTCGAGTTGATGTTGCCGTAGAGATCGATCTGCGTCGCCCCCAGCACCCCGTAGTCGACCAGCCCGAGCTGGGCCTGGGCGAAGATCTGGTTCATGCTCGTCCAGGCGATCGAGCGGTAGCAGTTGGAGGGCCCGCCCATCGTGTTCCGCACGAAGGGGGTGAGCGGAGTCGGTCCGATCGCGCCGAACTCGAAAACCTGCACGAGGTTCGGCGCCTGCATGCGCTGGGCGAGAATCGCGGCGACCTGCGGCATCCCGAAGCCGATGAAGGCGGTCTTCTGGTCCTCCAGGAGGCGCGCGCAGAGCGCGATCATGAACTCGGCCTCGGTGAAGCCGCGCGCGGTCACCGGTATCCCTCGCGGATCACGGCCCGCCGTCTCAGCTCGTTCAGGCTGAGCATGCCGACGCGCTGCTCCAGCATCTCCAGGTGCGAACCGACGCTCCAGACGTACTTCTCGAGGTACTCCCCGAGCCGGCCCTGGCGCTCGAGCGCGTTGTACTCGGCGAAGTGGTCGAAGTCCATCTCGTACATGGCCTGGACGCCGCCCGGATAGGCCCCGAACGGGGCGTGCACGACCGCGTCGACCATATAGTATGGGATCGTCGTCTTCGAGGGGTCCCGCCGGACGTCGTCGTGGTCGACGATCTCCTCGACCGACACGATGACCTTGCGGGAGGCCGCGGCGGTCTCGAACGGCGACACCCCCGGGCCGAAGCAGCGGGTGTTGCCGTAGATGTCGGCCTGGTGCGCGTGGATGAGGCCGATGTCGGGATTGACGGCCGGGACCAGCGCGATGGGCTTGCCCCCGAAGGGGTCCTGCACCACGCGCGCGCCCGAATAGGTGAGCGTGTCCGAGCCCAGGAGCGCGCGCGTCGGGAGGAAGGGCACCCCCATCGCGCCCGCCAGGTGGCGGAGCGTCAGGGTGCCGTTCGTCCATTCCGTGACCTTCACCCGCCCCTCCTCCACCGCGCGGTTCAGCGTCTCCCCGAGCCCCATGAACCCCACGTCGATGCGCGCGCACGCGCCCGCCGCGGCGAGCAGCGTGGACTCCATGAGCGTGAACTTCGCGCAGTACCAGAGATCACGCCGCCGCTGACGGATGATCTCCCGGATCAGGACGAGCGGGCCGCGGGTGAAGGAGGAGAAATCGAACGACACGTAGTCGCCGTCGGCGACGAACCGTGCCACCGCGTCGCGCTCGGACATGGTCTTGTCGACGAGGTCGCGGCGCTTGTGGTCGCGCATCCAGCCACGGATCGCGTCGGGATCCGTGAAGCGGAAGTCACCTTTGCCCCTCGCGAGAACGTCCAAATCGCCTCCGTGCTGATGCTCACGGTGCGGAGCGCTGCGCTCCTGGAAGAAGGGCCCGGTCGAGTGGCGAGAGTCTAACGGAGGGCACCCATCCTGTCAAGCAATTCGGCCGGAATGACGGATAGTTACGGCGGGGTCTCTCTCGCCCGGTCGGCCTCGAGGGTGGCCAGGCGCTCTCGCAGGCGCCTGTCCTCCTCGCGGCGGGCCGTCACGTCCCGCATGATCGCGACGGCCCCGACCGGGAGGCCGTCGTCGCCCTTCAGGCGCGCGATGGAGAACTCGACCGCCTCCCAGTGGCGGGTCCGGAGTCGCTCCGGGATGATGAGGTCGAGCGTCTGGCCGCACGCCTCGTCAGACGTGTCGCCGAGCATCGCCTTGGCACCGGCGTTCCAGAGCCGGATCACCCCCTCGCGATCCGCGAAGACGACGGCGTCGGGCGTCTCCTCGATCATGCGCCGGCACAGCCATGCGGTCGCCTGCATCCCACGGCGCCTCGCCCGGCTAGCGGCGGCGCGGCCCGATGAGCCAGACGGCGCCCATGCTCACCGCCGCCGAGGCGACGGCTGCGGTGAACGCGGGCGCGTAGCTCCCGCTCGCGTCGAAGACGCGTCCCGCGATCCAGGGCCCGAGCGAGCCGCCGATCGCGTTGGCGATCTGCAGCGTGCCGAATATCGCGCCGAAGTGCTGGCCCCGGAAGAGGTCGGCGACGAGGGCCGGAATCAAGGGCGCGGTCACGGCGTAGCCGACCCCGATCAGGACGCCGTACCCGTACGCCCAGCCGGCGCCCTGGCCGAGCGCCAGAAGGCCGAGGGCGCCGACGCTCAGCATCACGCAGGCGTTCCCGAGCGTGTAGGTCACCTCACGGCCGAACGTGTCCGAGAACCAGCCACCACCCGCCTTGCCCACGACGCTCGCGATCCCGACGACGCCGACGACTCCGGCCGCGACGAGCGCCGAGATCCCGTGATCCACGAGGTACGCGACCTGGTGGACGAGCAGCATCTGGTTGACGAACGCCCCCGAGACCTGCGCCGTCGCGAGGAGCCAGAACGCCGACGTTCGCCCCGCGCCTCGGAGCGTGACGTCACCGCCGGGGACCGCGGGTCCTGTCGCCACCGGCCCGGTCCCCTGGCGCGACGTCACGCTCGGAGGAGGATCGCGAACGAGCCAGAGGGTCGCCGGGATCACCCACGCGGCGACGATGACGCCCACCGTTCGAAAGGCCCACCGCCAGCCGGCCAGGTTGATCAGCGTCTGGCAGAGCGGGACGACCAGGAAGATCCCGACGCCGATCCCCGCCGAAGTCAGCCCGAGCGCGGTGCCGACCCGCTGCGGGTACCACCGCTGCACCATCACCACGGCGGGCAGCCAGCCGGAGGAGGCGACGCCGATCGCGGTCAGCAGACCGAAGGCCGCGTAGAGGTGCCAGGGCCGGCTGATCGCGCCGTCGAGGACGAGCGCCCCTGCCAGCACCGTGCCGCCCGCCAGCACCAGCCGGCGGGGGCCGAGGCGATCGGCGAGCCAGCCGAGCGGCGCGCTCAGGATGCCGTGGACGAGCGTGAAGACGGAGAAGGCGCCGGCGAGGAGCGAGCGGCTCCAGCCGAACTCCGCGAGCAGCGCCACGAGGAAGACGCTGTAGGCGTACCAGACGCCGTAGGCGAGCCCGAGCGTGACGAACGTGGCGGCGATCGTGCGCGGGCCAGGCCGGGGCGGGGTCACCGGAGGCGGGCTCACGCCCGCGCGGCCTTCGTCCTCGCGATCGCGTCCCGCAGCGTGCCGATGACCCCCTTCGGGAAGAAGAAGACGACCAGGATGAACAGGACGCCGAAGTAGAGGAGCCAGCGCTCCGTCATGCGCTGGATGATCGGCGAGCCCGCGAAGAGGGCGGCCGCGACGGTCCTGAGGTGGGGGAGCAGGGTCTGGGCGGTCAGCAGCACGGTGGCGCCGATGACGGAACCGTACAGCGTCCCGATGCCGCCGATGATCACCATCAGGAGGACGTCGAGCATGACCTGGATGCCGAGCGCCGATTCCGGGTTCACGTACCGCACCCACATGGCGTAGCACCCGCCCAGGAGGGTGGCGACGACGCTGCCGAACGAGGAGGAGACGATCTGGAAGACGAAGGTGCGGTAACCCAGCGCCTCGGCCCGGACCTCGTTGTCGCGGATGGCCTGGAGCGTCCTGCCGAGCGGCGAGTGGATGAACCGCGCCATCAGGAGGAAGAGCGCAACCGAGAGCGCGAGCACGAAGTAGTAGGTCGTCAGGCGGCCGGTGATCGGGATCCCCAGCACCTGCCCACCGTCGAAGCTGACCGCGAAGACGCCCGGCAGCGTCGGGCTCAGCCCGTCCTCACCGCCGGTGATCTGGCTGAGCTGCACGGCCAGGATGAGCGCGAACTCGGCGAAGGCGAGCGTGATCATCGCGAAGAAGATCGCCTTGACGCGCAGGGAGAAGGCCCCGATCAGGATCGCGACGACGGCCGAGATCACGACGCCCGCGAGGAAGCCCAGGGCCAGGTGGCCGTAGGTGGGCGCGCCCAACTTGCCGAGCGACAGCGCGACCGCGTAGGCGCCGAAGCCGAAGAACATCGCGTGGCCGAAGGACACGATCCCGGTGTAGCCCAGCACCACGTCGTAGCTCGCCACGAGCGCCGCGAAGATCGCGATCTTCGCGACGACGTCCAGCACCTGGAAGGAGGGGACGACCAGCGGGACGAGCGCGGCGGCCGCGAGGCACGCGAGCTTCAGGTAGAGCGACGGCGCGCGGAGCCGGCGCTCCCGCTCGGCGCGCCGCGCGACCTCGATCGGGGTGAGGGTCATTTGCCGACTCCGAAGAGGCCGGTGGGCCGGACGAGGAGGATCAGCACCATGATCGCCATGTTGACGCCGATCGCGGCCTTCGGGACGAGGAACGCCACGTAGTTGTAGGCGAGCCCGATGATGAGCGCGCCCACCAGGGAGCCGTTGATGCTCCCGAGGCCCCCGATGATGACGACGATGAAGGCGAAGATGAGCTGCTCGGCGCCCATGGTGGGCCGCACCGACTGGCTGAACATCCCCCACATCACGCCGCCGAGGCCCGCGAGCGCGGAGCCGGCGGCGAACACCCAGGTGAAGTACCGGTAGATGTTGTGGCCGAGCACCTGGATCATCTCGCCGTTCTCGACGCCCGCCCGCACGATGAGCCCGACGCGCGTCCGGTTGAGGAACGCCGTGATGCCGGCGTAGACGAGGAGGCCGAGGACGATGGCGACGATCGGGAACCGCAGCACGATCACGTCGGCCAGGTCCCATGACCCCTGGAAGGTGAAGGGGACGGGCATCACCTGGTCGTTCGGCCCCCAGACGATCCGGATCAGCTCCTCGATCACGATCGTCGCGCCCAGCGTGATGAGGATCTGGAACATGTGCTTGCCGTAGACGGGCCGCACGATGACGCGCTCGACGACGACGCCGAGGCCGAGGGCGACGAGCATCGCCGCCGCGACGGCGACCACGAGGAGCAGCGCGTTCAGGACGAAGGAGGGCGCCTCCGCCCAGCCCCACCGCGCGTTGAGGAAGAGGGCCACGCTGAACCCGACGTACGCGCCCCACGAGAAGAGGGCGCCGTGGGCGAAGTTCAGGACGTCCATCAGCCCGAAGATGAGCGTCAGCCCCGAGGCGACGAGGAATACGAGCATACCCATCGCGACGCCGGCGACCGTGAGCGTGACCCAGGTGCGTCCGTCCATGAAGGCGAGCGGCAGGAGGAACACGCCGGCCCCCACGAGCCACACCGCCGCGCGTCGCGCGCCGCCGTTCATACGCCGAGGTACCGCTTCTTGAGCGCGTGGTCGCCGACGAGGTCGGCCATGCGCCCGTGATGGACCGTCCGCCCATCGTCGATCAGGTAGAAGTCGTCGGCCAGGGCGCTGGCCATCGCGAAGTTCTGCTCGACCAGGAGCACGGTCACGTGGCTCCGCATCTCGGCGAGCACCCGGGTCAGGTGCTCGACGATGATCGGCGCGAGCCCCTTCGACGGCTCGTCGATGAGCAGGAGCCGGTTCGGGTTGACGAACGCCCGCGCGATCGACAGCATCTGCTTCTGGCCGCCGCTCAGCGTCCCGGCGCGCGCCTGCCGGAAGCGCTCGAGGTCGGGGAAGAGGGCGAAGATCTGTCCGAGGCGCGCCCGGCCCTCCGCCTCCTCGCCCAGCATGGCGACGCGGAGGTTCTCGTCCACGGAGAGCGACGCGAAGATCCCCTGCCCCTCCGGCACGTAGCCGAGGCCCAGCCGGACGATCTCGTAGGGCGGCAGCCCGTGGATGGGCTGTCCCTCGAAGCGGATCGCCCCTCGCCGCGGGCGCAGGAGCCCGACGATCGTCCGCATCGTCGTCGTCTTGCCGGCGCCGTTGCGTCCGAGGAGGACGGTCACCGCGTCCCGGCGGACCGCGAGCGACACCCCCTGGAGGATGTGGTGCTGGCCGATGTAGGCGTGGACGTCATCGACCTCGAGGATCACGGGGCCGCTCCGCCGAAGTAGGCCGCCTGGACCTCCGGGTTCCGGCCGATCGCCTCGGGCGTGTCGTCCGCGATCAGCCGGCCATCCTTGAGCACGGCGATCGAGTCGGAGAGCGCGGTCACCATGTCGATCTTGTGCTCGACGAGCAGGATCGTCCGGTCGCGCCCGGCCTTGATGCGCCCGATGAGGTCGATGATCACCGGAACCTCCTCGAGCGACATTCCGGCGGTCGGCTCGTCGAGGAGGAGGACCTCGGGCTCGAGCGCCAGGAGGATCCCCAGCTCCAGCTTCCGCTTCTCGCCGTGACTGAGATCGCTCGCCGGGGCGCGCCACTTGCCGTCGAGCAGCACCGTCTCGAGGAGGGCGTACGCGCGGTCCTCCAGCTCGGGGAAGCGCCGATAGTCGCGCCAGACCTCGAACCGGCGTCCCCGCCGCGCCTGCACCGCGATGCGGACGTTCTCGAGCACGCTCAGCGTGGGAAAGATGTTCGTCAGCTGGAACGAGCGGCCGATCCCGAGCCGGGTGCGGGCTGCGGCGCCGAGCCGCGTGATGTCCCGCCCCTTGAAGGCGATGCGCCCTTCCGTCGAGCGGTACTGGCCGCTCACGAGGTTGAAGAAGGTCGTCTTCCCCGCGCCGTTGGGACCGATGATCGACTTGAGCGTGAAGGGCGGGATATCGAGCGTCACGTGATCGACGGCGACGTGGCCGCCGAACCGGATGGTCAGCTCGCGCGTCGCGATGATCGGCTGCGAGGGCGCGCTCGTCGGGAGCATCGGTGGCGCTCCGTGCGGTGCGGGGGCCGCGGCCTTGGGAAACCCGTGGTCGTTGCAGTCGGGTTTCAGGGGGCTGCGGCCCCCGGACCGCGCCGCAGCATCAGCGCTTGTTCAGGATCGGTGGCGCCGTCTCCTGCGGCCCGAGCTCGCGCACGAGCTCCGGCACGAGCCAGGGCACGTCGGGCTTGGAGACCATCTTGAACGCGTACATGCTCTGGAGCGCCTGGTGGTCGTCTTTCCGGAAGGTCATCTTCCCCTTCGGCGTCGTGAACTCCATGCCCTCCATCGCCGCGATCAGCTTGTCCGTGTTCGTCCCGCCCGCCTTCTGGATGCCCGTGATCACGGCCATCGCGGCGGCGAACCCGCCGCACGTGAAGAAGTCCGGCGGCGCGTTGAACCGCTTCTGGTGCTCCTTCACGAGCCACTCGTTCACCGGGTTCTTCGGAATCTCGTAGTAGTAGTAGAGGCCGCCCACCATCCCCTCGAGGTTCATCGCCTTCATGGCCTTCAGCACGTCGAGCACGTTGCCACCGCTCGTCAGGACGATGCCCTGCTTGTCGAGGCGGCTGGCGACGAGCTGGGGGAACGGCCCGCCCTTGCCCGCCCAGATCACGAAGACGTACTTGGGCCCCTGCTTGTCCTTGAGCGCCCCGATGATGCGCTGGATGGGCGCGGTGAAGTCGGTGGCCTGGACCGGCGCGTACTCCTCGTGCGCGACCTTCGCGCCGAGCTTCTCGACGGCGGCCTTGTACGCGGCCACGCCGTCGCGGCCGAAGGCGTAGTCCTGGGCGATCGTCGCGATCTGCACGCCGGGCTTGGCGATGGCGAGGGCGTTCGAGATGGCGTCCTGCCCCGAGTTCCGGCCCGTGCGGAACACGTACCGGTTCCAGTGCTCACCCGTGATGCTGTCGGCGACGGCGGGCTCGACGATCAGGACCTTCTTGAACTCCTGGGCGACGGGCAGGATGGCCAGGGCCGCGGCGCTGCTGGTCGTGCCGACGACCAGATCCACCTTGTCGTCGGCGTAGAGCTTCGTGACCAGGCGCTTGGAGACGTCGGGCTTGAGCTGGTCGTCCTCGACGATCACCTGGATCTTGCGGCCGAGCAACTCCATCTTCCCGCCGGTCCCGTACTCGAGGCCCAGCTTGAAGCCCTCGAGGACCTGCTTGGCGTACACCTCGAAGGGGCCGGTGATGCCCTGGACGAGGCCGATCTTGATCGGCTCCTGGGCGCTGGCGCTCGGTCCCACGAGCCCCAGAACGCCCAGCAGCAGGGCGGCGATCAGTGTTCCTTTCCCGCTCATACGTGACCCTCCGGTTGGTCTCTCCCGTTTCGGTTCGAAGCGCTCCACGAGTGGGGGCACTCTATCCTGGATGGCGCAGCGCGTCAAGCCCTCGACCACGGGCGCTCGGGGTCCCCGGCCGAGGCTACTTGAGCGCTCGCTCGACCAGCGGCAGGCCGAAGTAGACGACGAACGCGGCGGAGGCCACGTAGACCATCCAGTGGACCTGGCGTCCCTTGCCGCAGAGGAGCTTGATGGCGGCGTGGGTGACGAAGCCCGCCCCGATGCCGTTCGTGATCGACCAGGTGAAGGGCATCGCCAGCATCGTCACGAACGCGGGGATCGCCTCCTCGGCGTCGTCCCACGGGATCTCCCGCGCGAGCGTCATCATGTAGAGCCCTACCAGGATCAGCGCCGGCGCGGTCGCCTGCGCGGGGATGACGCTCGCGAGCGGCGAGAACAGCATCGCCAGGAGGAACAGGACCCCGACGACGACCGACGCGATCCCTGTGCGCGCGCCCTCCGCCACCCCGGCCGCGCTCTCGATGTAGGTCGTGTTGCTGCTCGCGTTCGCGAAGCCGCCGAACGCGGCGCCGAGCGAGTCGACCAGCAGCACCCGGTTGGCCCGGGGCAGCCGGGCCTCGCGGTCGAGGAAGCCGCCCTGGCCGCCGACGCCGATGATGGTCCCCATCGTGTCGAAGAAGTCGCTCAGCATGATCGAGAAGGTCACGAGCACGGCGGTCACGACGCCGAGCCGCGCGAAGAGGCCGACGTCGAGCCGCCCGAACGTGGAGAAGTCGGGGAGCTGGACGATGGCGGCCGGGAGCTGGGCCGCGCCCGGCGTCGGGAAGCCCTTCCAGCCCGCGACGAGCCCGTTGAGCGCGATCGCGAGCCCCGTGGACAGGAGGATGCCGATGAGCAGGGCGCCGTGGACCCGCCGGGCGAGGAGCCAGGCGGTCAGGATAAAGCCGACGACGAAGACGAGGATGGGGAGGCCCGCCGTGGGTCCGAGCCCGACCGGCAGCGGGCCCGAGGCCGGCTTCACGACGAAGCCCGAGGTGAAGAAGCCGATGAAGGCGATGAAGAGGCCGATCCCCACGCTGATGGCCCGCTTGAGCCCGACGGGCACCGCGTCCATCACCGCCTCGCGGAAGCGCGTGAGCACGAGGAGCGTGATCACGAGCCCCTCGAGGAAGACGACCGTCATCGCCTGGGGCCACGTGAGACCGCGCCCGGCGACCAGCTCGAACGCGACGACGGCGTTGAGCCCCATCCCGGGAGCCAGGGCCAGCGGATAGTTGCTGGCGAGGCCCATCGCGATCGTGAGGAGGCCGGCGGTGAGGCACGTCACCGTCAGGGTCGCGGCGAACGGCAGGCCCTTGCCCTCGAGACCCGGCACCCCCGTGAACCCGAGGATGATCGGGTTCACGAAGATGATGTAGGCCATGACCATGAACGTGGTCACGCCCGCCCGGACCTCGGTCCGGAGATCCGTCGACCGCGCCGCGAAGCCGAAGTACCGGGCGAGCGAGCTCTGGCCGGCCATGGGGCTGCCGGGCTGGAGTGTACACGGGACCGCGATCTTCTTGATACCCCGCGGTCTCCCGGCGCGCGCGCCAGCGTCAGGAGGCGCTGTGGCATACTGCCCCAGGATGGCGCGCCTGTTACCGCTTCTCGAATTCCGCGAGTGCGTGATCGCCGACGACGACCCGCTCCGGTGGTACTACCATCCGCTCCTCGGTCGCCTCTATCAGCGCCGGGTCGACGTGGCCGTCGGACTCATTCCGCCGGGTCGGCGGGTGCTCGAGGTGGGGTACGGGAGCGGGACGAGTCTCCTCGAGCTCGATGACCGCTTCCGCGAGGTCCACGGGGTGGACGCGCACGGTTACGGAGGGCGGATTGCCGAGATCTTCGCGAGACACGGCGTCCGGCTGCGGCTCAGCCGCGGCTCGGTCGACGCCCTGCCCTACGCGAGCGAGAGGTTCGACGCCGTCCTCGCCCTGAGCATCCTCGAGCACCTTCCCGTCGATAGCCAGGACGGGGCGATGCGGGAGATCCGACGGGTCCTCCGTCCCGGCGGCATCGTCGTGGTCGGCGTGCCCGGTCTCAACGCGCTCATGTCGGTCGCCTTCCGCCTGATGGGGTGCGACATCCGCCAGCACCACTTCTCCAGCCCTCGGGTCGTGCGCGCCGCGGCCACCCGGCACTTTGCGATCGATCGCGTCGTCACCCAGCCCCCCGGCGCGCCGGCGGCGCTGATGACCTACCAGTGGTTCCGGGGCCTGAAGGCGCGGTCGCCGCTGCCCCCTACGTGCGGAACTTCTGGAAGTTGACCGGGCGCTTCTCCACGAAGGCGTTCCGGCCCTCCATCGCCTCCTCCGTCTGGTAGTAGAGGTTGAGGGCGGTGTGCGCGAACTGGGCGACGCCGGCGCGCGGTTCGGAGTCGATGTTGAACGACTGCTTCGCGAGCGCGAGCGCGGTCGGGCTCTTCTCGAGCAGCTCCCGGCACCACTTCTCGACCTCCGCGCGGAGCTCGCGGAGCGGCACGACCTTGTTGACGAGCCCCATCGCGAGCGCCTCAGGCGCCGTGTACTGGCGGCAGAGGTACCAGATCTCGCGCGCGCGCTTCTCGCCCACGACGCGCGCGAGGTAGCCCGTCCCGTGGCCCGCGTCGACGCTGCCGACGCGCGGTCCGGTCTGGCCGAACACCGCGTTCTCGGAGGCGATCGAGAGGTCGCAGAGCAGATGGAGCACGTGGCCGCCGCCGATCGCGAAGCCGTTCACCATGGCGATGACGGGCTTCGGGATGTGGCGGATCGCGCTGTGCAGCGCCTCCACGTCCATCGGCCGCTGGTCGGTCGCGTACCCGCCCTGACCCCGCTCCTTCTGGTCCCCGCCGGCGCAGAAGGCCTTGTCCCCGGTACCGGTGAGGACCGCGACGCCGACGCTCGGGTCCCAGCGCGCGTCGACGAAGGCGTCGGTCAGCTCGGCGACCGTCCGCGTGCGGAAAGCGTTCCGCACCTCGGGCCGGTTGATCGTGATCCAGGCAACGCCGTCCTTCTTCTCGTACAGGATGTCGGTGTACGTCATGACGCCTCCGTTGGCTGCCACGCTTCCCGCCGTCCGCCCGTCAGTGCCCGTCGGGCGGCGGCGGATGAAAGACCGCCTCGCGCCGCTCCTGCCACGCGAGGTTGGCTTCCGTCATCTCCCAGGAGAGCATGCACTCGTGCTGCGCCCGGAGCACCTCCTCGATGAGGGCGCGGGGATCGCGGTGGAACGACTCGTGGAGGAGCCGCTTGGTGTGCGCCGCGGCCGTCGGCGACGCGCCGCGCACCTTCTCGATCAGCGTCGCGAGCGTCCGCTCGAGGTCGGCCGCCGGACACACCCAGTTGACGAGGCCGATCGCGCGCGCCTCGGTGGCGGTCACGTGGTCGTTCAGCAGCGCCAGCTCCTTCGCGCGGCCCACCCCCACGAGCCGGGCGAGTCGCAGGACGGCGCCGTCCGGAATGAGCCCGTGCCGCGTGGCGCCGAGCCCGATGATCGCGTCCTCGGTCGCGACGCGGAGGTCGCACGCGACGGCCAGCTGGAGGCCCCCGCCGATGGAGTAGCCGTGCAGCACGGCCGCGGTGATCTTCGGCATGTCTTCGAGACCGTTGAGCGCGCGGATCCAGTGGCGGAAAAAGGGCTCGCCGATGGTCCCCGCGGCCAGCGCGGTGCGGTCCATCCCCGCGCAGAAGGCGCGCCCCGCGCCGCGCACGACCACGAGAAGCAGGTCGCGGTCCCGTGCCGCCGCCTCCACGCAGTCGGCGAGCGCCGCCGCCACCTCGGTGTCGAGCGCGTTCAGCACGCCCGGCCGGTTCAGCGTGATCCGGGCCACGCCGTCTGTCGCCTCGTAGCCGACCGGCAGCGCGTCGGTCACCGACGACCTCCCCGACTTCTGGCGCTCGGGACGTTGTGCAGCGAACTCCCGACGATGTACGATCCCTTGCGGTCCTTGCCGGGTCGGTCGAGCCGCCGGGGGCTCACGGAGGCTTGGAGCAGGACGTCAGCCATGGAAGAGTCCGCCTAACGTATGAGAAGCTCGGAGAAAAGTCAAGGCCACGTCCGCGCGTCGCTGCTCCTCCTGCTGCTGCTCCTGGCCGCGCCGCGAGAGGCCGGCGCGCAGGTCTTCCTCGCGGAGCGCCCGCACCCCGAGTTCACCATCGGGCCGCTCTTCGTCCGGGCCTCCGTTTCCGCGGACCTCGGCGCCGTGCCCGTGGAGATCCTCTGGACGCTCGTGATCCCGCCGACGCGGAGCGCCGTCGGCCTCGAGCAGGACCTGTTCCTCCTGTGGCCGGGCGCCGTGACCGGCGACTCCACCGCCGGTCCGCCCGATCCCGCGCTCGCCCGGTACGTGGCGGCGCGGGGCTTCACGGTCATCGACGAGGGACGGCTCGCGCTCCGGGCGCAGAGCCTCTACCAGATGGAGGTGGCCACGGCCGCCCGGCCCCTCGCCGGCGGCGCGCCCTTCGTCACCTTCGTCCGCGAGGGCGGTCCGCTCGGGCTGACCTCCCCGGCGACGTACGTGAGGATCCCCTGGACCCCGTATCTGGTGAACCGCGCCTGGCTCATGAACCTCCACGTGCCGGCGAAGGGGCTCATCAAGGAGAAGCCCGCGACCTGGTTCGAGCACACCTTCTGGGGTGAGCGCCATCGGCTCTCGCTGAGCTTCAACGATGTCCGCCAGCGGGTGCTCTTCCCTTTCTACCTCGAGCACCGTGATCGCGTGGTGCGGCTCGCCGAGGATCCGGCCCAGATCCTCATCAACTTCGCCGACACGGACCACCTCAAGATCGACGAGTTGTTCCCCCAGTCCGCCAAGCGCCAGGTGAGCGAGACGCTCGAGAGCACCGAGACGGTCTCGCTCTTCCTCGACCGCTCCGAGGGGATCACGCCCCAGGTGTTGACGGTCCAGTTCGGCTACTTCTCGGGGCTCCAGGCGTGGGCGCCGATCCTCATCCCGACGCTTTTCTTCGTCCTCGGCAACGTGGCCGGCGCGGTGATCCGCGGCGTCGCCGAGCGGCTCAGCCGGCGGGTGTCGTCGAGCGTGCAGGTGGGCCGGCAGCGGGACGACCGGCCGTCGGGCGAGACCGGCGTCCTCCTCTCGCGCGACGCGCTCTCCCGGATCACGCCGGGGGAGACGACCTACGAGGACGTGATCCGGCTCTGCGGGCCGGAGCTGGAGGAGCAGGCACGGCTCACCTCCCCAGGCCGGCAGACCCTCGTCTACCGCGGTCGGCGGATCGTCCCCCACCGGCGGCGCATCTTCGGGTGGCTCGCCACCGTGAGCCACTGGGACGTCGAGCACCACGAGGTCGAGATCGAGATCGCCGAGGGTCGGGTGCGCGACGTCCAGACGCGCGTGCGCCGGACGCGCCTGCAGAGGCCCGACACCGGCTGAGGGCGGGCATGAGACTCCTATTGATCAGCAACTCCGGAAAGCCGTTCCTCGGGCACTGCATGGGGCAGATCGCCGCGTTCCTCGGCCCGGCCCGGAGCGTCGCGTTCGTCACCGCCGCCAACCTCTACGACGAGTCCGCCTACTACGCGCGCGCGCGCGAGGCGCTGGCGCTCGCGCCGCCCGCCGGCTGCGGGGCAGAAGTGTTCCACCTCCGCTGGGACGCGGATCCCCTCACCACCCTCGAGCGCGCGGAATCGCTCTTCGTCGGTGGTGGCAACACCTACGCCCTCCTCGAGCGGCTCCGGGGGGCGGGTCTGATCGATCCCATCCGGGCCCGCGTGCGGGCCGGCCTGCGGTACGTCGGCTCGAGCGCAGGCTCCAACGTCGCGGGTCCCAACATCCTGACGACCAACGACTGGAACGTGGTCGGCCTCGCCGCCTTCGACGCCCTCGGCCTCGTGCCGTTCAACATCAACCCGCACTATCTCGACGCCGATCCCGCGATGGCGCCAGGAAGCGAGACACGCGACGAGCGGATCCGCGAGTACCACGTCGTGACGAGGAATCCCGTGGTGGGCATCGAAGAAGGCACGCTGCTCCGCGTCGAGGATGGCCAGGTCACCGTCCTCGGCCGGGGCCGGGTGAAGGTCTTCGAGCGCGGGCGTGAGCCTCGCTGGTGCCGACCTGGCGAGCGCGTCGACGTTTAGTTGCGGCCGAGGGTCTGCAACACCCGCATCGAGCCGTAGCGGCGCTGGAGGGCCTCCCACTCGTCGGCGTCGTGGAACCGGCACTGGCCGCGGCCGAAGGCCTTGGCGACCTCGAGGCAGAACCGCACCGCCAGCTCGATGTCGGCCGGCTGCGACGCGCCGGTGGCCGAGCCGGGCACGGGTACCTCCGCCGTGAGCGCGACGCCGACCACCGGGGCGTGAGTCACCGTGGCGGGCTGCAGGATCGAGTTCATGTGGAAGAGCCCGTTACCGTAAGGCGTGATGTCCTGCATCGTGAGCGGGAAGACGACGGGCATCCGGCCCGTCACGTGCTGCATGAGCGTCAGCAGGTCATCCGAGACCTGGAGGATCCAGCCCTCCCTGACCGTCGCCGAGATCGCGATCCCCCGCTGGTTGATCACGCGGTTGCCCCGCGTGGTGTCGACGCTGAGGATCGCCTCCATCTCCGGCCGAACCTCCTCCTGGTTCAGGGTGGCCATGTCCACGGGCGAGTTCATCATCGTCACCACCGGGTGGGCGATGGTGGGCGCGTTCGGGCAGATGTGGGTCGAGATGAGCGCGTCGCCCGGCAGGCGGTCCCCTTGCTGCGCCATGCGACCGAGCTTGAGGGCGCAAGCGACGGCCGTGACCGCGCCGTCGCCGTCGGACACGAGCCCGATCTTCTCGGGGCGGGCGCCGATGCCGCCCAGGCGGCCGATGATGCCGAGCGTGGGCGCCTGGCCGCCGGTGAGCCGTCCGTGGGTCCCGGCCACGGTGACCCTCAGGAAGTCGGTGCTCCCGTCCTTCCCCGTGACCTGCTTGACCTCCACGTCGGTCACGCCCGCCGCCCGGATGGCCGCGGCGACCTCCCGCCCGGTGACCGTCGCGGAGTCGAGCAGATCGAGCGCGTGCAGCACCGCTGAGAATGACATGCGAGCCCTCCTACCTGGTCTTCGGCGTCATGGCTCCGCCCCCGCCGCGAGATTCAGCCGCGGGAAGACCGGAATGCTGCGCCCGCCGTCCATCACGATCGCCCGTCCGGTGACGAGGTCGAAGGCGGGCGAGCACACGAGCGCCACCATCCGCCCGATCTCGGCCCCGGTGACGAGGCGGCCGAGCGGCGTCGCGGCGATCGCCGCCGCCTTGTACGCGGGCATCCGGTCGGTGCGCGCGCTCGCGATCTGGCTCGGTACCACCGCGTTCACCGTGATCTTCGGCGCCAGCTCGACGGCGAGGCTCTCCGTGAGGTGGAGCAGCGCGCCCTTCGCGAGCCCGTACACCG
>JACQWC010000171.1 GCA_016209635.1 Candidatus Rokuibacteriota bacterium | reverse complement strand
TCGCTGCTCTGCTCTCCCGACGGCGGCATCGTCGACGACCTCACGCTCTATCGTGTGGGCCCCGAGCACTTCATGCTCACCGTGAACGCGGCGAACATCGCGAAGGACTGGGCGTGGGTGACCGAGGGGTCGGCGGCGCACCGGCCGGCCGGCGCCCGGGCGCGCTGGCGCGACGTGTCGTCGGCGACGGCGCTCATCGCCGTCCAGGGGCCGCGCGCCGAGGCGCTCGTCGGCCGGCTGGCCGACGGCGACGTCACCGCGATCGGGTACTACCGGTTCACGCGGGGCAAGGTGGCCGGGGTGTCGACGCTCATCTCACGCACCGGCTACACTGGCGAGGACGGGTTCGAGCTGTACGTCGACGCCGGTGAGGGGCTGCGCCTGTGGGGGGCCCTCGGCGAGGCGGGGGAGGTGGACGGCGTCGCCCCGATCGGGCTCGGCGCCCGCGACACGCTCCGGCTCGAGATGCGCTACGCCCTCTACGGCAACGACATCGACCAGACGACGAACCCGCTGGAGGCGGGGCTCGGCTGGGTGGTGAAGCCCGGCAAGGGCGATTTCATCGGCCGGGCCGCGATCGAGCGGGTCCGCGCCGCGGGCGTGCGCCGGCGCCTCGTCGGGATCGAGATGGCGGAGCGCGCCGTCGCCCGCCACGGCTACCGGGTGCTCAGGGACGGGCGGCCGGTCGGGCAGGTGACGTCGGGCTCGTACGGGCCCTCGGTCGACCGGTCCATCGGCCTCGCGTACGTCGAGGTCGCGCACGCGGAGGTCGGGACCGAGCTCCAGGTCGAGATCCGCGGGGAGCCGCGCGCGGCGCGCGTGGTCCGAACGCCGTTTCACCCGCCGCGGGTGAAGAAGTCCTAATATCGGGGTGAGAGGATGCGATGGGAAACGTTCCGGGAGATCTGCGGTACACGCGTGACCACGAGTGGGCGCGGGCGGAGGACGGACGGGTGCGCGTGGGCATCACCGCCTACGCGCAGGAGCAGCTCGGCGACGTCGTGTTCGTCGAGCTGCCGAAGGTCGGCGCGCGCGTCGCGCAGCGGCAGGCGTTCGGCGTCGTCGAGTCGGTGAAGGCCGTCTCCGACCTCTTCGCCCCCGTGGCCGGGGAGGTCGTCGCCGTCAACACCGACCTGCCGACGGCGCCCGAGGTCGTCAACCAGGACCCCTACGGCCGCGGCTGGATGATCGTCATCGTGCCCTCGAACGCGGGGGAGTGGGGGGGGCTGCTGAGCGCCGCGCAGTACGAGGAGTTCCTGGCGCAGGGCGGGCACTGAATGCGCTACATCCCGAACACGCCGGGCGAGCAGTCCCAGATGCTCGCCGTGATCGGCGCTCGTTCGATCGAAGACCTGCTGGCTCGCGTCCCCCCGAAGGCCAGGCTCGCGCGGCCGCTCGCGCTCGGGGGGGCACTCGCGGAGATGGACCTCATCCGCGCGATGCGCGCGCTGGCCGCGGAGAACGCCGACGCCGACGCCTACACCTGCTTTCTCGGCGCGGGCGCCTACGATCACTACGTGCCGAGCCCGATCAACCACCTGATCTCCCGCGGCGAGTTCTTCACGGCCTACACGCCCTACCAGCCGGAGGCGAGCCAGGGCACGCTCCGGACGATCTACGAGTACCAGACCATGATCGCGGAGCTGACCGGGATGGACGTGGCGAACGCCTCCATCTACGACGGCGGGTCGGCGCTCGCGGAGGCCGTGCTGATGGCGCACGCGGTGACGGGCCGCGGTGAGGTCCTGCTCGCCGACGGCGTGAACCCGCTCCACCGCCGGGTGGCGGCGACCTACGCCGAGGGGCCGGGCGTCCGCCTCCGCCAGGTCCCCGCACCGGATGGCGTCCTCGACCTCGACGCCACCCGGCGGCTCTGCGGCGGGAGCACCGCGGCGCTCGCGATCCAGACGCCGAACTTCTACGGCTGCCTCGAGGACGTGGCGGCCGCGGCGGAAGTGGCGCACGGCGCGGGGGCGCTCCTGATCGTCGCCGCCGATCCCGTGAACCTGGGCGTGCTCGAGGCGCCGGGCCGCCAGGGCGCGGATATCGCGGTGGGCGAGGGGCAGGCGCTGGGCGTGCCGATGTCGTTCGGCGGGCCGAGCCTGGGCGTCTTCGCGGCGCGGGAGGAGCTGGTGCGGCGGATGCCGGGCCGCCTCGTGGGCGCGACCGTCGATCGCGACGGCCGCCGGGGCTTCGTGCTGACCCTCCAGACGCGGGAGCAGCACATCCGGCGCGCGAAGGCGACGTCCAACATCTGCACGAACGTGGCGCTCTGCGCGCTGATGGGGACGATCTACCTGGCCATCGTCGGCCGGCAGGGGCTCGCCCGGGTCGGGGAGCTCTCGACCGCGAAGGCGCACTACGCGGCGGAGCGGCTCACGGCGATTCCCGGGGTGTCGCTCCGCTTCGCGGCGCCGTTCTTCAAGGAGTTCACCCTCCGGCTGCCGAAGCCGCCCGAGCGCGTCGTCGCGCGCTTGCTCAGGCAGCGGATCCTCGGGGGTGTGCCGCTCAAGCGGTTCGAGCGGCGGCTCGGGGACTGCCTGCTCGTCGCGGTCACCGAGAAACGCACGCGGGAGGAGATCGACGTGCTCGCCCAGGCGCTCGGGAAGGCGGTGGCGTGATGGCCGGGCCCGCCTACGACCGGCTGATCTTCGAGCTGTCCTCGCCGGGCCGGACGGCCTACTCGCTTCCCGAGGCCGACGTGCCGGGGAAGGCCCTGGCGTCCCTGCTCCCCCCCCGTTACCTCCGGGCCGAGCCGCCGGCGCTTCCCGAGGTCTCGGAGTTCGACGTCGTCCGGCACTACTCGCGCCTCAGCCGCATGAACTACGGCGTCGACACACACTTCTATCCCCTCGGGTCGTGCACGATGAAGTACAACCCGCGAATCAACGAGGACATGGCACGCCTCGCGGGCTTCGCGCACCTCCACCCGCTCACGCCCGAGCGCGGGAGCCAGGGGGCGCTGCGGCTCATGGACGAGCTCGCGCAGGCCCTCGGCGAGATCGCCGGGATGGACGCCGTGTCCCTCCAGCCGGCCGCCGGCGCCCAGGGGGAGCTGGCCGGCGTCCTGATGATCCGCGCCTACCACCGCGCCCGGGGCGAGCGGCGGACGAAGGTGCTGGTCCCCGACTCGGCCCACGGGACCAACCCGGCGTCGACCGCCATTGCGGGCTACGAGGTCGTGCAGCTCAAGTCGGACGCGAACGGCGAGGTCGACCTCGGTGACCTCGAGCGGAACCTCGACGGAAGCGTCGCCGCGTTCATGGTCACCGTGCCCAACACCCTCGGCCTCTTCGAGACGCGCATCATCGAGATCACCGAGCTGTGCCACGCGCAGGGGGTGCAGGTGTACATGGATGGCGCCAACCTGAACGCGATCCTCGGCGTCACCCGTCCGGGCGACCTCGGCTTCGACGTCTGCCACTTCAACCTCCACAAGACCTTCACGACGCCGCACGGCGGCGGCGGGCCCGGGGCCGGACCGGTCGGCGTCCGGGCCCACCTCGAGCCCTTCCTCCCGGCGCCGGTCGTCGTCAAGCGGGCCGAGCGCTACGCGCTCGACTGGAAGCGACCGAAGTCGATCGGCAAGCTCCAGGCCTTCTGGGGCAACTTCGGCATGCTGGTGCGCGCCTACGCCTACATCCGCACGATGGGCGCGGACGGGCTCAGGAGCGTGGCGGAGAACGCGGTGCTGAACGCGAACTACGTCATGAAGCGCCTGGAGGCGCACTACGACCTGGCCGCGCCCGGCCCGTGCATGCACGAGTGCGTGGTGTCGGCGCGCCGCCAGAAGAAGCTCGGCGTGACCGCGACGGACATCGCCAAGCGCCTCCTCGACCTCGGCTTCTACGCGCCGTCCACGTACTTCCCGCTGATCGTGGAGGAGGCGCTCATGATCGAGCCGACCGAGACGGAGTCGAAGGAGACGCTCGACGCGTTCTGCGACGCCATGATCCAGATCGCCCGCGAGGCCGAGACGGACCCCGCGCCGATCCACGACGCCCCCGTGACGACGCCCGTCGGCCGCCTGGACCAGACCAAGGCCGCGCGCGAACCGGATCTCAGGTGGACGCCGTCGCAGACCCGGTGATGTGCAGAGGGTGAGCCCCGGACTCGCGACAGAGCGTGTGGACGGCCGCAGCCCGGCCGCCCTCCTGTTCGACTTCGGAGGGACCCTTGATGCCCCGGGGCTTCCCTGGAAGGAGCGGGTGTTCACGCTCTATCGAGCGGCCGGGATCGCGGCCGCGGAGGAAACGTTCGATCCGCTCTTCTACGGGGCCGATGAAGCGCTCGTCGGGACCGTGCCGGCGACGCTCTCGCTCCGCGAGACCGTCCGGCGTCTCGTCGGCGGCGTCAGCGCAGCGCTGGGCGTCGATGACGAGCGACTCACTCAGCGAATCGCGACGCGGTTCCTCGAGGACGCGCTCGGACACCTCGGCCACAACACGCCGCTGCTCTCCCGACTTGCCGGTCGCTACCGCCTCGGCATCGTCTCCAACTTCTACGGCAATCTGGAGGCCGTCTGCGAGGAGGCCGGCATCCGGCAGTTCTTTGGGGTCGTCGTCGACTCCACCCGGCTCGGCGTGAGGAAACCGGATCCCCGCATCTTCCGGCATGCGCTCGGCGAGCTCGGCGTGGAGCCGGGCGACGCGACGTTCGTCGGCGACTCGCGGTCGCGCGACATGGAGGGCGCGCGGGGTGTCGCCATGCCGCACATCTGGCTGGTCGGCCAGGCGGCGCGAGAGTCCGATCCGTGCTGCCCGGGCGACCGGGTGATCCGGTCGCTGGACGAACTTCCGGAGGTGCTCCCGTGAGCCCGGCGCGAGCGCTGCGGGGCGGGATCATCGCCGCGGGTGACGGCACTCGCCTCCGCCGGGCCGGCTACACGATGCCCAAGCCGCTGGTCCCGGTCGCCGGCGTGCCGCTGATCGAATCGGTGATCAGGAACTTCGCCGCCGCGGGCATCACGTCGCTGGTCATCATCGTGAACGAGCAGGCGCGTGCGTGTGTGAGCTGGGTCCGCTCGCGCTTTCCGGAGCTCGACGCGGAGTTCGTCGTCAAGACGACACGCTCGTCCCTGGAGAGCTTTCGCGAGGTGAGTCAACGCCTGGCCGCCGGTCGTGCGCCGATTTCGACCGTGGACGCCTGGTGTCGGCCGGCCGACTTCGCCGGGTTCGTCGACGCCGCGCTGCGCCGGCCCCCGGACGCCACGGTCCTCGCGGTGACGCCGCTCGTCGCGGATGAGACCCCGCTCTGGGTCGACGTCGATGACGCCGGTCGCGTCACGCGGCTCGGCAGGGAGTCGGGGACGATGGTGACGGCCGGTGTGTATATGATGTCCATGCGGGCGCGGGCCTTGGTGCCTCCGGCGGGGCTGGGAAGGCTCCGAGAGTTCCTGGCGTGGCTCGTCCAGCAGGGGGAACCGTTGTACGCCGAGGTGATCGACACGGTGGTGGACGTCGATCGGGCCGCCGATGTGGCCTTGGCGGAAACGTTGGCGCTGGGCGAACGCAAGGGGAGGTGACAGGTGGACGATCCGTACTGTTGGGGCATCTTCAGGGAACTGGCCCACTCACCCGGTCGTGAGGGTGACGACGCCGAGATCCTGAGACTGACGGGAAAGCACCTCGAGACGCGAGGCTTCCGGGTGGACCTCAAGAGCCCCGAGGATGTCATCGGAACCCCGGACGCCCGACCCCTCGGCGTGTTTCTCATGTGTGAGCGGGTCGAGATCCTCGAGTATCTCCGCGACCTGGAGCTGCGCGGGACCCCGCACGTGAACGCACCGCGGGCGGTCCTCAACACCTATCGGGAGCGCATGATCGCCCTGCTCGAGGAGGCCAACGCGCCCTTCGTCGAGAGTCGCGTCGTGCCGACGACCGGCGCCCATCAGCTCGACGGGCTCCCGGTGTGGGTGAAGCGCGCCGACGTCCACAACACCCAGGAGGGGGACGTGACGTTCGCGCCGGCGGCCGACGGGGCGCGGCAGGCTCTCGCCGCGCTGGCCGCGCGCGGGATCCCGACGGCCGTCATCCAGCCGCAGGTCGACGGCGACCTGGTGAAGTTCTACGGCATCGGCGCCGGGGCCCGCGCCGACGGGGCGCCTCCCTGGTTCCGCTGGTTCTACCACAAGGATCAACGGGTCGCCGGGTACCCCCTCGACGCGGCCCGGCTCGCCCGATCGGTGCGGCGGGCGGCGACGGCCCTCGGGCTCGAAGTGTACGGGGGTGACGCGATCGCGACGCCGACCGGCGAGCTCGTCCTGCTCGATCTCAACGCGTGGCCGAGCTTCGCGCTGTACCGCGAAGAGGCGGCCGAGCGCATCGCCGCGTACCTGGCGCTCCGGTTCGCTGGGGGATCCCGGTGAGCGGGCGCCGGGAGGTGGGACCGCGCTCGCGCGACATCGTTGCCCGGGAGGCGCGCTACATGGCTCCCGGCCTCCAATCGTTCGCCCTCTACTCGGGTCTCGCGATGGCGCGCGGTGAGGGGTGCGCGCTCTTCGACGAAGACGGCAATGCGTACATCGACTTCATCGCCGGCATCGGAGTCGGAAGCGTCGGGCACTGCCACCCACACTACGTCGACGCGCTCAAGCGCCAGGTCGAGCGGCTCACGTTCGGCAGCTTCACGACGGAGACGCGGGCGCGGTTCCTCGACCTGCTGGCGACGACCACGCCCGAGGGGCTGACACGCGTCCAGCTCTTTTCCGGCGGTGCGGAGGCGGTGGAAGCGGCGTTGCGCCTGGCCCGGGCGGCGACCGGCAACCACGAGGTCATCGGATTCTGGGGCGGGTTTCACGGCAAGACCGGCGGCGTGCTGGGGCTCCTCGGGAGCGAGTTCAAGCATCGCCTGGGGCCCTTCCTGCCCGGTCAGTACCTCTCCCCGTACGCCGACTGCTATCGCTGTCCGCTGAGGCTCCGCTATCCCGAGTGTGGGATCGCGTGCGCCGAGTATCTCCGCGACGTCATCCGCTACCAGACCGGCGGTGAGATCGCCGCCGTCATCGTCGAGCCGATCCAGGGACCGGCCGGGAATGTCGTCCCGCCGCCGGGGTTCCTCAGTGCCGTCCAGGCCATCGCGAAGGAGCACGGCGCGCTGTTCGTCCTCGACGAGATGCTGACGGGCTTCGGGCGCACCGGGACGATGTGGGGCTCCGATCACGACGGCGTCGTTCCCGACGTGATGACGGTCGGGAAGGGCATGGGCGGGGGGTTCCCGCTGAGCGCTGTGATCTCGACCGACGCGCTGACGAGCCGCGCGCCCTGGTCCAATCCCAGCGCCAGCTCGTCGAGCTACGGCGGCAACCCCTTGGCCTCCGCCGCGGGGCTCGCGGCGCTCGAGATCATCCTGACGGAGGACTTGGTCAGGAATTCCGAGCGCGTTGGCAAGGTGATGCTGGCGAGGCTGGAGGCGCTCAAGGAGAAATACCGGTGCGTGGGCGAAGTCCGGGGCAAAGGGCTCATGCTCGGCGTCGAGCTGGTCAAGAGCCGCGAGACCAAGGAGCCGCTGGGGAAGGACGTGACCCGGGCGCTCTACCAGGAATGCCTGCGCCGCGGCCTCGTCGCCATGACGTACTCTCCCTCCATCCGGATCAATCCGCCCCTGATCATCCGCGAGGACACGGCGCTCGCTGGGCTCGCCATTCTGGACGAAGCCCTGGAGGTGGTGGCTCGGGAGTACGGGCTCCAGTAGGATGCTGCGGGGCGCGATCATCGGTCTGGGCAACGTCGCCGTCGAGGGCCACCTGCCGGGATGGGCGGGTCGCGACGAGGTCCAGATCGTCGCGGTCACCGACCTCCAGCGCGCGCGAGAGGCGGACGTGGCGGCGCGCCTGCCGGCCGCCCGCTGGTACGCCTCGGCGGAGGCGCTGTTGGCGGACGCGCAGCTCGACTTCGTCGACATCTGCACGCCGCCCTCGAGCCACGCGCGCCTGATCGAGCGCGCGCTCGGGCGGGGGCTCCATGCGCTCTGCGAGAAGCCGCTCGTCCGCTCCATCGCCGAGCTGACGTCGGTGACTCGGCTCGCGGTGGCCACCGGCCGCGTCCTCCACACGGTCCACAACTGGCATCATGCGCCGATCATCAAGCGGACGGCGGAGCTGGTGCGGCAGGGGGCCATCGGCCAGGTCACACGGGTCGTCTGGCAGACGCTGCGGACGAGTCCGGCGCCGGTCCGCGACGGGCAGGGGACCAACTGGCGGCTGGACCCTGACGTCGCCGGCGGCGGCATTCTCAGCGATCACGGCTGGCACGTGTTCTACGTGCTCCAGCGATGGCTCGGCGAGCGGCCGACGTCCGTGAGCGCCAGGCTCGAGAGGCGGCGGAACGCCGGGTGGCCGGTCGAGGACACGGCCACGGTGCACGTGGCCTTTTCCAATGCCGCCGCCGACATCTCGCTGACCTGGGCCGCCGATACCCGGAGAAACTGGGCGCGGCTCACGGGGACCGGCGGCACGATCGAGCTCCACGACGACACCTGCGTGCTCACGCAAGGCGGGCGCGAGCAGCGCTGGTTGTGCCCGCCGGCACTCTCCAACGGGTCCGTGCACCCCGATTGGTTCGAGCCCGTGGCCGGCCGGTTCCTCGCGGAGGTGACAGGCGCCGCGCCGCGCGGCGCCAACCTCGCCGAGGCATCGCTGTGCGTCATGCTCGAAAGCCTCGCCCGCGAATCGAGTCGCCGCGGCGGTGAAACCCTGGCGGTGTCGATGCCGGTGTCGGGGGCGGCGACCCGTTCGGAGCCCTCGGTCTGAAGGCTCCGACGCCTCGCTCGGGGCCGCGCGCGGAGGGCGTTCTCGTGGTCGTTCCCCCGGCGACCGAGGCGGGCCGCGGCGCCGCTTCCGCCTTCGTCGCCGGTCTCCCGCTGATCAGAAGACTCGTGCTGGCGGCGTCATGCGCCGGATATGGGCGGGTGCTCGTGCGGGACGTGCCGCCTGGCGATCGCTCGCCACTCGCGGGCACCGGGGCCAGCGTGTTGACGCCGGCCGGTGCCGTCTCGCCCTCCTCGTGCCAGCGCGTCGTCTCGGTGCCGGCGAACGTCCTCCCCCAGCCACGCTGGTTGCGCGCGCTTCTCGAAACGCCGATCGAGCGGGAGAAGCTCTACGTCGATCCGTCGATGGTGGCGATCGTCGAAACCGAGCAGCCTGGCCGGGTGATCGCAGCGGCAGCGCGCTCGGCGAGCGCGGCGGAGCTGCTGGACACGCTGCGAGGGATGTTCGACGAGGTCGCCCTGCCGGTCGAGTCGGGAGGGCGGTTCCCACTGACATCGCTCCGCGACATCCCGGAAGCCGAGGCCTGGCTCCTGCGGAGCCTGGTCAAGCAGAACGAAGGGTTCATGTCGCGTCACTTCGAGCGGCGGATTTCGCTGGCGCTCACGCGACGCCTCGCCGCCACCTCGGTGACCCCCAATTCGATGACCCTGGTGAGCATCGCCGTCGGGCTCGCCGGGGCGCCGTGCTTTCTCTCCGCTTCGCCGGCCTGGCAGCTCGCGGGGGCGCTTCTCTTCCTGGCCCACTCGATCCTCGACGGCTGCGACGGGGAGCTGGCACGGCTCAAGTTTCTGGAATCCCGTCGGGGAGCGGCGTGGGACTTCTGGGGTGACAACCTGGTCCACGTGGCGGTGTTCGCCTCGATTGCCATCGGATGGAGCCTGCGTGTCGGAGCGGCGTGGCCACTCGGGCTCGGCGCTGTCGCCGTGGCGGCCTCGCTGAGCTCGGCGGCGGCCATGTTCGCGCGGACGGTCGAGGACCGGGCGGTGGCCGCCGGCGGCTCGCCGGCGACGCGTCTCGTCGGCGCGCTCGCCAGCCGGGACTTCATCTATGTGGTCGTCGTGGTGTCGGCGTTCGGAAAGGCCGGCTGGTTCCTCGCCGCCGCGGCCGTGGGAGCTCCGGCCTTTCTGCTCCTCATCCTGTGGCTCGACCGGCATGATGGCCGCGTTCGTTGACGTCCTCCTCCGTGGCGTCGCCCTGTCCGGCCAGGCGATCGCCATCGGCGGCGTCCTCTTCGCCCTGCTCCTCCACTGGTCCGTGCCCGCGCCCGGCGACGGGCAGGGGCGTCCACCGCTTCCGACCCGGATCTGGTCGCTCATCTCGGTGGGGGCGGCGGCCGTCGCCCTCGCGCAGTGCCTCTCGCTCGCCGTTCTCGTCGCCTCGCTGGGCCCGGACGCGGGGTGGCCTCCCTGGCGGCTGTCGACGACGCAGTACCTCTGGGCGAGCGCGCTGAGGGTGCTCGCGAGCGGAGCGTTGGTCGCCGGCGCCGCCGTCGTTCGCCGACGGCCGCGCCCGGGGCCCTGGTGGTCCGTTCTCGTCGGCTCCGCGCTCGCCCTCGCCATCAGCGCGGCATGGACGAGCCATGCGGCGGCGAGACTCGAGCACCGGGGACTGTTGCTGACGCTCGACGCCCTTCATCAGCTCGCCGCCTCCGCGTGGATCGGCGGCCTGTTCCACCTCATGCTCGCAGCGCTTCGCGGGGTTCCGGACCGGTGGCCGTTGGCGCTCCTCCGACGGTTCTCCGCGCTGGCGCTCGCCGCCGTCGCGATCCTCATCGCCGCAGGCGTGGGTCTCCTGCTCGCCTACGTCGACGGAGTCCGTGCCCTGCTGGGGACGGCCTACGGCATCATGGTCCTCACCAAGGTGGTGATCCTCGGCGCCCTGCTCCTCCTGGGCGCCGCGAACTTCTTCGCGATACGCCGGCTTCCGCGCGCGCGGTCCATGTCGCCGGTCCGTCTTCGGCGATTCGTGGAGGTGGAGTTCGGTCTCGGCATCACGGTGTTCTTCGCCGCCGCGTCCCTGACCTCGTTGCCGCCGGCGGTCGATGTCGTCGCGGACCGGGCCACGCTGAGCGAGGTCGGAACGCGCTTCACGCCGCGATGGCCGACGCTGACGTCGCCACCGATCGACGCCCTTCCCATCGGGGATCGCAACGCGCCCCGGACCGCCGAGGATCGGGCCTGGTCGGAGTACAACCACCACATCTCCGGGCTGTTCGTGCTCGGGATGGGCCTGCTCGCGCTCCTGCAGGGGAGCGGCACGGCCCACTGGGCCCGCCACTGGCCGCTGGTCTTCCTCGGACTCGCGGCCTTCATGCTCGTGCGGAACGACCCGGGGGCCTGGCCGCTCGGTCCCCGGGGGTTCTGGGAAAGCATGGGGGATCCAGCGGTCCTCCAGCATCGGGTCTTCGTGCTGCTGGTGGTCGCGTTCGGCCTCTTCGAGTGGATGGTGCGCGCCGGCCGGTTGAGCTCGTCGCGCTGTGCGCTGATCTTCCCCCTGCTCTGCGCCATCGGCGGCGGGCTCCTCCTCACGCACGCCCACGCGAGCCTGGACGCGAAGTCCGAGTTCCTCATGGAGGTGACCCACGCGCCGCTCGGCGTGCTCGGCATGCTCGTCGGCTGGGCCCGGTGGCTCGAGCTCCGGCTGGCGTCGCTGGACGACCGCCTTCCGGGCCGGCTCTCCGCCTCCGCGATGGCGGCGATCGGGGTCCTGCTGCTCTTGTACCGGGAGAGCTGACAGACCAAGGAGGAGCCGCGCCTGCGCCTTCTACGAGTCGTGCTGCTCGTGCTCGGCGCGACGCTGCTCGCCGTTCTCGTCGTCCGAAACGACCCCGGCGAGGTGTTCGCGTCGATCGGGCGCCTGTCCTGGCGGCTCGGCGTGCTCCTCTGCTTCCCGGTGACGCTGGTCACGATCTTCGATACGCTCGGCTGGCGCTTTGCGTTCGTCCGCGACCGGGCCGCGTTCCGCGACCTGGTGTGGGCCAGGCTGGCCGGCGAAGCCTTCAACATCACGACGCCGACCGCGGCGCTCGGCGGGGAAGTCGTGAAGGCGTGGCTGCTTCGCGGTCACGTGCCGCTCGACGAGAGCGTTCCCTCGGTCATCATCGCCAAGACCACCATCACGATCGCGCAGGGCCTGTTCCTCCTGCTCGGGATCGTCCTTGCCGGGATCGCGCTCCCGGGCTCACCGCTGCTCCTGGGCATGCAGTGGCTGCTCGCCGTCGAGGTTGTGGCGCTCGCCGTGTTCGTCGTCATGCAGACACGGGGCTTCCTCCGGTGGGGCGCCCGCCTCCTCGAGCGCCTGGGGGTCCGCCGGCTCGGCGAAGGCGATACCGTCGATCGCGTCGACCGAGTGCTCGCTCACTTCTACCGCCACGAACCGCTCCGGCTGCTCCTCTCGGTCACCTCTCACCTCGTCGCCTGGCTCCTGGGCTCGATCGAGGCCTACCTGATCCTGCGCTTTCTCGAAGTCCCCGTATCCCTGACCACCGCGACGGTCATCGAGGCGTTCGGCACCGCCGTCCGCGTCGCAACGTTCCTGATCCCGGCCAGCCTGGGCGCGCTGGAGGGAAGCTTTGTCGCGACGTTCGTGGCGCTCGGCCTCGGACCGGCAGCGGGCGTCTCGTTCGGGCTCATCCGGCGCGCGCGTGAGATCGTGTGGGTGGGCGTGGGACTCGTCGCGTTCGTCGCGATGCGTCGGGTGCCGCTTGCCGTCGGGCGGTCGCCCGAGCCGGGGAGCCGGGACGACCGGGGGTGAGGCCGAGGCGCAACGAGTCCGCTCGCGCGTGTTATCGTACGCGGGCGCGCGCTTGTGCGCGGAGGCGACACGGCATGTCATACGGATCGAGTGGTCGAGAGAACCACCGGCGCGCGGCGACGGTCGAATGACCGCACCGGCCTGGCGGCTGCTCGTCACCGAGCCGACGGACGGCGCCCCCAACATGGCGGTCGACGAAGCGCTCTGGCGCGGGCGGCAGGCGGGGACGTCGCCGCCGACGCTGCGCTTCTTCGCGTGGCGTCCGCCGACCGTGTCGCTCGGCTACGGGCAGCCGCTCGACCGTCACGTGGACGTCCAGGCCTGTCGTCGCTTGGGCGTCGGGATCGTGAGGCGGCCGACGGGCGGCAGCGCGATCTACCACGACGGACCGGAGCGCGAGCTGACCTACAGCGTCGTCGCGACGGCCGGCGACCTCGGCATCGCGCCGGACCTCCTCGAGACCTACCACTGGATCGGCCGCGCGCTCCTGCGCGGCCTCCGCGCGCTCGGCGCCGCTGCCGAGCTGGTGCCCGAGCGTCCGCCGGAGGGGCCGATTCCCGCCTTCTGCTTCGCGCGGACCGGCGCCTGGGAGATCGAGATCGGGCGGCGCAAGCTTGTCGGCAGCGCGCAGCGGCGCCAGGGCGCGTCGTTCCTCCAGCACGGCTCGGTCCTGCTCGGCGTCGACGAGGCGCGGGTGCGGGCGGTCTTTCCCACGACGCGCGATCCGCTCGCCACGCTGACGACGCTCGAGGCGGCGCTCGGCCGGCGGCCGTCGTTCGACGAGGTGGCCCACGCGCTGGGGGCGGCGTTCGAAGCCGAGCACGGGCTCGCGCTCACGCCGGGCGGGCTCACGCACGAGGAGATCGAGCGCATGGAGTCGCTCGTGCGCGACAGGTACGCGACCCCGGCGTGGCTGGCCCCCCCCGCCGCCCCGACGGCGTGACCCTGGTTCGCCCCGCGTGAGCCGAGAATACCCGGACCACCCCCGCGTCGGGGTCGGCGCGGTCGTCCTCCATCGGGATCGCGTGCTGCTCGTCAAGCGGGGCGGGCCGCCGGCGGCGGGCAAGTGGAGCCTCCCGGGCGGCCTCGTGCACCTGGGCGAGACGACCGCCGAGGCGGCCGGCCGCGAGGTCGCCGAGGAGTGCGGCCTCAGGGTGCGCGTGGCAGGAGTCGCGGGCGTGGTCGACCGCGTCGTGCGGGACCCCGACGGCCGCGTCCGCTATCATTACGTGCTGGTGGACCATCTCGCCTACCCGGACTCCGACGGGATCACGGCCGGGAGCGACGCGGCCGAGGTCCGGTGGGTGGAAATCTCCGAGGTCGAGCGGCTGGACACGACCGAGGGGCTCGTCGACATGATCCGACGCGCGATCGCGCTCGCCGGTAGAGGGGGAACAGGATGAAGGTCTCGATCGTCACGAAGCGGCTCGACGAGGTGGCCGCCGACGCCGTCGTCGCGGGCGTCTACGCCGAGGAGAAGGCCCTGCCCCGGGAGCTCCAGCGGCTCGACGCGCAGGCGGGGGGCCAGCTGCGCGCGGCGCTCGAGACGGAGAAGTTCCAGGCCAAGCCGGGACAGGTCACCCACTTCCACGCGGCCGGCCGCGCGCGGGTCGTCGTCGTCGGGCTCGGCCCCCGCAGGGACACGACGCCGGAGGTTCTGCGACGCGCCGCGGCCGCGGGGCTCCGCCGCGCGCGGGACCTGGGCGCGCGCAGCGTCGCCGTCGAGGTCCTGGGCGACCGGCTTCCGCCCCGCCAGCGGGCGCAGGCGGTCGTCGAGGGCGCGATCCTCGGCACCTACAGCTTCGACCGCTACAAGCGCGAGAAGACCGAGAAGGCGGTCGAGGAGCTGCGCGTGGCCCAGCCGGACGCGCGCCGCGCCCGCGAGGTCGCCGACGGCGTGCGCCTGGGCGAGACGTTCGCCCGGGCCACGTGGTTCGCCCGCGACCTGATCAACGCGCCGGCGAACGAGGTCCACCCCGGCCACCTGGCGCGGGTCGCGGCGGAGGTCGCGAGGGAGGCCCGGCTCCGCGTCCGCGTTTACGAGCGCGGCGAGTGCAGGAGGATGGGGATGGGCGCGTTCCTCGGCGTCGCGGCCGGGAGCGATCGCCCGCCGAAGTTCATCCACCTGAGCTGGGTTCCCGCGGGCCGGCGGCGGAGGCGCGTCGTCCTGATCGGCAAGGGCATCACGTTCGACTCGGGCGGGCTGAACCTGAAATCCACGGACGGCATGCTCCGCATGAAGGACGACATGTCTGGCGCCGCCGCCGTGCTGGCCGTCATGCGCGCGCTCCCGCGGCTCGGGCCGCCCGTGGAGGTCCACGGGCTCGTCGCCGCCGCCGAGAACATGCCCTCCGGCAAGGCCATCCGGCCCGGCGACGTGCTGCGCGCGATGAACGACACGACGATCGAGGTCGGCAACACCGACGCCGAGGGTCGCCTCACTCTGGCCGACGCGCTCTGCTACGCCGTCAAGAACGTGAAGCCGGACGAGATCATCGACGTGGCGACGCTGACCGGCGCGTGCGTCGTGGCGCTGGGCCCGCTCTGCTCGGGGCTGCTGGCGAACGACCAGGGACTGGCCGACCGCTTGCTGGCCTCGGCCGAGGCCTCGGGAGAGCGCCTCTGGCAGCTCCCGCTGATCGACGAGTACCGGGAGCACCTCAAGAGCGAGGTTGCGGACCTCAACAACGTCGGTCCCCGCGGGGGCGGCGCGATCACGGCGGGACTGTTCCTCAAGGAGTTCGCGGGGGACGTGCCGTGGGCGCACCTCGACATCGCCGGACCCGCCTTCACGGAGAAGGACCTCCCGCTCGGGCCCAAGGGCGCCACCGGCGTCCCGGTCCGCACCCTCCTCACGTACCTCACGACCGAGGGACGGAGCTGACGCGCGGCGTCGACCTCCACTCGCACACGACCGCGTCGGACGGCGCGCTCGCGCCGCGGGAGCTGGTCCGGCTGGCCGTGAGGCACGGGGTTCGCGTGCTCGCCGTGACGGACCACGACTCGACCGATGGGCTCCCGGAGGCGTTCGACGAGGCGGCGCGGCATCCCCCGCTCACCATCGTGCCGGGGCTCGAGATCAACTGCGACGTCACGGGCGGCGAGGTCCACGTCCTCGGCTACTGCGTCGACTGGGAGGCGGACTGGTTCCAGGCGTTCCTGCGCGAGCAGCGCGCCGAGCGGATGGCCCGCGTGCATCGCATCGCCGAGCGCCTCGCGGAGCTGGGGATGCCGATCGACCCGGCCGAGGTGTTCGCCATCGTCAAGGAGGGCTCGCCCGGCCGGCCGCACGTCGCCCAGGTCATGGTGAACCGCGGCTACGTGCGGTCGATCCGCGAGGCGTTCGACCGGTATCTGCACGCGTCGGGGCCGGCCAACGCGCCGCGCCGGCGGCTCGCCCCGGCCGACGCGGTCGCCGTGATCCGGCGCGCGCGGGGCGTGCCGGTGCTCGCGCACCCCGGCCTCGCCCGGAAGGACGAGATGATCCCCGAGCTCGTCCGGGCGGGTCTTCTGGGCATCGAGGCGTACTACGCCGAGCACTCGGCCGCGCAGACGGCGGCCTACCTCGAGATGTGCCGCGCGCTCGGCCTCGTCGCCACGGGCGGCTCCGACTACCACGGTCCCCAGACCGGCCGGACGAACCCGCCGGGCACGCCGGCGGTCCCGCTCGCCGCCTGGGAGGCGCTCCGGACGAAGGCCGCGGGGCTCAAGGAGGCGTGAACGTCCAGGTCTTCGGATTCCACGACGATCAGGACACGCGGAAGGCCCTGCGCTTCTTCGCCGAGCGGCGCATCCCCGTCCACTTCGTCGACATGAAGATCCGGCCCGCTGCGCGCGGCGAGCTCCGGCGCTTCGCGGAGAGGCTCGGCCCCGGAACGCTCCTGAACCGCGCGCACCCCCGCTTCCGCGCCCTCGGGCTCCACGTGAGCGGCGACTCGCCCGAGCGGATGCTCGAGCGGGCGCTCGCGGAGCCGCGCCTCCTGCGCACGCCCTTGGTGCGGAGCGGCAACCGCGTGGCGATCGGCGCGGTGCCCTCGGAGTGGCAGGCTTGGGTGGACGAGGAGAAGGGGTGAGGCGGGAACCCGGGCTCACGCTCCGGGGTTCTTCGTCCAGTATTCTGCCAGGTCACTCAACCACAGGGGGGTCCCTACGATGGCCAATCCGCTCAGCCGCAGGGAAGTCCTGAAGTTCGGCGCCTACACGACCGTCGGCGGCGTCCTCACGCCGGGCGTGTCACTGGCCCAGGCGATCGTCACCGACACGAAGGGGATCACCGCCCGCGACATCCAGCTCAGCGTCGGGGGCGCGATGATCCCCGGGTACGACGCCCGTCCCGAGGCCGTGGGGCGGTACCCCGTCGTCCTCGCGATCTCGGGCTTCACCGGCCTCTCCGAGCACCACAAGGACGTCGTCCGCCGCTTCGCCCACGCGGGCTTCTACGCGATCGCCCCCGAGCTCTACCACCGCGAGGGCGGGATGCAGGGCAAGGACTTCCAGGCCATGGGCCGCATCGCGGGCGGGGTCACCCGCGCGCAGTACCTCGGCGACATCCGCGCTGCCGCCGACTACGCGAAGGGGCAGCCGTGGGCGCGGGCCGACCGGATCGGCGTGACGGGCTTCTGTGGGGGCGGCGCGCTCACGCTCCACTTCACCGCCGAGTCGCCGGACGTCACGGCCGCGGTCCCGTGGTACGGGCACCTCAAGCGCACGTACTCCGACGCGCCGGGGGTCGATGCCTTCAGCCTGATGGACCGGATCAAGGTGCCGGTGCTCGGACTCTACGGCGACGCGGATAGCGGAATCGCGAGCGACGACGTCAAGCGCTTCGAGACCGAGCTGCGCAAGCGGAACCCGAGTGTCGAGTTCATGCTCTACGCGGGGGCGCCGCACGCGTTCTTCTCCGACGACAGACCCCAGGTGTACCGGAAGGACGCGGCCGAGGACGCCTGGCGTCGCTGCGTCGCGTTCTTCACCAAGCATCTGAAAGCGTGAGCCGGAGGCGGGGGCGCCTCCTCGACCACGACGGCAACGGCCACGGGTCTCGGAGGCGCCCCCGCCTCCACCTCGGTCCTCTCGGATGTCGGGCAGACGCGGCGCACGACGACCGCGACGGCAACGGCCACGGGTCTCGGAGGCGCCCCCGCCTCCACCTCGGTCCTCTCGGATGTCGGGCAGCCGCGGCGCCCGACGAGCGCTAGCGGGCGTAGGCGGGGAAGACGCGGCGCACGACGTCGGGCGGGTTGATCGAGAGCATCCCGTTGACGAGCCGGCGCGCCGCGCCGCGCACCGCGACGAAGGTGATCTCGGCCGCGGCCACGAGCTCGCCGCGCCCGTCGCGCGCGGCGACTTCGGTCGTCCAGTAGCGCGGGTCGTCCGCGTGCCGGCGCACCGTGCGCCGGCCCCCCGCCACCCGGATCGCGGTGTCGAGCGGGACCCGGCGGTGGAGCGTCACCCGAAGGTCCGTCGTCATACCCGACTCCCCCGAGGCGAGCGCGCCCAGCCAGAACGCCGCCTCGTCGAGGAGCGTCGTCAGCGCCACGGGGGCCAAGCCCCCGTCGGGGGCGCGGAACGCCTCCCGCGGTGACCAGGTTCCCCAGACGGCCTCGTCGTCGAAGGTGAGCCGCACCTGGAGCCCGAGGCGGTTGTCGATCCCGCACGCGAGGCAGCTCGCCGACACCGGCAGCGGATGGCCGGTCTCTCCGGACGGGGTCGGGGGGCCCTCCGAGACCCGTGGTTGTTGCAGTCGTGGTCGAGGAGGGTCCCCCGACCGCGGCGGGGTGCGATCGTCATCCGCTGCCGGTGACACGCGGCCGTCGGCGAGGACGCCCGAGTCGTCGCGCAGCGTGTACGCGACGGCGGCGTCCGTGCGCGTGATCGCGAGGCGCAGCGGCACGTCGAGGGGCACGCGCCGCCGGTAGAGGCCGGCGACCCGCCGGGGTCCCGACCACGCCGCGATCGCGTCGAAGACCGCCAGCACGCTCCCGCCGTGCGCGGTCTCGGGCAGCCCCTGGAAGGCGGGATCGAGCGTGAGGATCCGTTCGTCGCCCTCGCCCTCGATCCCCCGGCGCAGGACGGAGTCGGTCGTCGCCATGCGATAATTCTCGGGTGTCGCCCATTCTAGCGTACAGGGCGTTCGTCTGGGTGACGGTCACCAACTTCTTCTTCTTCGCGAGCCTGAACGGCTTCGTGCTCCTGCCCCTCTACATCCACCGGCTCGGCGGCACCGAGGTGGAGATCGGTTTCGTGATGGGCCTCTACAGCGCCACGGGCATCGTGTGCCAGCCGGTGATCGGCCCGTGGGTGGACGCGTTCGGCCGGAAGCCCTTCATGCTGCTGGGCGCGGGCCTCGTCGTCGCGTCGGCGCTGCTCGCGACGGTGGTGGCGTCGGTCCCCTGGCTCGCCCTCGTGCGCGCGCTGCAGGGGATCGGATTCTCCGCCTTCTTCGTCGCGAGCTTCGCGTACGTGGTCGACCTGGTGCCGCCGGCGCGGCGCGGGTGGGCGCTCGGCATCTACGGCGTGTCGGGTCTCCTCTCGACGGCGCTGGCGCCGCTCGCGGGGGAGTGGGTGATCCGGCGCTACGGGTTCCGCCCGCTCTGGGCGGCGTGCGTGCTCGTGGCCGGGATCGCCCTGGTGCTCGCCTCGCGTCTGCGCGAGCGCCGCCGCGGCGAGGCCCTCCCGCTCAGCGGCATCCGGTCGGTGCGCGAGGGGTTCGGCGAGATCCTCCAGCGGCACATGGCGGTCACCGTCTTCTTCGGTCTCGGGACCGGGACGATCTTCGCCTTCCTGCCGACCTTCGCGGAGAGCCTCGGTGTCTCGACGCTCTCGCTCTTCTACACGGGGTACGCGGGCGCGGCGATGGCGGTGCGCGTCTTCGCGGGACGGCTCGTCGACACGCACGGCCGGCGCGCCGTCATCGTGCCGTCGATGTTCGTCCAGACGGCGGCGACGGGACTCCTGGCGGCGCTCGGCCTCCTCGTGAGCCGGACGAGCCAGACCCCGGTGCTGCCGGTCCTGCTCCTCGCCGGGCTCCTGGCGGGCGGCGCGCACGGCTTCCTCTACCCGGGGCTCGCGGCGCTCGTCGCGGATCAGACCTCGAGGGCGCGGCGCGCCTCCGTCTTCGGCGTGTTCAGCGCGGTGTTCCTCGTCGGCAGCGCGAGCGGCGCCTTCCTCTCTGGCGTGGTGACGCACGCGCTCGGCTACGGGCCCATGTGGTCGCTCCTGACGGCGCTGCTCCTCGGCGGCGCGCTCGTGAGCGTCCGCCTCGAGGTGGCGCCACCGCCGGCGAGCGAGCCGCGCCCTCGGGACTGACCGATCTCGGCCCCGGCGTCCCGCGGCCCGGAGTTATACTGGCACCACTCGCGAGGGAGAACGAGGTGGCAGCGATGAGCACACGCCGTCGAATCGGACTGAGCGCGCTGGTGATCCTGGCGCTGGCGGGCGCGGCGGAGACGCGGGACCGCGCGGATCCTCCCACGCCCAAGGCGACGGGACCGCAGGAGGTCGAGGTGATGGCCGTGCTGATCGACCAGCGGACGCAACAGCCGACCGTGCTGCTGCAGGGCAAGCGCGACAAGCGACGGCTCGCGATGGCGATCGGGCACGCCGAGGCCACCGGCATCGCGTTTCCGCTCAATGGCGTCACGCCGCCCCGGCCGCTGACCCACGACCTCTTCCTCACGCTGTTTGGCCGGCTCAAGGTGACGCTGACCCGCGCGGTCATCACGGACCTGCGCGACGACATCTACTACGCGACCGTGTATCTCACGAGCGGCTCGGCCGAGCTGACCCTGGACGCGCGCCCCTCGGACGCGATCGCCCTCGCGATCCGGGCCAAGGTCCCGGTGCTGGTCGAGGACCGCGTCTTCGACAAGGGCGGGAGCCCGGCGCCGTCCCGCCAGCAGATCTGACGCGATGGCCCCTCCCGAGAGCGACGACCTCGAGTGGGCGGTTCAGCGCCGCATCGAGGACGTCTTCGCGAAGCTCGGCGAGAAGTTCGGCGACCTGACCGGGCGCGTCGAGACCACCATCCGCCCCAACGTCTCGTTCGACGACGTCGGCGGACTCCGGCACGCGAAGGCGATGCTCCGGGGCTACGCCCACGCGCTGACCGACCCCGACCTGTACAAGCAGTGGGGGATCGCGCCGCCCAAGGGCGTCCTGCTCTACGGCCCGCCCGGCACCGGCAAGGCGACCCTTGCGCGCGCGCTCGCGACCGCGTCCGGAGCGATCTTCTACCACCTGAAACTCCTCAACCTGACCTCCAAGTTCGGCGCGAACACGGGCGAGCTGCTCCAGGAGATTCTCCGCATCGCCAGCTCCGAGGGTCGCGCGGTCCTCTTCATGGACGAGGCCGACGCGCTGTCGCTGGAGCACCTGCTGCCACCGCCGCAGGCGCGCGAGGCGAGCGCGCGGCTGGTCGCCGCGCTCTGCGAGAAGCTCGACGGCGTCGACGTCGCCGCGCGGGTGCTGGTGATCGCCGCGACCACTCGCACGGACGGGCTCGACCCGGCGCTCGTCGCGCCCGGGCGGCTCGACCACCTGATCGAGGTGGCGCTGCCGGACGCCACCGCCCAGCAGGAGATCCTGGCGCTGATGCGGGCCAAGACCGAGCGGCGGGCCGGACGCCAGCTCTTCGAGGAGATCGACTACGCGACGGTGCTGCCCGTCATGGGCGGCATGAGCGGCGCCGATCTCTCGGAGATCCTGCGCCAGGCGCTCGAGGCGAAGGTGCACCAGGTGGCGGCGGGCGGGAAGCCCTCGCTCGTCACGACCGCGGACTTCCTCGAGGCGATCGACGGCTACAAGCGGGTCCGCGGCGTGGTCGAGAAGATCCGCTACGGCCAGTATTTGTAGGCGGGTTCCGTACCTATGGCACGCCACCCTCGGTGGACGCCGCCCTCGCGGCACCCGATGCAATGATCGCGACGGCGCGGATCCGGGTCCGCTACAAGGATACCGACTGCATGAAGGTCGTCTACTACGGCAACTACCTCACGTACTTCGAGGTGGGACGCGTCGAATACCTCCGCCAGCAGGGCATGGCCATGTCGGACGTCGATCAGAAGATCCACATGCCGGTCGTCGAGGCGAGCGTCCGCTACCTCAAGCCCGCGCGGCTGGACGACCTGCTCGAGGTGCGGTGCTGGGTGGGCGAGCGGAAGCGAATGAGCTTCCGGTTCGCCTACGACATCCGCAACGAGGCCGGGGAGGTGATCACCACGGGCTCGACGCTCCACGCCTGCTGGGACCCGGCGACGGCCAAGCTCGTCACCGTGCCCGCGTGGCTCCAGGCGATGATGCCGGTCGTTTCCGACGCGCGTGGTCACGGTGTATAATGCGTCGGTCGATTAGCCTCGCATGATCGAAGTCCAGAACCTCACGAAGCATTACGGCCCGGTCACCGCGATCCGCGACGTCTCGTTCAGCGTCGCGCCGGGCGACATCGTCGGCTTCCTCGGCCCGAACGGCGCGGGGAAGTCGACGGCCATGCGGATCCTCGCCTGCTTCATGCCCGCGAGCAGCGGATCCGCGAGGGTGGCGGGGTACGACGTCTTCAGGCAGTCCATGGAGGTCCGGCGGCGGATCGGCTACCTGCCCGAGAACGTGCCCCTCTACTCGGACATGCGGGTGGCGCCCTACCTCGATTTCGTCGCCGAGGTGAAAGGGATTCCGCGATCCGCGCGCAAGCGGCGGGTCGCGGAGGTCATGGAGCGCTGCCTCGTCACCGACATGCAGAATCGGCTCATCGGCAAGCTGTCGAAGGGGTATCGTCAGCGGGTGGGCCTCGCCCAGGCGATCATCAACGATCCCTCCGTTTTGATCCTCGACGAGCCGACCATCGGCCTGGACCCGAAGCAGATCACGGAGATCCGCTCGCTGATCAAGGCGCTCGCGGGCCAGCACACGGTGATCCTGTCGACCCACATCCTGCCGGAAGTGTCCATGGTGTGCAGCGGCGTCATCATCATCAACAAGGGCGCGATCGTCGCCCAGGGGCCGATCGATACCCTCGTGGAGCAGTTCTTCCCCACGGCGCGCGTACAGGTGCAGATCGCGGCGCCGCCGGGCACGGTGCGGGCCGCGATGCGCGCGATCCCTGGCGTGCTCCAGGTCCACGATCAGGCGGTCGAGGACGGTGCCAGCACCTACGTCGTCGAGTCGGAGCGGGGGCGGGACGTGCGGTCGGAGATCTTCCAGCTCGCCGCGAGCCAGCGGTGGGACTTGATCGAGCTGCGCCGGGTGGGGATGACCCTCGAGGAGGTGTTCATGCGGGTGGTCGCGGGCGAGGAGACGGACGGCGCCCCCGCCGCGGAGAATCCCGAGGAGGCGCCGGCGTGAACGTCTGGCCGATCTTCAAGAAGGAGATGCGGCTCTACTTCACCTCCCCGGTCGCGTGGGTGATCCTCACCGTCTTCCTGCTGATCGCCGGCTACTTCTTCTACTCCATCTTCGCGTTCTTCACGCTGGCATCCATGCAGTCGGCGATGAACCCGGCCATGGCGCGCGACCTGAACGTGACCGACTCGGTCATGCGGCCGGTCTTCTCGAACATCACGGTCATCCTGCTCCTGCTCATGCCGCTCGTGACGATGCGGCTCTTCGCGGAGGAGCGGCGGTCCGGGACGATCGAGCTGCTGCTCACATACCCCGTCCGCGACGGCGCCGTGCTGGTCGGCAAGTACCTGGCCGCGCTGGCGATCTACGGGATGATGCTGGGCCTCACCCTCCTCTACCCGGCGATGCTGACCTACTTCGCGCGGCTCGAGTGGGGCGTGATGCTGACGGGCTACGTGGGTCTGCTGCTGGTCGGCGCGACCTTCCTCGCCGTGGGCGTGTTCGCGTCCTCGCTGACGGAGAACCAGATCGTCGCCTCGATCACGACGTTCGGGATCCTCCTGATCTTCTGGGTGCTCGGCTGGTCCGCCGACTACGCGGGCGGGGTCTGGGGCAAGGTGCTTGCCCACCTCTCGATCCTCGAGCACTACGATAATTTCGCCAAGGGCGTGCTGGACACGAAGGACGTGATCTACTACCTGAACTTCACGCTGCTGGCGCTGTTCCTCACGCTGCGCTCCCTCGAGGCGCGGCGCTGGAAGGGCTGAGCGGATGAAGCGACTCACCGACTGGGCGGGGTACGCGGGCCTCCTCGGGCTGGTGGCGGCGATCCTCCTGCCCTGGGTCCGGCCCCAGTGGTCCGACGTCCGGTGGGCCCTGGTCCTCGCGGGTCTCGCGCTCGTCGTGCTGTCGGTCGTCGGCCGGGTCGGCGGCCTCCGCACCGTGCTCGCCGGCCGGAGCGCGCGCTACGGTCTCAACACGGCCGTGATGATCCTGCTCCTGCTCGGGATCATCGGCCTCGTCGAGGCGGTCTCCTACCGCCACAACGCGCGGCTCGACCTGACGTCGAACAAGCGGCACAGCCTGTCGCCGCAGACGATCCAGCTCCTCGGGCGGCTCAAGACCGACGTGAACGCCGTCGCCTTCTTCCGGTCGGATCAGCCGGGAAAGCGGCTGGCGGAGGACCTCCTCAAGCAGTACGCCCGCCACGCGGGCGCGCGCTTCACCTGGAAGGTCGTCGACCCGGACCGCGAGCCGGGCCTGGCGCGGCAGTACGCGGTGGAGTCGTACGGCACGATCGTGCTCGAGACGAAGATCCGGTCGGAGAAGGTGCTCGACGCCGAGGAGGAGAAGCTCACCAACGGCCTCGTCAAGGTGACGCGGGAAGGGAAGCGGATCGTCTACGTCCTCCAGGGCCACGGTGAGCACGAGCTGACGAACACCGAGCGGCCGGGCTTCAGCGAGGCGAAGTCGGCGATGGAGCGCGCGAACTACGAGGTGAAGCCGCTCGTCCTCGCCCGCGAGGCCAAGGTGCCGGACGACGCGGCCCTCGTGATCGTCGCGGGGCCGCGGACCGACCCGTTCCCGCCCGAGCTGACCGCCCTCGACGCCTACGTCGGCCGCGGCGGGAAGCTCCTGGTGATGGTCGATCCGCCGTTTCCCGACCGGGTCCAGACCGACGGGCTCACGCGCTACCTCACGAAGTACGGCGTCGAGCTGGGCGAGAACCTCGTCGTCGAGACGAACCCCATCGGGCAACTCTTCGGGATCAACGAGCCCCTGGTGCCCGTGATCCTCCAGTACGAGCCGCACCCGATCACGCGCGACATGGGCGGCGTGGCGACGCTGTTCCCCCTGACCCGCTCGGTCGCCGGGGCCAGGACGCCGCCCCAGGGGGTCACGGTCCAGCCCCTGGTGCGGACGAGCCCGCAGAGCTGGGGCGAGACCGATCGCGAGGCGCTCCGCCGGGGCCAGGCGCAGCTCGGCCCCGGGGACCTCAAGGGCCCCGTTCCCATCGCCGCCGTCGTGACCAGGGACAAGGCGCGGATCGTCGTCTTCGGTACGTCGAACGTCGCCGCCAACCAGTTCCTCAACGTCCAGGGCAACCGGGACTTCTTCCTGAACACGGTGAGCTGGCTGGCCGAGGAAGAGGACCAGATCGCGATCCGTCCCAAGGACACGAAGCAGACGCCCATCTTCATGAACGCGAGCGAAGCGCGCGTCGCGTTCCTCCTCCCCGTCCTCATCCTGCCGGGCCTGGTGCTCGTCGGCGGGATCGCCACCCTCGTCCGCCGCCGCGCCGCGAAGTAGCCCCGGATGCGCTGGCAGACCACCGCGGTCCTCGCCATCGTCCTGCTGGCGCTCTCCGCCTTCTACTACGTCTACGAGATCCGGCTGGGTCCCGAGCGGGAGCGGGCAGAGGGCCGGAAGGGGCGCGTCTTCGAGGTGGAGCCCCGCGACGTGAACGAGCTCGGGCTCCGGCGGGGAGGCGAGACCGTGCGGCTCCGGCGCGACGGCGACGGTTGGCAGATGGTCGAGCCCGTCAAGGCGCGCGGCGAGCGGGGGCCGATCGAGGAGGTGCTGACCGCCGTCGCCACCGCCAAGATGGACCGCGAGATCGCGGCGGCGCCCCCGTCGCTGGCGGAGTTCGGTCTCGACAAGCCGGCGGCGGAGATCACGCTCGTCCTCAAGGACGCGAGGCAGCTCGGGCTCGTCCTGGGGGCCAGGAACCCCACCGGCGTCTGGGTGTACGCGCGCGCACGCGACAAGCCGGCGGTGTTCGTCGTCTCGGAGAGCGTCCTCCGCGACGCGACACGCCCGCCCGCCGACTTCCGCGACAGGACGGTGCTCGCCTTCGACCGGAAGGACGTGACGGCCCTCGACATCGTCACGCGGGACGAGACCCTCGCGGTGGAGGCGGCCGACGGGAAGTGGAGGCTCACGCGGCCGGCGGCGCTCCCCGCGGACACCGAGACGGTCGCCGACTTCCTCGACAAGCTGCAGGCGGCGCGGGTGCGGGAGTTCGTCGCCGAGTCGCCGCCGTCGCTCGGCCCCTTCGGTCTCGAGCGACCGCTCCGCGTCACGATCCATACCGGGAAGGACAAGGAGCGCGCGGCGAAGTCCCTCCTGCTCGGCGGCCTCGACGCCGCCAAGAAGGGCGTCTACGCCCAGCGGCCCGGGGAGCCGACGGTGCTGCTCCTCGCCGAGGAGGTCTGGACGGCCGTGCCCAGGACCGTCGCGGCCGTCCGGAACAGGGTCGTCGTGGAGTTCGACCGCGACAAGATCACGCGCCTCGAGATCGAGAGCCCGAAGGGAGCCGTCACGCTGCTCCGCGAGCAGAACCGGTGGCGCATCGCCGCGCCCGAGTCTCTGCCCGCCGATCAGGTGGAGGTCGGCGCGATCCTCTTCAAGCTCCGGGAGTTGCGCGCGCAGGCGTTCCTCAGCGAGGACGCGGGCGGTGTCCCACGATACCTCGCCCGGCCGGAGGTGCGCGTCACCCTCACCGAGGAGGGCGCGCCAGGTCCGAGGACCCTGCTCCTCGCGCCCTCGCCCGAGCGGAGGGGCGGCGCGCCCTCCGCCTACGCCGCCCTCGCCGGCCGCGGCCCGGTGGTGCTGGTCGACGCCAAGGCCCTGGGCGAGCTGGGACGCCCCCTCGACGCGCTGCGCGACCGGATCCTCCTCTCGGGGCTCGAGCCCAAGGACGTGAAGCGGATTCGCATCCAGCGGTCCGGCAAGAGCCTCCTCCTCGAGCGGCGCGGCGATGCGGAGTGGACGGTCGTCGAGCCCGGGAAGGGCCCGGCGAAGAGCGCCGCCGTGGACGACCTGCTCTACACGCTCCGCGCGCTCAAGTGGAAGGAGCGGGCGCGGGGGGGCGACGAGCCCGCCCGGTACGGGCTCGACGCGCCGGCGATGGAGGTCGGGCTCTTCAGGGCCGACGGCACCGAGATCGCGACCGTGATCGTCGGCAAGCGGGAGGCCGAGCGCGCCTGGGTCAAGACCAAGGCGGCGCCCGCCGTGTACGCGGTCGATCCGAAGCAGATCGGCGAGCTCCCGAAGATTCCCGAGGATTTCCAGGGCTGACCCGCCGCCGCCCGAATTCCGTTTGACAGGGACGGCCGATGACGCAATCATCGTAGCGGGTCGCGTTCGGGGCTCCGGTCCCCTGGCCGGATGGTGACGCTGCGAGACACGATGCCGATTTCCCAGTCGCGATGTCTCGCGCTCTTCAGAGGATGCCCATGCTGAGATTTCGCCGTCCGGCGTGCGCCCTGCTCCTCCTCCTCCTTACCTTCTGGCCGAGCCTGGTCTTCGGCCAGGCGACGAAAGCGGGCGTCGTCACGACGCTCGAGGGCAACGTCACCGTCGCCCGCGGCGCGGTTCCGCGTCCGGTCGCCCTCAAGTTCAAGGACGACGTGTTCCTCCAGGACCGGATCACCACCGGCGACAAGTCGATCGCGCGGCTGCTGCTGGGCGGCGCCGCGGTCGTCACGGTCCGGGAGCGCTCCGTCCTGACGATCACGGAGGTGCCGGGGCGCTCCACGGTCAACCTCGACTCCGGCAAGATCGGCCTCGCCGTCGCGCGGGAGAAGCTGCGGCCGGGAGAGGTGATCGAGATCCGGACGGCGAACGCGGTGGCCGGCGTGCGCGGCACGGTCGTGGTGGCGGAGGTGACGCGGGCAAGCGCCCAGCTTGGCGGGGCTGTCCCGGCCGTGGTCACGACTTTCTACGTCCTGCGCGGGGCGATCGAGGCCCTCCAGCTCGACCCGGCGACCCAGCAGGTGGTCACCCAGGCCGTCACTGTGGGCGTCCGGCAGGCCTTCACCGTGGCGGGCAGCGCGGCGGCGCGCCTGGAGACCTTCACGCCGGCGCGCGAGGCGGAGATCCGTTCGGGGCTCCAGCCTCAGCAGGGGCCGCAGCACAAGGAGACCCAGAACCAGGACCAGGTGGTCGTCCAGGCGGTGCAGACGGCGGTCGCGCTGGTGACCACTCTGCTGAGCACGGTGGGCGACGGCGGCACGACGCAGACGACGGGTGGGACGACCGACACGGCAGGGACGACCGGGACCGGTGGCACGACCGACATCGGAGGGACGACGACCACGGATACCCCGATCACCCCGATCTCGACCGGCGGCGCCGAGCAGCTCATCGCGGAGACGACGGTCCAGATCTCGGGCTTCAAGTTCTTCCCGACGGGCGAGCGGCTCAAGACCTTCACCGGCGTCACGACGAGCACGTCCTCCCTCCCGGCGGTCGAGATCACGAGCGCGACCGTGACCCAGGAGGCGGGGGATAATCTCATCCAGGTCGATCCCGGCGCGAGCGTGGCGCTCGCCGGTCCCCTCCTCGACGTGACGGACAGCCTGGTCGTTGCCGGCTCGAGCGTCGTCGACATCCTCGGCAGCCTCTCGAGCAGCTCGACGGCGCCGCTGCTGAGCTTCGACCCGACGACGGTCATCGCGCCCGGCGACTTCATCCGAATCGACGCGGGCGGGAGCCTCGCGCTCGCGGGCCCCCTGCTGAGCGACGTCGGGGGGACGCTCGTCGCCGGCGACGACTTCGTCGAGGTGCTGGGCGCGCTCTCCTCGACCTCCCTGGCGCCGCTGATCCAGCTCAACGGGAGCGCGGTCTCGGTCGGCGGTGGGTTCCTCACCGTCGGGCCCGGGGCCACCGTCAACCTGGCCGGTCCGCTCCTCGCCGCGACGAGCGCGACCCTGACGGTGGCCGGCTCCGCGTTCCTCGAGCTGGCCGGCGCGTCGCTCACCGTCGGGGGGCCGATCCTCGACCTGACCAACACCGCGCTCGACCTCGGGGCCGTGCCCGTCGCCCGGCTCACGGGCGGGAGCACCCTCCTCAACACCGCGGGCCCGGCGATTAGGCTCAACGGGGGATCGCTGACGGCGGATGCGCTCGCCTCGACCGACGGCTCGGGGAACGTCGTGACGCTGACCGGCACGGCGCTTGACCTGACGAACGCGACGGTGACGGTCCGCACGCTCATCGACAGCCCCGCCGGGGGTGGGGACCTTGTCCAGGTTCTCCGGGCCCTCAACGAGCCCGCGATCCGCATGTCGAGCAGCGCGCTCACGATCACGGGCGGAACGCCCGTGGTGACGCTCGGAGTGGAGGCCGGCGCGCCCCCCGCCGAGACCGGCGTCGTGCTGGTGGCGACGGGCACCACCGCCAGCCCCAGCACGTTCACGCTCACCGGGCCGCTGCTCGAGCTGCTCGCGATCGTGAGCACCGCGACCAACCCCCTCGTCCAGCTCGATCACACCACGCTGACTCAGACGGGGGTGAGCGACGCGCTGGTTGTTGTGAGCCCCAACACGCTGACGACCACCGTGGCGGGGCCCCTGCTGGAGGTCGTGGACAGCACCCTCACGACCCAGCGCTCGATCCTGTTGTCGACGACCGGCGTCCTGACGAGCTCCACCACCGATCCGTTCGTTTCGATCACCGGGAGCGTTGTGACGACCGGCCAGAACTTCCTGAACATCGGCCACGGGTTCAACCTGACCCTGCGCGGCTCGCTCCTCCAGGCCGTGTCGTCGACGCTGGCGACGGCGGCCGATCAAACGCTTCTCGCGCTCGCGGCGGGCGGCCACCTCTCGACGGTGTTGACGACGGACCCGCTCCTCTCTATGACAGGCGGGATGCTGACCGCGGGCCTCCATCTGATCCACGTGGACGGCACCGGGTCGTTGGGCGCCGCGCCGACGAGCGTCGATCTGGCCGGACCACTGCTCGTCGCCAACGGGGGCGCAGCGATCACCGCTGCCGGGAGCATCGTGAAGGTCGAGGAAGGGGGTCTCCTCACCGCCGCCTCGACGGACCCGCTCGTCTCCCTCACCGGAGGCACCCACTCGATCGCCAGCTTGCCTGGGGCCGTGATGTTCAGCCTGACGGGCAGCGCCACGGCCGTGGATCCCGACACCGGACTCACGCTCGGCACCGACGAGCCGCTCCAGCACGCGGGAACCCTCCTCAACCTCTCCGGGGCGACCGTGACCGGCCAGAAGGTTCTGAGGGTCGACACCGCCCTCCTCGAAGCGAGCCTGCCGATCCTCACCCTGAGAGAAGGGAGCACGCTGACGACGAGCGCGAGCGCGTTCGACCTCGTCAACGGCGCGAACCTCTCGAGCACGGGCGCCGAGCTGGTTCGGATCGATGGGAGCGCCTTCAACGTTCTGAGCGGCTCGTTGGTCAGCCTGACCGGCGCCAGCAAGCTCACGGTCACGGGGAACCTCCTGACGCTGGCCAACGGGGCGACGCTCACGATCCAGAACGGCGTGCTCCTGACCGTGACGCAAGGGTCGTTCGCGACCATCACGGGCGCGCTCGTCAACTTCGTCGGGAGCGGGAACACGCTCAACGTGACGAACGGCCTCGTGCCGAACGTGTTCCTGAACGGCATTCCGATCTTCAAGGCGGGGCTTACGGCGACGGTCACGGTAACGAACGCGAACCCGCTGGCCGGGCTCAACACGAACGGCAACACGATCAGTATCAACGGCACGCCGCTGCCGACGGGCGCGACCACGGCCTCCGGCAGCCTCATCGCGGTGAGCGGCGGCGGAACGGTCAAGGTCGGTCCCTGAGCTCCCTCCCGCGTCGGGGTCTCACGTCCACCAGGCCGCGAGGCTCGCGAGCGCCTTCCACCACCTGATCGGCCCGCCGGCCTTCGTCGCCACCGCCGACCGGTGACGCGGCAGCGCACGGGCGCGAGCCGCGTCGAGGAGGGCGCGACGCGCCGCCGCAGCGCGCGCCTCGGCCAGCCGCTCCCGCACGACCACCTCGAGGAGGTACTCGTTCAGGTTCATCGGCCGCCCTCGTCCCGCGAGACCAGGAGGACCTCGAGGGGATTCCCGCGCGCGCCGCTCGCGCTCGCCAGCGCCCCGTGTGTGATCGAGAGGACGCTGCCCGCCAGGGCGCGCCGGCCGCGCGGCAGCGCAATGCGGACCTGCCAGGGGCCCCAGGGCCGCTTGCGGACGACCGGCGACACCACCGCGCCGAGCTCGCGGTGGATCGCGTCGGTCACGGCCACCTGACGGGCGACGACCTCCTGGCGCGCGCGCTCCCGCCGATCGGCGAGGCGCATGAGCGCCAGGAGGGAGAGGAACGGAATGAGCACCACGGTCGCGATCCCGAGCACAGTGAGCATGGCCGCCTCCATCTACCCCCTGTGACACCGGGGGGAGGCGCGCGTGAAATCGGGCGGCGAGCCGCGGTTACCGCGCCAGCGGGTGGAGGTCCGGGCGGCAGGAGGTGCAGGGAGCGAGTCCGACCGCCTCGGCGCGCTCGCGCGACGCGAAGAGCGTGAGCCGGGAGAGCGGCACAGCAGGGAGCGACCCGCAGGTGGGCAGGCAGTACTCCTCCCAGTCGCGGTTACGGACGTACATCGCCTCGCGCTCGACCCGAAGATCGCCCCGGGCCCGCGCCGTTGGGACGCCCTCGAGCGCGAGCAGCCGCTGCTTCAGGCCGACCTTGTTCCCGGCGTAGCCCGTGAGGTCGCCGGAACCGCCGATCACGCGGTGGCAGGGGACGACGATCGGCAGGGGGTTCCAGCGGAGCGCCTGGGCCACCGCCCGGGTCGCGGCCGGCCGGCCGACGTCGCGCGCGACCCCCGCGTACGAGACCACGGCGCCATACGGGATCCCCGCCGTGACCTCGAGCACCGCGCGGTGGAACTCGCTGCGCGCGAGCCGGAAGTCGAGCGGCCACTCGAGCCGCGTGCGCCGGCCCTCGAGGTACTCGAGGAGCTCCCAGTAGAGCCGCTCGACCTCCGCGCCGTCCTCCACGGCCTCGATTCCCGGCGCCCTGCCGAGCCGGGAGGCGACCAGGCCCTTGCCGCCTTCCAGGTACTCCACCAGCGACACGCCCAGGTCCGACCGCGCGATGAGGATGCGGCCGAGCGGCGAGGGGAAGACGCCGTAGGCCACCAGGCGGCGCTTGAGATCGGCCAGCCGCGATTCGAGCTCCACGCGCGCCAGCCCGATCCGCCCGCCGGGCAGGGGCGCCTCCCGGAGGCTCACCACCATCGTGTCGATCGCCCGGTATTGGTGGAACTCGCCACGGCAAGGCGGGCAGGCGGCGACGTGCCGCTCGACGCGCACGCGCGCCGCCGGCCCGGCGTCGCCCGTCGCCGCGGCGACGAGGTCGACCTGGATCTCACGGCAGACAAGGGGCTTTGCATTCATCGCAGGGCCTCCGCGTGGGGAAGTTCGTGGCCGTCCAGGCTCCGGCGGATCTTCCGGAGGGCCTGGAAGACGTGGGCCCGCGCGCTCTCCCCGGAGCACTCGAGCCCCCAGGCGATCTCCTCGTAGTCGAGGTCGTGGACCTTCCGGAGGATGAACGCCAGCCGTTGCTTGAGCGGCAACCGGTCGACCACCGCCTCGATCGCCGACCTGGCCTCGTTGAAGAGCGTCGCCTCCTCGGGCCCGTCCTCGTCGCGCAGGGTTCCCGTCGCGCGGACCTCCGCGTGGGCCAGGCGACGGCGCTTCTCGGCGCGGAAGTGGTTCCGGCAGAGATTGGTCGCGATCCTGAACAACCAGGCGCGGACATTGGCATCGGGGGGCAGGGACCGCCAGGCCCGGTAGGCCCGGAGGAAGGTCTCCTGCGAGAGATCGTCCGCCTCGCTGGCGCGGGCCGTCGCCCGGAGCAGGTAGCGATAGATCTCCCCGTGGTGCGCCGCCACCGCCGCTTCGAAGGCGTCCTCCCCCATCACGCTCTAGCTAGGACACCGCACCGGGGCGGGTGGGAAACGGCTACTTGAGGGCGCCGGCGGTGAGTCCGGAGACGTAGTAGTCGAGGAAGAAGACGTAGAGGATCACGATCGGGATCGAGGCCATCACCGCGCCCGCCATGAGCCCGCCCCAGAAATAGATGTCCCCCCGGATCAGCTCGCTCGTGACACCCACGCTCGCCGTGATCTGGTCGGACGACGACGTGAACGTGAGCGCGTAGATG
>JACQWC010000162.1 GCA_016209635.1 Candidatus Rokuibacteriota bacterium | reverse complement strand
TCGCGCGCCGCCGCCTGCCGCCGCGTCGTCGCGCCCGGATCCTCGTGCAGCTCCTGCCGCAAGGCCGCGACCTGCGCTTCGGCCTCGGCCAAGCACGCCTTCAGCCGCTGCCCGCGCCGGAACGACGCGGCCCCCGCGTTCGCGCGCACGCGCACCCCGTCCTGCGCCACGCGCGTGACCGTCACCAGCCCCTCGCTCATCAACGTCGCCACACTCGTGGTGAGGAGTCGATCCAGGGACTCCACCGGCTGGACGCGAAAATCCGCCAGCGTGTGGTAGTTCACCGACACCCCGCCACACAGCCAGCGGTACGCATCGTGCTCCTCACACAGCCGCGCCACGGCCCGCGCGCTGCCGACCCCCTCGACCGTTGCGTACAGCCACAGCGCCATCAGAATCGCGGGATCGATCGGCGGCCGGCCGGCATGGCCCTCCACCGCCTTGATCTCGGCGTACAGCGGCGTCAGATCCAACCCCTCCACGAAGTCCCACACGATGCGGGCGCGATGATCTGCGGGCAGCCGGCCCTCGAGATCCACGGGGCGCAACTCCACCTGCGCCCGGTTCGGCCGCTGCAGTCGCGGCTCGGGCTTCACGGCCGGTGGCTCACGAGGCGCGTCCGCGCTTGGCAGATCGAACAGGGTGTCGTTCATGCGCCGACTCTACGCCGCACGTTGCGGTTCCCGCGAGAGAAATCCTGGAAATTTTCACGGCCTCTCAGCCGGCGTGCGCTCCATCGGGTAGGTGGCGTCGGTCACACAGGGATTCTAACGTTGCATCGGCGACACCTCATACCGAAGTCCCCGCATGCCCCGCGGCTCCTGAACGGCGGAATTGCGGAAATTCCGCGTACAGCCCGCACGGACTCTCGGCGCTGCCCCGCACTCCCCGCAGAATTTGAGAGCCGCGGGGTTCTCGTGCTGGCACCGGGGGCATCCCATGGCGGAGTCACCCACGCGCGCATCGGAATTGCAGAAATTCTGCTAATATGATGCCGGAGGTGGATCCATGACTTCGCGCGCGCCTGGCATGACTACGACTCTGATCGTCTCTCCGAGGGGCCAGATCACCTTGCCCAAACGCGTGCGTGCCCGCCTGCGGCTCGCCCCAGGCTCGGTCCTGCTGCTGCGCGAGGAAGCCGGGAGGATCGTCCTCGATCCCGCCGCGGTGACCCCCGTCGCGCTCTATGGCGACGAGGAGATCGAGCGTCTGGTCACGGCAGATCGCGTCGCCTCGCGTGAACGGGCGGCGCTCCGCCGGCGCTGGGGTCTGAAGGCGCCCACGCGGCGCCGTCGCGCCCGTGGCTGACCGCCGTGTTTTCCTCGACGCCAACGTTCTCTTCACCGCCGCGTACAGCCCGGACGGGCTTTCGGCCCTCCTGATCGAACTGCGAGCGGCCGGCCGCGTGACGCTGCTGACCTCGCCCCTTGCGATCGTCGAGGCCGAGCGGAATCTCGAGGCGAAGCGACCGGCGGCGCTGTCCACGCTGCGGCGAGGCCTTGTCGCCGTTCGGATCGTCGGCGAGCCGCCCCCGGCCGACGTCGAGCGGCTGACGCCGCCGGACTTGTCCTCGAAGGACCGGCCACTCCTCGCGGCGGCGATCGCCGCCCGCGCCACCCACTTCGTAACTGGCGACCTCGCGGACTTCGGGCGCTGGATGCACCGGCCGACCCGGCTGCCGCTCCGCGTCATGACGCCACGGCAGTTCCTCACCGAAGTGCGCCCCTGATCGCCCCGGCCTGCTCCACCGGACCCCTCCTCAGTCGGGCAGCGGGGTCTCCGGCGGGCCGAGTGAGCATCCGGCGTGTGCCGATTGCGTTCGAGGGCGCCGGCACCGGGTAGAGTGTACGGGTGCCGCTCTTCGAGCCACTCCTCGACGCCCTGAACCGCGCGGCAGTTCGATACGTGGTCGTCGGGTGGTTTGCGACCGTGCTCCACGGGTACGCGCGGCTCACCGCGGATATCGATCTCGTCGTCGATCTGGCGCCCGACGAAGCGAGGAAGGCGGTCGACCTCTTCGCGGAGCATCCGTTCGACTTCGAGGAGCTGTGGACGCGCGCGGAGATCATCACGCTCGCCCGGGCCGTGGCGCGTATCGCGTCCATTCCAGACCTGATCCGCCTGAAGCGGATCGCCGGCTGGGAGGCTCACCGCTTCCACCAGCTGACGCTGGCGCTCAGCGCGACTCCCGCACAGCAGCTCGCCCGGCTCGAAGAGGTGATCATTCTCGCGCATCGCGTGGGCGCGCTTCCAAGGCCGCGGGACTGACTCGTTCCCTCACGAAGGGCTCATCCGGCGGGGATCCTATTCGATCACCTGGTCCGCGCGCAGCAGCAGCGACGGCGGGATCGCCAGGCCGAGCGCCCTGGCGGTCTTGAGGTTGATGATCAAGTCGAACTTGGTCGGTTGTTCCACGGGCAGGTCGGCCCGCAATGAAGATCGCGTCCGCTAGGACGAGAAGGCCACCTGCGCGTTCTCTGGTCATCGCGGCGAAGGCGCTGTCAAACTCGTCGGGACCGCCCGCCTCTAACAGTTGAACCTGCATCCCCAACACCCGGGCGGCAACTTCCGCCTCTCTCGACATCGCTGCCTGGGGGGGTTGGGTGGGATTCCTCAGGACCGCCACCCGGGAGAGCCCGGGGACGGTCTCCCTGAGCAGCTCCAGCTGTTTCCCGACGATCTCTGGGGCAAGTATGGAGTGGCCCGTGATGTTTCTACCGGGGCGTGCGAGGCTGGACACGAGCCCGGTCCCAACGAGATCGCCGCCCGCGACGACGACGATAGGGATCGTCCCGGTCGCATTCCTCGCCGCCAGGGCCGCTGGCGTAGGCACCGCAACGATGACGTCAACCTTGAGACCGACCAACTCGGCTGCCAGTTCGGGGAAGAGCTCATACTTCCCCTTTGCATACCGGGGCTCAAACGCGATGTTCCGTCCCTCAGCGTAGCCGTGCTCCCGCAGACCCTGCCGGAGTACGTCGAGCATTGTCTGGGTCAAGGAAGACTCAGGGGAACCGCTAAAGAGCACACCTATCCGGTAAACTTTCGTCAGCTGCTGAGCGGCCGCGAAGAGCGGAGACGCGAGGACGGCGGCCGACAATGCCAGGAGCCGTCTGCGGGTGATGTGGTCCATCAGGCCGTCGCCAGCGTGAGCATGTACTCGCGGTAGCAGTGCTCGAGCGACTTCACCGGAACCACTGCCTCAGCTCGATGTGGTTGCCGTCAGGGTCACGGATCTCCACTCTTGCGTACTTCTCGCGGACTTTCGGTCCCCAGACGACCTCGATGCCTTTCGTCTCGAGGTAGTCGACGGTTTTGCGCATGTCGTCGACTTCGAGCGCCATCATGCGGTAGCCGAGGTGTTCCTTTGGCGGCGCCGGCTCGACGGACATGCCGTGATAGGTCATGAGCTCGACGACGGTTCCGCCGAGCTCCAGGTACACGAGGTCCAGTGACACGCCGGGCGCCAGGCCATCGATGCGGTCTCGCGACTTCACCGTGAACCCGAGCACCTCCGTGTAAAACTCGACCGTTCGATCCGGCTGGTCCGTGACGAGCTCGACGTGGTCGATCCTCTTGAACATCGGCGCCTCGGCCTCGGCAGTCGCCGTCACATAGTTGCGAACAGGTGCCACTCGCCGGGGACACCTTTCAGGACATGGCGGCCACGATCGGCGAAGCGAATGCCCGATCCGGCGACGAGATCCTTCACGGTGCTCGAGACGAGGACCTCGCCCGGACCCGCCAGGCTGGAGACCCGGGACGCTGTGTGGACCGCGATTCCCGCGAGCCGATCTCCCCGCGTCTCCACCTCCCCCGTATGTATGCCCGCTCGGATTTCCAGACCAATTCCCCGGACCGACTCCGCGATCGTGGTTGCGCAGCGAATCGCTCGTGCAGGACCGTCGAACGTGGCCAGGACTCCGTCTCCGGTCTTGTCGACGAGGCGGCCCCGGAACCGCCCGAGCGCCCGCTCGACGAGGGCGTCGTGGCGATTGAGAAGCTCCCGCCACCTGTGATCCCCGAGCCCGGCGGCGCGATCGGTGGAGCCGACGATGTCGGTCAGGAGAATTGTCGCGAGGATCCGCTCGATCTCGGGCTCGGTCCGTTCCCCGGTGAGGAACTCCTCGATTTCCTGGGTCACTCCGTCCTCTTCGCGCCAGGCGAAGTGATCGGACCCCGGGAGTTCGACCCAGCGGGCGCCCGGAATCTGATCCGCCAGATAACGGCTCGCCTTACGAGGAAGTATGTCGCCGGCGTTTCGGAGCACCAGGGTCGAGACCCGTACTGACGGCAGGATGTCGCGGACGTCGATCTCGAAGTTGACCCGCATCGCCTCGACGGCTGCCCCCGGGCTCATCGAGAGGCGCTCGAAGCGCGCCCACCAGTCCCGGAAGCTCGGGTCGGCTGCTGCTGAGGGCACGAACAGCGAGACCAGGCCTCCGGTGCCCCACTCGTCCTCGAATCGGCGCAGAGTGGCATCCACGGTCTGCTGGCGACGTCCTTCGGTGGCGCCCGGAGCCCAGGCCATACGGGCAAACGTGTTCCACAGGATCAGTTTGGACGTCCGGCCCGGGTGGGTCGCGGCGAAGACGATTCCCATCGGTCCGCCTTCGGACAGCGTGAGGATCGCCGCTCGTGCCGAGCCGGCGGCGTCCATGACGGCTCGAACGTCGTCCATCCTGTCCTCGATGGTGGGCATGTGCTCGACGCGGTCGGACAGGCCCTGCCCGCGCTTGTCGAATCGGATCAGGCGAGAGAACGAGGCGAGCCGGCGAAAGAACGCGGCCTGAAGGGGTTCGTCCCACTGGTGCTCGAGGTGAGAAACGACACCGGGGACAACGACCAGATCGGGAGGGCCCTCCCCGACGACCTGATACGCGATGTGGAGGTTGCCACACCTCGCGTACTGAGTCTCTGGAACGCGCGCCATGCCTATACGCGCTCCCTCAGCTCCGCCTCGGCCTGCGGGAGCCAGAAGCGCATGTCCATCTCGCGGTACATCGTGGTGGCGAGGGTCAGGTGGTCCCGCGCTTCCTGCCGCTTGCCGGTGCGCCGGTGGAGCCTGCCGAGCCCGAGGTGGCAAAGGGCGACGAGGGGCGCATGCCGAGTTCCTCGGCCAGCGCCAGGGCGAGCCTCACGCAGTACACGTCAGCGCTCCTGGGGCGCCTGCCGAGCCCGATCGCTGCCCCAGATCACGCCCACGTCCTCGAACAACCCGAGCGCCCGGCTGCGTGCCTTCCGGCATCCGGCAGTGTCCCCCCTTGCGCGCAGCACACGCCCGTACGCCGCCCCGGCGTTACCCGACGAGGTCGAAGAGCCCCTCGGTGGCGCGGTCGAGCTCGTCTGGCGAGACAGCGCCGAGCCTGCGGCCCAGGCGCTCCGTGGACAGCGTGCGCACCTGGCTCATCTTGATCCAGGATGGCTTCGGGAGGCGGACGCTCTCCAGGCGGAGCGTGAGCGGAAAGCCCGCGCGCTGGGGCTGACTGGTGATGGCGAGGGCGATCACGGTCCCCGATTGCGCGTTGAAGACGTCATGGCTGATGACGAGGACCGGCCGGAGCCCCGCCTGCTCGCGACCCCGGACGGGATTGAGGTTGGCCCAGTAGATCTCGCCCCTCAGTATCCGGGCCACGTGGGCGAGTCCGCGGCGAGGCCCTCCTCGGCCAGCCGCCGCTCCTCCTTCGGATCGAGCTTCCTCGCCTCCTCGGCGAGCCGCCGCCGCCGGGCCCGCTCCAGCTTCTCGGCGATGGC
>JACQWC010000161.1 GCA_016209635.1 Candidatus Rokuibacteriota bacterium | reverse complement strand
GCCCTTGCCGAACTGCCGCTCGATCTGCGAGATCGCCAGCTCCAGGGCCTGCCGCCGCTCGCTCTTCGCCTCCGCCATGCGCGTCTCCTCGTCTCAGGCTGCGGCCATTCTAGGAGGCCGTTTGGATGCCGTCAACGTCGGATGAATCAGACACTCGCGGCCCTCGTCAGACACCGAGCGCGGCGGCCGCGAGCTCGCTGTAGCGCGCGCCCCGCGGGGAGAGGTCGCTTCGCATGAGCGAGACCCGCGCCGCGCGGATCCGCCCGAACACCTGGCCCGGGGACGCCCCGAGCGCCGCGGCGAGGGCCGGGTCGCGGCGGGGCGCGCGGAGGCGACCGAGCGTCACGTGGGGCGAGAAGGGGCGCGCCTCGGCAGCGAAGCCGAGCGGGCCCAGGGCCTCCTCGACGCGGGACGCCAGGGTCACGAGGGCGCCGGCGCCCTCGCCGGCGCCGGCCCAGACGACGCGCGGCCGGTCGACGGACGGGAACGCGCCGAGCCCCTGCACGACGAAGTCGAACGCCGCCACGCCGGCTGCGGCAGCGGCGAGCGCCGAGGCGACCTCGCCGAGCCGGGCCTCGTCGACCTGACCGAGGAACTTCAGGGTGACGTGGAGGTTGTCGGGGACCACCCAGGCGACGCCGCGCCCGGCCCGGCGCAAGCGCTCGATCGCCGTCCCGAGCGCCGCCCGCGTGTCGGGATCGAGGAGGACCGCGACGAAGGATCGGACGGCGGCGGTCACCCGGCCTGGAGCCGCCTCCGCAGCATGTCGAGCGCCATCTGCGTCGACTGCCACTTCACTTCGGACCGATCGCCGGCGAACCTGAAGCGCCGCGAGACCAGCTCGCCGGCGAACGCGAGGGCCACGAACACGGTGCCGACGGGCTTCGCCGGGGTGCCGCCGTCGGGCCCGGCGATCCCGGTGATCGCGAGCCCGCACGGGCTCCCCGAGACCTCCGCGATCCCGCGCGCCATCGCCTGCACGCAGGCGTCGCTCACCGCCCCGTGGACCCTGAGGACGGACGCCGGGACCCGGAGTAGCTCCTCCTTGGCGCGGTTCGAATAGACGATGAGGCCGCGCTCGAACCAGCCTGAGGCCCCCGGCACGTTCGTCAGCCGGTGGCCGAGGAGCCCGGCCGTGCACGACTCCGCGATCGAGAGGGTGAGTCGTTGCGCGGCGAGGAGCCGCCCCACGACCTCCTCGAGCGTCTCGCCGTCCCGGCCGTAGCAGTCCTCCCCGAGCGCCGCCGCGATGGGGGCCTCAGCCGCGGCGAGGGTGTCCCCGGCCTCGGCCGCCGTCGTCCCGCGCGCCCGGAGCCTCACCCACACGTCGCCGTCGGCCGGCACCGTGGCGACGCTCACGTCGCCCTCCCGGCCGAGCCAGTCGGCGAGCCGCTCCTCGACCTCCGCGGCGGAGACGCCCGCGGTCTTGAGCGTCCGGACGAGCACCGCCCCCCGCCCCGCGAACCGGGCGCGTACCCACGGCAGGAGGTGCTCGGCGAGGATCGGCCCCAGCGCGCCGCCGCGCGGCAGGACGACGAAGGCGTCACGGCCGCTCTCCAGCGCCCAGGCGGGCTCGGCCGCCTCGCTGAGCCAGAGTGTGGCGCCCTGCGGCAGGAGGGCGAGCCGCTCGGCCCGCCGCGGGAGCGGTCGGTCCTGCCGGCGGTGGCGCTCCTCGAGCGCCGCGAGCATCCGCTCGCTCAGGACGAGGCGGGCGCCGACCACACGCGCGAGGACACGGCGGACGACGTCGCCCGCCGATCCGCCGGGGCTCGCGAGGATCACCGTCAGGGTGCCGGGCGCGAGCGCGTGCTCGAGGGCGGTCTCGTCGTCGTCGACGAGAACGCGGCTCGCCACGGGCACGCCGGCCGCGGAGAGCGCCGCGACGACCGCCCCGCCCTCGGGGTCGCTCCCCGTCAGGAGCGACGCCGCGCCCACCGTGACCACGCGGGCCGCGGCGGTCACGGCCATCGCGCGATCGCCCGGACAACGGCGAGCGTGGCCGCCGCGTAGACCCCCGCGATCAGGTCGTCGACCATCACCCCGACGCCTCCGCGGAGCCGCTGGCTGTCGCGCGCGGGGAACGGCTTCACGATGTCGAACACGCGGAAGAGGACGAACGCTGTCAGGAGCACGGGCGGCGTCAGAGGGAAGGCGAGCACCGACAGGGTCATGCCCGCGACCTCGTCGACGACGATCGCGCCGGGATCCTTCCTGCCGAGAATCCGCTCGGCGCGGTGGGCCGCCCAGGTCCCGCCGGCCACGATCGCGAGGAGGAAGACGAGGAGGCCGGGGCGGGAAAAGGGGACGACCCAGAGGACGAGGACGGTGGCGGCGCTCCCGACGGTGCCGGGGGCCACGGGCGCCAGGCCCACGCCGCAGCCCGTGGCGAGGAGCAGGGCGAGCCGGTCCACCAACCCGCTGCGGCGGAGCGGCGCGGTACGGCTAGGCGCGCTCGCCGACGAGCTCGTGTCCCTCACATTCGACGATGCGGACGCGGGCGAAGCGGCCCGGGACGAGGTCGCGGTCGCGCAGATAGACCACGCCGTCGATCTCCGGCGCCTGGCCGGCCGTCCGGCCCTCCCACGCGAAGGCCGGGTCCGCGCTCGGGCCGTCGACGAGGACCTCCTCTACGGTGCCGACGAGCCGGGCCTGCCGCTCCCAGACGATCCGGTCCTGGGACTCTTCCACGAGCGCGGCGCGCTCCGTGGCGACCTCCGCCGGCACCTGGTCCCCGAAGGACGGGGACGGGGTCCCCTCCTCGGGCGAGTAGGTGAACACCCCGAGACGGTCGAAGCGTGTCGCTTCCAGGAACTCGAGGAGATTCTCGAAGGCGGCCTCGGATTCTCCCGGGAAGCCGACCAGCACCGTCGTCCGCACGGTCACGCCGGGGATCGCCGACCGGAAGGCCGCCACGATCTCCTTCATCCGCTTCGCGGTGACGGCGCGCCGCATGGCGCGGAGCACGCCGTCGTCGCCGTGCTGGACCGGCATGTCGACGTACGGGACGACGCGGGCGCGGGACCACGTCGCGAGCAGCCGGTCGCTAACATGCGCGGGATGGAGGTACATCGCGCGGATCCACGGCATCGCCGTGTCGCCGAGCGCCAGGAGGAGGTCCCCGATGTCGCCGTTGCCGGGAATGTCCCTCCCGTAGGCGAGCGTGTCCTGGGAGACGAGGATCGCCTCCTGGAGGCCCCGCGCCGCGAGCGCCTCGACCTCGGCGACCACGTCGGCGAGCGGCCGGCTCCGGTGCCGGCCGCGGAACTGGGGGATCGCGCAGAAGGTGCAGCCCATGTCGCACCCTTCGGCGATCTTCACGTACGCGTAGGGCACCGCGCTCGCGAGGAGCCGCGGCGTCCGCGCGTCGTAGAGGTAGCCGGGCGGCGCCGCGGTCGCCCAGTCGTGGCGGTTCCGCGCCTGCCGCACGAGGTCGACGATGCGCCCGAGGTCGGAGGTCCCGAGGATCCCGTCGACCTCCGGCATCGCCGCCATGACGTCCCGGCCGTAGCGCTGCGTCAGGCAGCCCGTCACGATCAGCGCCCGGCACCGCCCGTGTTGTTTGAATTGCGCCGCCTCGAGGATCGTGTCGACGGATTCCTGGCGCGCGCGGTCGATGAAGGCGCACGTGTTCACGATCAGGCACTCGGCGTCCTCGGGCCGCGTGGCGAGCGGGAACCCGGCCTCGGTGAGCATCCCGAGCATCAGCTCGGAATCCACCTGGTTCTTCGGGCAGCCGAGGGTCGTGAGATGGACGTTCATGCCGGGCGAATCAGTATACCCCACCGCCGCCGCGCCACCTCAGACGCTCCGGTAGTTCGCGAACTGGATCGCGATGCCGAGCTCCTTCTCCCTGAGCATCGCGATGATCCGCTGGAGGTCGTCGCGGTTCTTTCCGCTCACCCGCACCTGATCCTCCTGGATCGCCGCCTGGGTCTTGAGCTTCGTCTCCTTGATCAGCCGGACGATCTCCCTGGCCTTCTCGATGGGGATGCCCTGCTGGAGGCCGATGCGCTGCCGGAGGACGCCCCCGGAGGCCTCCTCGACCTTGCCGTAGGTGAGCGCCTTGAGCGGGACGCCCCGCTTGTGGAGCCTCGACTGGAGGATGTCGAAGACCGCCTTGAGCTTCATGTCGTCGGCCGCGGTCACGACGATGTCCGTCGTCTCGAGCGCCAGCTCGTTCCGCGTGCCCTTCAGGTCGTAGCGCGTGGCGATCTCCCGCCGCGCCTGGTCGAGGGCGTTCGTCACCTCCTGCATGTCGATCTTGCAGACGATATCGAAGGAGTTCTCGGCGGCCATCGTCTCACCTGAGCGGAACGGTCGCGACGCCCTCGGGCGGAACGAACGTGAACAGACGGTCCGCGAGCCCGCTGTTCACGGCGACCTTCGTGAACTGCATCGTCACCGTGTTCTCGAACTGATCGTACACGACCGCCCTCCGCACCTCCCAGGCGCGCGGATCGACCGAGAGGATCAGCCGGGCGAGGGTGGGGAGCGGCGTCCTCGGCGTGAGGTCGAGCACGTAGTTGCCGTCGCCGTCCGTCGGCTGCGCCGGGTTGAGGAACCGGACCGCGAAGTGCTCCCGCAGCCGGCCGAGTCCCGCGAGGAAGCTCCCCGCGGGCCCCGCCAGCGCCTCGGGCGCCTCGCCGATGTTCACCTGGTTGAGGACCGGCGTGTAGACCCACAGCCGCCGGCCGTCCGAGACGATCTGCTGCGGGGTGGGCTCGCTGTACTCCCAGCGGAGCTTCCCGCCCTTCTTCAGATAGACCGTGCCCCGGGCCGGGATCGCCTGGTTGAGGCTCTTGTTGAACGCCGTCTGCGCGAAGTCGGCCCGGAGGTCGGTGATCCGCGCGTACGCCCCCTCGAGGCGCCGGACGACGTCGTCGAGCGTCTCCGCCGAGCCGGTGGCCGGAAGGAGGAACGTGGCGGCGAGCAGGACCGCGAGGGCCTGGCGCATGACCCCACTCTACACGAAGGGGCCGGCGCCGGGCGGGGGTCCTCGCCGCCCGTGCTTGACAGTCCCCGGTGGGTAACTTACATTCGCCCCGAACATTCCAGACGCTCGTTCGCGCCGACGCTCGAGCGAAAGGGGGACCCGCATGGAGCCCATCAGCCGACGACACTTCCTCACCACCTCCGCCGGCGCCGGCCTCGCTGGCATCCTCGCGACCGGCGTCCCGCCCGCGCGCGGCCAGCAGCGGGAGATCTCGTACCTCTGCTGGAACAACTTCGCGCCGGCGTCTGACAAGAAGCTGGCCGAGATCGGCCAGCGCTTCACCAAGGACACCGGGATCAAGATCCGGATCGATCACGTCGCCCACCCCCAGCAGGCGGCCAAGTACGCCTCCGAGGTCCAGAGCCAGGCCGGCCACGACCTGGTCGAGATGCGCATGCACTTCCCCTGGCTCTACGAGCCGCAGCTCGTGGATGTCTCGGACCTCGTCGCCGAACTGGAGAAGAAGTACGGCAAGACCCTCTCCTCGGCCCAGGACACGGCCAACGCCCACGGCGTCTGGCGCGCCGTGCCCCAGTACCACACCTTCTTCGTCGGGTGCTACCGCGAGGACCTCTTCAAGAAGGCGGGGCTCAAGGTCCCCGACACCTGGGAGGACCTCTACACCGT
>JACQWC010000018.1 GCA_016209635.1 Candidatus Rokuibacteriota bacterium | reverse complement strand
CTACCGCGTCGACTGGGTCTACCTCAAGCTCAACGACCCCGAGCGCGAGACCATCCTCTGCAAGGACCCGTTCCAGTCCCACGACGAGCGGGTCGAGCGCCTGATCCGCTCGTTCTAGCCGGCCGCTTCCCCGGCCGAGTACCGCGCCAGCACGGGGTTGACACCGTGCCGAGATCAATGCTAATGCTGGCTTCCCAGCATCTAGCGACCGAGACCTCTCCGTGGTCGATCTCCCCCGCGCCGAGTCCCGCGCGGCGGAATCCCCCGCGACGGGTCGGGCGGTCGCATAGCGAAGGAGGCTGAGATGTTCGAACGCAAGAGCGCGACCAAGCCGGCGCCGCCGCAGATCCAGGAGAACGACGGCCCGACACCCGCGGTGACCCTCCTGACCGTCGTCGGCGAGCACGCCAAGATGGAGGGGAAGTTCGAGATCGAGGACTCCATCCAGATCGAGTGCGAGGTAGGGGGCGAGCTGAACGTCGGCGGAAAGCTCGTCATCGGCGAGAAGGGCGCGGTCAACGCCAACGTCCAGACCGTGGACGCCATCATCATGGGGCACTACGAGGGGAACATGGTCGCCACGGGGAACGTGGAGATCACCGCCACCGGGCGCGTGAGCGGCAACATCCATACCGATTCCCTGGTGATCTCCAAGGGCGGCTTCTTCAACGGCAACGTGCAGAAGATCGACGGGCACGAGGAGCAGAAGCGCCCGGTCTACCTGATCGACGAGAAGCGAGCCGGCCAGCCGAGGTAGGGCGCTCGTAGGCCGGTCCGCACGGGACGACAGCGATGCTCTGGAAGAAGAGCGGCAAGCCCTCGGTCAAGTCGAGCGACCTGACGGCGTTCATCGACGAGAGCTCGGAGATCGAGGGCAAGTACACCTTCAGCGGCACCGTGATGCTGAACGGGAAGTTCACGGGTGAGCTCGTGACGACCGACACGCTCGTCGTGGGCGAGAAGGGTGTCATCAACGCCACGATCCGTGCGGGCGTGGTGCTGATCAAGGGCGAGGTGGTGGGCAACGTGATCGTCACCGAGCGGGTGGAGCTGCGCGGCGCCGCGAGGGTGTTCGGCGACCTCGAGGCCCCGATCGTCGTCATCGACGAGGGCGTCCTCTTCGAGGGGCATTGCCGGATGACCAAGACGAAGCCCGTCGAGACGCCGGCGGCGACCCGGGACCTCTCGGTGGTGTCGCTCAAGCGCTGACCCGCCCGCCCCGCCGACCATCGACGCCGCTCGCGCGCGCCTCACCACCCCGGCCCACCCGCGGCCAGCCGGTCCCGGACGCCGCATCGCGCGACGCACACCCTGACGAGGAGCCCGCATGATCCCCAATCACGTGAAGCTTCGCCTCCGTGCCGGCAAGCCCCAGTTCGGGACGCTGCTCAACTTCGGCGACCCACTGGTCGCCGAGCTGATGGCCTCAGTCGGGTTCGACTGGCTGCTCGTCGACACCGAGCACGGGCCGATCGACCTCGCCCCCCTCGCGCACATGTTCGCGGCGATCACCCGCTATCCGGTGGCGCCGTTCGTCCGCGTCCACGCGCTCAGCGAGGAGAACGTCAAGCGCGTCCTCGACGCCGGCGCGTGGGGCGTCCTGGCGCCGAACGTGCGCACGCGCGACGAGGCGGCGCTGCTGGTGGCCGCGTGCAAGTACCCGCCCGCCGGGCGGCGGAGCCTCGGCGCCGGCCGGTTCGCGCTCTCCTTCAAGACCGACGCATCGACCTACTTCGCGCGCGCCAACGACGAGATCCTGATCATCGCCCAGATCGAGCACGCTGACGCCGTACGGAACATCGACGCGATCCTCTCTGTCGCGGGGATCGACGCGTGCTACGTCGGGCCGAACGACCTCTGCGCGTCGATGGGCCTCCCACCCTCGCTCGAGCCGCCGCACCGCGAGTTCGAGGAGGCGATGCGGGCCGTCCTGGCCTCGGCGCAGCGCCATGGCGTGGTGGCGGGCATCCACTGCGCGACCACGGACACGGTGAACCGCCGGATCCGCGAGGGGTGGCGTCTGGTCGGCATGCTGAACGACCAGCGGCTGCTCGTGTCCGCGGCCAGGGCCGCGCGCGACGCCGTCAAGACCGACGCGTGACGGCGCCCAGGACCGGCATTGTCCTCTCCGGCTTCGGCGGGCTGCCCCTCGGCGATTTCCTCGAGGTCGCGCGCGAGACCGAGGCCCGCGGCTACGACACGGCGTGGCTGGGCGAGGTCTCCGGCGCCGACGCGGTCACGCTCGCGACGCTCGTCCTCGGCGCGACCGGGCGCCTCCGCGCCGGGACGGGCGTCGTGCCCGTCCAGACCCGGACGCCGGTGCTCCTCGGGCTCACCGCGGCGAGCCTCGACCGCATGGCGGGGTCCCGCTTCACGCTCGGGCTCGGGCTCTCGAGTCGCGTGATCGTCGAGCAATGGCACGGCCGCCACTTCTCCCCTTCGCTCGCCCAGCTCCGTGAAGCGGTACAGATCATCCGCCTGGTGACCGCGGGCGAGCGCGTGACCTTCGAGGGGAGATTCTACCGGGTGCGGAACTTCCGGATGACCGCCCCACCGCCGACGGCGCCCCCGAGGATCGTGCTGGCGGCCCTCGGGCCGGAGATGCTCGAGCTGGCCGGTGAGATCGCCGACGGGGTGCTGCTGAACTGGATCGCGCCCGAGACCGTCCCGCAGTCGATGAAGCACCTCGAGACGGGCGCCCGGCGGGCAGGACGGACGCTCGCCGGCTTCGAGGTCGCGGCCTTCATCCGCACGTGCGTGACCGACGATCCCGAGGCCGGGGACCGCGCACTGGCCAGGGACCTGACGGGCTACGCCGTCATCGACACCTACGCGAGCTTTTTCCGGGCGACCGGCTTTGGCGCCGAGGTGGACGCGGTCAACGCCGCGTGGAACGCCGGCGATCGGGCGGGCGCCGTCCGGCACATCTCGCCGCGACTCCTCGAAACCCTCGGCGTCGTCGGCCCCGCCCCCGCCTGTCGTGACCGGATCGCCGAGTTCGCGCGAGCCGGTGTCACGATGCCGGTGATCCTGCCCTTCCCGCCGGCCGGCGCCGACGTCGACGCGCAGGCCGGCCTCCGCCGCACGCTCAGGGCGTTTCCGTGAGCGACGGGAGCGGCCCGTGGAGCTGACCGTCCTCGGCGTCATTCCCGCCCGGCTCGCCTCGACGCGCCTGCCCCGCAAGGTCCTGCGCGAGATCGCGGGGCGGCCGATGATCGCACGGGTCTGGGAGGGCGCGCGGCGCTCACCCCATCTCAGCGAGGTGCTGGTCGCCACCGACTCGCAGGAGGTCATCGACGCCTGCCGGGCCCTCGGCATCCCGGCGGTCCTGACGTCGAGCGAGCACCCGTCGGGGACGGACCGCGTCTGGGAGGTCGCGCAGACGCGGGCGGCCGACGTCTACGTGAACATCCAGGGCGACGAGCCGCTCGTCACCCCCGGTCACATCGAACGCATGGTCGCGCCGTTCCGGAGCCGGCCCGACACGCAGGTCACCACACTCTGCATCCGTGCCACGCCCGACGAGGAGCCGAACCCAAACGTGAACAAGGTCGTCCGCGACGCGGCGGGGCGCGCCCTCTACTTCTCCAAGCACCCGATCCCGTACGATCGGGACGGCCGCGGCGTCCCGCGCTTCAAGCACATCGGCCTCTACGCCTACCGTCGCGCCGCGCTCGAGGCCTTTCACCGGCTGCCCCCCTCGCCCCTCGAGCTGGCCGAGCGCCTCGAGCAGCTCCGGTTCCTCGAGAACGGGATCCCCATCATGGTCGTGGAGACCGACGAGCCGACGATCGGCGTCGACACCGAGGAGGACCTGCGCGCCGCCGAAGCGTATCTCCGGTCCCGGCCCGCGTGATCGGGCAGCGCTGGGTCATCCTCGCCCTTGTCCTGGCGGCGCAGACCGTCGCCAACATCGGGCCGCTCGGCATCCCGGCGATCGCGTCGCTGATCCGCGACGACCTCGGCCTCACGCTGACCCAGGCCGGCTCGTTCCTCTCCGCGTACTACATCGGTCCGATTCTCATGTCGCTCCCGGCGGGGACCCTGGCCGACCGGTGGGGCATCGCGCGGATGCTGATCCTCGGCCAGGCGGTGATCGCGCTGGGGCTCGTGGCGGTGAGCGCGTCGGCCTCTTACGCCGGGCTCATCGTGCTCATGGTCGTGGCCGGCTTCGGCTACGGGATGCTCAACCCGACGTCGACGAAGGCGGTGATGGCGTGGTTCCCTCCCGGACAGCGCGCGACCGTCGTCGGCCTGAAGCAGATGGGGCTGCCCTTCGGGGGCGCGCTCGGCGCGACGCTCCTCCCCCTGCTCGCGCTGGCGCTCGGCTGGCGCGCCGCGGTCGCCCTCTCGGCGGGACTCCTCGCGCTCACGGTCGTCGCGTCGATCGTCCTCTACCGCGACCCGCCGGGCCTCCCGCCGGCGCGCGCGGAGACGGCCGCGCGCCCGTTTCGCGCGGTCCTTCTCACCCGCGACCTCTGGCTGGTCGCGCTCTCGACGCTGATGTTCGCCGCCATGCAGACGGTGTGGCTCGCCTTCCTGGTCCTGTATCTGCAGTCGGTCGTCGGTCTGTCCTTGCTGAGCGCCGGCCGCTATCTGGCCCTCGCGCAGGTGGCGGGAATGGTCGGCCGGGTCGCCTTCGGCGTCCTCTCGGACCGGGCCTTCGGCGGGAGGCGCCGGGCCCCCCTCGCGATCGCCGGCTGCGGCTCGGCGCTGTGCTCGCTCGCCATCGCACTCACCGGACCCGGAAGCTCGGCGCTCTGGCTCACCACGCTGGCCGTCACCTTCGGCTTCGCAGGCATCGGATGGAACGGCGTCCAGCACACGCTCATGGCCGAACTGGCGGGACCGCGCTCGGCAGGCACGGCGGTGGGGCTCGGCCTCGCCGTCTCCTCGCTCGGCGTCACGGTCGGACCCCCGATCTTCGGGCGGTGCGTCGAGCTGTCCGGCGGGTACCGGGGCCCGTGGGTGGCGCTCGCGGTGATGATGGCGGGCGCGCTCGCCCTCCTGGGCCTCGTGCGCGAGCGTCCGCGCCTGGCCTGAATCGGTGTTATCGTAAGGGGCGCGATGGCTCCGCGGAAGCTCTTCTACGGCTGGACCGTCCTCGGCGCGGCGGCCGTCATGATCGCCGTCGCCGTGGGCGCGCTGTTCTCCCTCGGCGTCTTCCTCAAGCCGATCGAGGAGTCGATGAAGTGGAGTCGCGGGTCCATCTCGACCGTCGCCCTCCTGAACTGGATCGCCATGGGGCTCGGCTCGTTCGCGTGGGGGGCGCTGTCGGATCGGATCGGGAGCCGCAGCGTCGCCCTGAGCGGCGGCCTCCTGCTCGGCCTGGGCCTGGTCCTCTCGAGCCAGGTCACGGAGCTGTGGCAGTTCCACGTGACGTTCGGCTTCGTCGTCGGGTTCGCGGTCGGGGCCTTCTACGCGCCCCTCAGCGCGACGGCGACGAAGTGGTTCACGACGAGACGCGGCCTCGCGGTGGCGCTCGTCTCGGCGGGGATCGGCGTCGGGACCTTCGTCATGGCGCCGCTCGCGCGCTGGCTCACCTCGCTCTACGACTGGCGAATCGCGATGCTGGTGATCGGGGACCTCGCGTGGCTCGTGATCATCCCGGTCGCGCTGCTCATCCGGAACGCGCCGGGCGAGGTCGGCGCCGTCGCCCTGGGTGGCGCGCGCGCGGCCCGCGAGCGCGACTGGGCGCCCCGCGAGGTGCTCCGCGCCCCCCAGTTCTGGGCGATCGCGCTCACGCACTTCGCCTGCTGTGCGGCGCACTCGGGGCCGATCTTCCACATGGTGACGCACGCGATCGACCAGGGCGTCGCCAACCTGGCCGCGGCGACGGTGTTCGGCGTGTCGGGGCTCGCGTCGGTCGGGGGGCGCATCGGCTGCGGGCTGCTCGCCGATCGGTTCGGCGCCAAGCGCACCCTGGTGGCGGGCCTGGCGGTCCAGGCGGGCGCGATCTTCGTCTATCTCTTCGTGCGCGAGCTCGGCGGCTTCTACGCGCTCGCGCTGGTCTTCGGGCTGTCGTACGGCGGCGTGATGCCGCTGTACGCGCTCGTCACGCGCGAGTACTTCGGCGAGAAGGTCATGGGCACCGCGTACGGCGCGGTGTTCTTGATCTCGACGCTCGGCATGGGGATCGGGTCCTACGCGGGCGGGTGGTTCTACGACCACCTCGGCAGCTACGCCTGGCTCTTCGCCAGCTCGGCCGCCATCGGCACGATGGCGGTGGTGCTGGCGCTGACCTTCCGGCCGCCCCGGCCCCTTCCGGCCGGCGCCGCGGGGGTGCTGTCCCCCGTCTAGACGGAGGCGCTAGACTCCGGCGTTTGGCGTTGACACGCCGGAGCCCGAGGTGATATCAAGTCGTCACTTTTCCCGGAGGTTTAGCCTTCCCAGGTGAGGTACCGGTGCCTTTCCCTGCTAGAGACAACGGAGGTCGCGAGATGAGTGCGCACGGGATGGACCGACGACGTTTCCTGAAGCTGTCCGGCGCGGCGGCGGCGACCGCCTCCGCCGGCATCGAGGGTATCATCGCGGCCCGGCAGGCGCCGGCCCACGCGCAGGGCGTCACGCTCAACATGGTGAGGTGGGCGGACTTCGTGCCGGCCTCCGACAAGCTGCTCCGCGAAGAGGTCCTGCCGAAGGCCGAGAAGACGCTGAAGGCGACCATCAAGCTCGAGACGATCAACGCCAACGACATCCAGCCTCGGATCACCGCGGCGATCGAGGGCGGCAGCGGCCCGGACATCATCATGACGCAGCACAACTGGCAGCACCTGTACGAGAGGGGCGTGGTGGATGTCACCGACGTGGCCGAGAAGATCGCCAAGGGGCAGGGCGGGTTCTACAAGCAATCGCGCGACGTCGCGGTCTCCGGCGGCAAGTTCATCGCGGTCCCCTGGTCCGTCGTCGGCCTGATGATCGCCTACCGGAAGTCCTGGTTCGCCGAGGAGGGCGCGACGAAGTTCCCGACCACCTGGGACGACTACCGCGCGCTCGGCAAGAAGCTGAAGGCCAAGAACCGGCCGATCGGGCAGACGATGGGCCACACCTTCGGCGACGCGCCGGCGTTCTCGTACCCCTACCTCTGGTCCTGGGGCGGCGCCGAGGTCGACACCAAGGGCACGGTCGTCTTGAATTCCAAGGAGACGGTCGAGTCGGTGAAGTTCATGACCGCCTTCTGGAAGGACGCGCACGACGAGGGCGGGCTGGCGTGGGACGACTCGAACAACAACCGCGCCTTTCTCTCGGGGACGATCTGCGCGACGCTCAACGGCGCCTCGATCTACATCGAGTCGCTCCGCAAGCCCGATCAGTACAAGACCGACAAGGGCGAGCAGATGAAGACCGACATCCTGCACTCGCCGCTCCCGAAGGGGCCGAAGGGCCAGTTCGCCTACCACGTGCCGTTCTCGCACATGGTCATGAAGTACGGAAAGAACCAGAAGCTCGCTAAGGACCTGCTGCTCTGGCTCGGGACCAAGGAGAATTTCGAGCCGTGGTTCCTGAGTCAGAAGGGGTTCTCCGTCGGCCCGACGACGGACTGGGAGAAGCATCCCATCTGGAAGGACGACCCGATCATGCTCCCGTACAAGGACGCCGCGCGCCTCGGCCGGGCTCCGGGGTTCGCCGGGCCGCCGAACGCCAAGGCCGCCGAGGTCCAGACGAAGTACATCATCACGGACATGTACGCGAAGGCCATCCAGGGCATGGCGGCCGAGGAGTCCGTGAAGTGGGCCGAGGGCGAGCTGAAGAAGATCTACGGATAGGAAGTGACGGTCAAGCCCATCGCCGGCGGCCGGGGAGGCGCCGCGACAGCGGCGCTTCCCCGCCCCCGCGTCTCGCCCGCGCGAGGGCTCGGGCGGATTCTCGAGGACGAGCGCACCCTCGCGTACCTCCTGCTCGTCCCGACCGCCCTGATCCTCGCCATGTTCATCGCCTACCCGTTCTTGCGCGGCGTCTGGCTCTCGGTGACGAGCGCGACGGTCGGGGACCCGGGCGTGTTCGTCGGCTTCAAGAACTTCCAGCGGGCCTGGAACGACACGATCTTCCACCGGGCGGCGACCAACACGTTCGTCTACACGGGCGTGACGACGGTGTTCAAGCTCGCCCTCGGCATGTGGCTCGCCCTGCTGCTGAACCGGGAGTTCCACGCCAAGCGGTTCGCGCGGGCCTTCATCCTGCTGCCGTTCATCATCCCGACGGTGCTCTCGACCCTCGCCTGGCAGTGGATGTTCGATCCGACGTTCAGCGTCATCAACTGGTGTCTCTGGCAGCTCGGTGTGATCACCCAGCGGATCAACTGGCTCGGCGACGAGTATCTGGCGCTCGTCTCCATCATGATCGTGAACGTCTGGCGCGGGATCCCCTTTTACGCGATCAGCCTCCTCGCCGGCCTGCAGACCGTCAACCCCGAGCTGCAGGAGGCCGCGGCGATCGACGGAGCGACCGCCTGGCAGCGCTTTTGGAAGATCACGTGGCCGCTGCTCCTGCCGGTCACGATGGTCGTCGTCCTCTTCTCCGTGATCCAGACCTTCGCCGACTTCCAGCTCGTGTACGTCCTCACCCGGGGCGGGCCCGCCAACGCGACCCACCTGTTCGCGACCTACGCCTACCAGATCGGCGTCGGCGCGGGGCTCCTCGGCCAGGGCGCCGCGATCTCCCTCGCGCTGTTCCCCGTGCTGTTCGTCGTCGTCGTGCTCCAGCTCTGGTATATCCGAAGAACGGAGACGACCTAGCATGGCGATGATCGAAGGCTCGCGCTGGCGGAAGGTCGCCGTCTTCTACGCACCGCTTTTCGCCTTCATCTTCGGGCTGCTGTTTCCGTTCTACTGGATGCTCGTGACGACGTTCCGTCCGGACGGCGAGCTCTACCGTCCCTGGAACCGCGCGAACAACACGCCGTTCTGGACCACGGCCCCGACGCTCGAGCACATCCGGTACCTCTTCGCCGAAACGCTCTTCGGCACCTGGCTCTACAACACCATGTTCATCTCGATCGTCTCGACGCTGATCTCGCTCTTCTGCGGCCTGCTCGCCGGTTACGCGCTCGCGCGGCTCAGGTTCAAGCTGGCCGGGAGCCTCGGGACGTCGATCTTCATCACCTATCTGGTGCCGCCCACGCTGCTCTTCATCCCGCTCGCCGAGATCACGCGGACGTTCCACGTGACGGACACGCCCTGGGCGCTGATCCTCACCTATCCGACGTTCCTGATCCCGTTCTGCACCTGGCTCCTCATGGGCTACTTCAAGACGATCCCGAAGGAGCTGGAGGAGTGCGCCCGCATCGACGGGGCCTCCCGCGTCCAGGCGATGGTGCGGATCATCTTCCCCATCGCGATGCCCGGAATCCTCTCGGCGGGCATCTTCGCGTTCACGCTCTCGTGGAACGAGTTCATCTACGCGCTCGTGTTCCTGTCCACGACGCAGCAGAAGACGGTCCCCGTCGGCGTCGTCTCGGAGCTGATCCGGGGCGACGTCTTCTTCTGGGGGCCGCTGATGGCGGGGGCGCTGCTCGGGTCGATCCCGGTCGCCTTCGTGTACGCCTTCTTCGTCGAGCACTACGTGGCCGGCCTGACCGGCTCCGTCAAGGGATGAGGCGCGCGGTGGCCAATCTGCTGTACCATCGCGACATTCTGAGCAAGGAGACACGCGCATGGCGCAGGTGATGATGAAGGGCCTGAACAAGAAGTACGACGAGGTCCACGCGGTCAAGGACGTGAACCTCCACATCCGCGACAAGGAGTTCGTCGTCCTCGTCGGGCCCTCGGGCTGTGGCAAGTCCACGACGCTCCGGATGGTGGCCGGCCTCGAGGAGATCACCGCGGGGGAGATCGTGATCGGCGATCGGGTCGTCAACGACCTGCCGCCGAAGGACCGCGACATCGCGATGGTGTTCCAGAACTACGCCCTGTATCCGCACATGACGGTCTACGACAACATGGCGTTCGGGCTGAAGATGCGCAAGTTCCCCAAGGCCGAGATCGCCAAGCGGGTGCAGGACGCGGCCGAGATCCTCGGCATCCAGGAGCTCCTGAAGCGGAAGCCGCGGCAGCTCTCCGGCGGTCAGCGCCAGCGCGTGGCGGTCGGGCGCGCCATCGTGCGACACCCGCAGGTGTTCCTCTTCGACGAGCCCCTGTCCAACCTGGACGCCAAGCTGCGCGTGCAGATGCGCGTCGAGCTCAAGCGCCTCCACGACCGCCTCGAGACCACGGCGATCTACGTGACCCACGACCAGGTCGAGGCCATGACCCTGGGGGACCGCGTCGTCGTCATGCGGGACGGCTGGATCCAGCAGGTCGGCGAGCCGCTCGATCTCTACTCGAAGCCGGCGAACAAGTTCGTCGCCGGCTTCATCGGGTCGCCCGCGATGAACTTCGTCGACGTCACCATCACGGAGGCGGGCGGCGCCGTGTGGGTGGAGAGTCCCGGCCTGCGCGTGCGTGTTCCGGCCGCGCGGACCGACCGCCTGCGGCCCTACAAGGGCGCGCAGGTCACCCTCGGGGTGCGTCCGGAGGACATCCACGTGGCGTCGGCGAGCGATCCCGGCGAATACGCGTTCGATGCCGTCGTGGACGTCGTGGAGCCTCTGGGCTCGGAGATCCTGCTCGACGTCAAGGTCGGGCCGAACACGATGGTCGCGCGGGTCGAGCCGACGGTGCGCGTGAAGGTTCACCAGGCGATGCGGCTGGCCCTCGAGCCCGAGCGCCTCCACTTCTTCGACACGAAGACGGAGCTGGCGATCTGAAACCGGCTCTCGCCGGCGCCGTTCTCGCGGGGCCGGCGAGGTCGGCGCAACCGTGGGTGGCCTGAAACAGGCGCTGGTCGGCGCCATTTGTAGCGGGGCCGGCGAGGTCGGCGCAACCGTGGGTGGCCTGAAACAGGCGCTGGTCGGCTCCGTTCTCGCGCTCGTCGTCGCCGCGGCGGCGACCGCGGGCGCGGCGGAGCCCATCGTCCTCGGCGAGATCAATCCGCGCACCGGGCAGTTCGCCGTGCAGGGCACCGCGATCCATCAGGGCGTCGTGCTCGCCATCGAGGAGGCCAACGTCCGCGGCGGGATCGCAGGGCGCTCCCTCAAGCTCGTCTCCCGGGACGACGAGGGCAAGCCCCAGCGCGCCATCGCGTCGGCCGAGGAGCTGGTCGGCCTCCAGAGGGCCGTGGCGCTGACCGGCGGCTACGTCGACAGCCTCGTGGGACCGATCAGCGAGGTCGCGGACCGCGCGCGCGTGCCGTACGTAGCCGCCGCCTCGCTCGACGAGCGCCTGACCGCGCGCGGCAACCGGTACTTCTTCCGGGTCTCGAGCCTCAAGGCGTACGTCGACGTGATGACCGGGGTCGTCCGCGACGTCTTCAAGGCCAGGAACGTCGCGATCCTCTACTCGACCACGCCCGGCGCCAGCCAGCTCGCGCGCCGCCAGAAGGAGGTGCTCGAGCGGGCGGGGGTGCGTGTGTCCGTGTTCGAGCCGTTCGCGCCAGGGCTCTCCGACTTCACCTCGCTCCTGGCGCGGGTCCGCGCCGAGGGCGCGGAGGTCATCCTCTCGGACACCTTCTTCGCCGACCACCTGCTCCTCGTCCGCCAGATGGCCCAGTCACGGATCACCGTCAAGGCCTTCCTCGGCGCGTTCGGCATGGAGTTTCCGAACGTGATCCGTGAGCTGGGCCCGGCGAGCGAGGGGCTCTTCGGGACGACGTCCTGGCAGCCGGAGGTCAATCTCGCGGGACACGAGGCGGAGTCGGCCGCCTTCGTCGACGCGTACACGAAGCGGTTCGGCCGCGAACCCGTGCCCCTGACGATGCACGGCTACGCGGCGGCTCGCGCGGTCGTCCGCGCGATCGAGTCGCTCGGCGCCTCGGCGATCACCGGGGACGCGGTCCGCGACGCGCTGGCGCGGGGCGAGGTCTCGACCCCGCTCGGGCGCGTCAGGTTCGACGAGCACGGCGACCCCCTCGCCTACGAGCGCGTCATCGTCCAGATCCAGAACGGCAAGCACGTCGTGGTGTACCCGCCCGCCCGTGCGACCGCCGCGCCGATGGTCCCCGCCCGCTGAGCATGCGCGTCGCCACAACCGCGCGGCGCCGCGATATCCAGCTCGCGTACCTGCTCCTCGCCCCCGCGCTGCTGCTGCTCCTCACCGTGCTGGCATACCCGATCGGGTGGGAGGTCTGGACGAGCCTGACAGATCTTTCGCCCCTCAAGGACGGTCCCGCGGCGTTCGTCGGTCTCGAGAACTACCGCCGCTTCCTGACCGATCCGGAGTTCTGGGGCGCAGCGGCGGTCACGATCGTGTACGCCGCCGTCACGAGCGTCGCCAAGCTCGCCCTCGGTGTCGGGTTCGCCCTGCTGCTGGCGCGCCCCTTCCGCGGCCGCGCGCTCGTTTTCCTGGCGGTCTTCCTCCCGTGGGCGTACCCGGCGAGCGTCAGCGTGATCGGCTGGTACTGGACCCTGAACCCGCCGATCCCCACCGCCTACAGCGTGTTCATGGGCAACGTGAAGTACGCGGTGGACAGCGCGCTCGGCGGCGGGGCGTGGGCCTTCGTGAGCGTCACGCTGTTCAACATCTGGCGCGGCAGCTCGTTCATCGGCGTCTTCCTCCTGGCGGGGATCAACGCCGTTCCGCCCGAGCTGTTCGAGTGCGCGGAGCTCGAATCGAAGAGCGCCTGGCGCCGCTTCTGGCTCGTGACGGTGCCGCTCCTCAAGCCGTTCTTCGCCCTCGCCGCGTTCCTCTCGCTGACCACGGCGTTCGCCGACCTGGCGAACGTCTGGATGCTGACCGCCGGACGCATCGTCTACCCGGTCATCGGGACGCACGCCTACTGGCTCGCGATCCGAGGAGGACAGTTCGGGCCGGCCTCCGCCCTCTCGCTGACGCTGGTCCCATTTCTCCTCGCCGTCCTCGTCCTGCTGTTCAGGATGTTCGACCCGCCGGAGGAGGAGCGGACGTGAACCCGAGACCCTGGTGGCGGAAGCTCGGCCACGGGAGCCTGCTCCTCCTGGCGACGATCTACTGCGTCTTCCCGATCTACTTCATGCTGGTGCAGTCGCTGAAGACCGCCCAGGAGGACGTCTTCGGCAATCCACTCATCGTATGGAATCCCACGTTCGAGAACTTCGAGGAGCTCTTCGAGCGACAGGGCGAAGTCCGTGGCTTCGTCGGAAGCGCCCTCCGCCGCTCCTACCCCTTCCTGGACTGGCTGGAGAACACCATCGTCGTGTTCGCGGGCTCGGTCGCGGTCACCCTCGTAGCGAGCATCCTGGCCGCATACGCGATCGGGCGGCTACGCCCCCCGGGCTTCCGGTGGTGGCGCCGGGCCATCTTCGCCACCTACGTGGTCCCGCACACGATCCTCTTCGTTCCCCTCTACCAGGTCGTCCTCAGCCTCCACCTCGACGACAACCTCCTGGCCCTGGTCCTCGTGTATCCGACGCTGGCGCTCCCCTTCTGTGTCTGGATCCTCTCGGCCTACTTCCAGCAACTTCCGCGTGAGGTCGAGGAGTCGGCGCTCGTCGAGGGCGCCAGCCGTGCCTCGGCGTTCGTGCGGATCGTCCTCCCGATGAGTCGGCCTGTCATCGTCGCGGCGGGGATCTTCGCGCTCGGCACGATCGCGAGCGATTTCACGCTTGCCTCGGTCTTCCTCCTCGGCGCTCACAACCAGACCATCCCGGCCGGGCTCGGCACCATGGAAGTCGCGCTCGACGAGCTGCTGGCGGTGGCGGGAATCAATCTCATGGCGATCCCGGTCGTGCTGATCTGCGCCGTCTTCGCCCGCGGCTACGTACGTGGGCTGACGGCAGCGATGGTCGAAGGGGCCTGACGGGTCAGGGGCTGGCCGGTCTGATGCGGATGATCCGGTGGAGGGCCGTCTCCGCGACGTAGAGGGCGCCCGAGTGATCCACGGCGACCCCCTGGGGATCACCCAGGTCGCGGGCGATGCTCGTCACGACACCGCCGGGAGAAACGCGGTACAGCTCGCGGATGTGGAACCCGCTGCTCACGAACACGCTGCCGTCGGGGGCGACCGCCAGGTTGGTTCGGTGGAAGTGCCCGGAGGGAAGCCGGGTCAGGCGTCGAAGGTCGCCTTCCGAGGACAGCATGGAGACTTCGCCGACCGAGTTGAGCAGCGCCAACTCGCCCCGGTCCCTCGGCACGACCGCGATGAACCGGTGGAGCGGCTCGCCGGAGACCCGTCGCACGGGTCGTTTCGGGAAGATCGGAGCGATGAACCCCAGCAGCCTCGGCAGCGGCACGTCCTCTCCGGGGTCGATGCGGAAGACGAGCGGTCCCGTGTAGTCCTCGGCGGCGAGCCAGTCCAGCGATGGTGGCAGCGGAGCCTCGGATCGGAGCTGGGCCTCGAAGCTCGCGTAGTCGAGCACCACGAGCCGGCCCTGCCGGTCGATCGCGAGGCTCGAGCCCCCGAGCAGATGGTTGAGACCGACAACGAGCGGTGTCAGCCGTTTGTCGGCGGTGAGCCGGTAGATGCGGTTGCCGTTTTCCTCTCCGAGGAAGAGGTCGCCCGACTTCGGGTCGACGGCGAGGCTGCCCAGCGCGGTCTTGCGCGGTCCCTCCGCGAAGGGAATCACGACCCTGGGCGTGACGGACGCGTTCACCGGAAACGCGCCCCTGGGATCGAGCCAGAAGATCTCCGCCGCGGAGTCGCCCCGCCAGCCGTGGCTCAGGACGACGAGGCGTCCGGACGCGGTGAGCGCGAGCTGGGCAGGCCTCGGAATGCCGGTCGCCACGACCTCGATCCGGAACCCGCTCGCGAGCTGGACCTCGGCCGCCTCCACGGACGGAGTGAAGCCGCCCGTCAGGCAGAGCACGCCGACGACGGCGGCGGCTCGCCACGCGGTCCTTCGGCTGCACGTCATCCTTGACATGGTCAAACGGCGGATGCTAGGTTTCGCGCACGCAAGAAGAGGCGGTTATGTTCACACCTTTTCGCGAGGAGTGGACCAATGCTCACTAAAGTGTGCCTCGCCCTCATCATGGCACTTCTCGTCGGCCTCGTGAGCCTGCCGGCCGACGCCCAGGACTCGAAGGACCCGAAGGGGGTCAAGGTCAAGGGCCTCGTCACCTCACTCGGAGGCTTCAGCGCCACCGTCAACGCGCCGCTGTTGGTCTCGGGCGGGACGGTCGATCTCGAACCGGGCGGTCAGACCGGGCGCCAGCAGTTTAGAGTGCCGACCTACATCTACGTCATCGAGGGGGTCTTGACCACCGACTACGAGGCGGGCCCCGTCGGGATGAAGGGCGTCCAGTACCATGCGGCCGGGCAGTCGTTCATGGACAACGGCGCGTGGTGGCACAGCCACATGAACAGGACCGACAAACCGGTCAAGTACCTGATGCTCCATATTGCCTATCCCGGCCGGCCGGATCCCGTCCAGAAGCCAGAGCCCGAATAGCATTTCTCTCCTTCGAGCACCGGCGCCGCCAGCGCACTCCTCCCCGGGGGGAGGCAGGGCCAAGAGCGAGCCGCCCAGGCTCGCTCTGCGCGCCGGCAGGGGGTTTCGTTCCCCTCCGAGTCATTTCACGACGCCGCCCGTGATCCCCTGGATGAACCTGTCGAGGAAGAAGTTGTAGAGGATCGCCACCGGCAGGCCGACGAGGAGGGCGGCTGCCATCAGCGATCCCCAGAAGAACACGTCGCCGCGGATCAGCTCGGTCGGCACGCCCACCGGCACCGGCTTCTGGTCGCCGGGAGAGACGAACGCGAGCCCGTACAGGAAGTCCTGCATCGAGAGCGTGAAGGCGAAGATCACCGACGTCAGGACGCCGGGCAGGCTCACCGGAAGCACCACGCGGATCAGCGCGCCGAACTGGCCGCAGCCGTCGACGCGCGCGGCCTCCTCCATCTCCATCGGCACCGTCTTGAAGAAGCCCATCATGAGCCAGGTGCAGAACGGGATCGTGAAGGTCGGGTAGACGAGCACCAGCGCCCACCAGGAATCTTGTAATCCGAGCGTCGCCACCACGCGGGAGAGCGGAAGGAACAGGATGATCCCCGGGACCAGGTAGGTCATGAAGACGGCGATCCCGATGTTCTCGGCGCCAGGGAGCCTGAGCCGGGCGAGGGCGTATCCCGCCGGCACCGCGGTCACGAGGGTGATCAGCGCTACCCACGCCGAGATCGTCATGGTGTTGATGATCCAGGCGCCGTAGTTCGTCTGGTAGAAAAGGATCTCGAAGTTCTTCAGGGTCGGCGGCAGGTTGAACCAGAACGGGATCGCGTCCATCCGGTAGAGATCGGGCTCCTGCTTGAACGCGGTGATCAACATCCAGTAGATGGGGAAGACCGCGATCACGATGAATGGCGTCAGCCCCGCGTAGATCAGCAGGTGGCGCCGGACGTCCTTCTGGCGCGCAGTCCGCGGGGCGGCCATGGCGCTAGTATTCCCGCCGCTTCAGGTTCCTGAGCACGAGGAATAGCACAGGGACCAGCAGCGGCACCAGGAAGAGCGCGATCGCCGCGCCCCGGCCCAGGTTGCCGGCCTGGATGCCGACCTGGTATGCGAGCACCGGCAGGATCTTGCTCGCGTTGCCGGGGCCGCCCTGGGTCAGGAGGTACACGACGCTCAGATCGGACAGGGTGAAGACCGTGTCGAACAGGAACCCGATCATCAGGATCGGGAAGATCATCGGCACCACCACGTGGCGGAACCGCTGCATGAAGGTGCAGCCGTCGACCCTGGCGGCGTCGATGACCTCCAGCGGCACCGCGGTGAAGCCGGCCAGGAGCACGATCGCGCTGAACGGGAAGGTGCGCCACACGTTGACCGCGATGCAGGCGGCCAGCGCCAACTGGGGCTGGCCCAGCCAGATCGGCCAGCTCTCCGAGCCATAGGGACCGATCAGCCCGACGCGGCTGAGCGCCCAGTTGATGACGCTGAACTGCGAGTCGTACATCCACTTCCAGCTGAGCACGCTGATGGCGATCGGCAGCGTGAACGGGATGACCACCAGACCCCGGATGAGCCTCTTTCCGCGGAAGTTCTGGAGCAGGAGGAAGGCGAGCAACGTGCCGAGCAGACCCTTGAAGATCGCCGCCACCACGAGGAAAACCACGCTGTTCTGGAAGGCGACCCAGAAGGTGTCCATCTCCCAGGCGGAGCGAAAGTTCTCGAGGCCGATGAACCTGGCGACCGGATCGCCGACGTTGGCGTCGCTGACCGCGAGCCAGAGCGAGAACAGGAACGGGGCCCCCACGAGCAGCAGCACGTAGAGCGTGGCCGGCGCCAGCAGCGTGTAACCGAATATCTTCCGCTGGGCGCCGTGGGTTCGCCACCACACCCGCTCCGACGTCCGCGCGGGCGCAGAAACGACGGCGGCCCGGACTGCTGGCTCCGGGCCGCCGCTGAAGGAAGCTGCGCTCATGCCCTCTTGTGCTTGCTGTAGATCCGGCGGTACTCCCCCATCCCCCACTTCATGACGTCCTCGATGGTCTGTCCGCGGGCGACGCGGGTGAACATGTCGGGCAGGACGTACAGGTTCACGACCTCCTGGATCGGGGTCGTGAACGGCCCCGGATAGCCGTAGAACGCGACGAACTTCGGGAAGTCCTGGAGGACCTGCATCTTCGGGTCGGCGCCGATGATCGGCATCGGCTTCTTGTAGCCGTCGTTGACGTAGGGCATGTTGTAGCCGCGGCTCTGGATCATGCCCTCCTTGTCGTTGTCCATGAGATGGACGAGGAACTCCTTGGCCGCCGGCTGGTTCTTCGCGAACTTCCAGATCATCCAGACGTTCGCCGCCGCCACGCTGACGCGCTTGCCGCTCGGCCCCGACGGCTCGAGCGCGATGAACGTGTTCTTGAAGACGGGCGGGTTGGTGTCCTCGGTCGTGCGGTAGGCCGAGATCGCGTCGTGGATCCAGCAGCCCACGCCCGAGGCCAGGAATCGATTGTCGGAGGCGTCGTCCCAGGAGAAGACTTCCGGCGTCATGCCCTCGTCGAACAGCGCCTTGGCGAACCGCAGCGCCTCCCGCGTCTCCTTGGAATCGATCAGGATGTTCTCGCCCGAGGCGTCGGCCTCCGCGCCCCCGAAGCTGAAGAGCAGCGAGCGCCAGTTCAGGTTGGCGTCGGCGCACTGGGAAAACTGGATCCCCGTGGGATGGCCCTTGGGCTTGAGCGTCCGCGCCGCCACGCGGGCTAGCTCCCAGGTGTCCGGCGGCTTCAGGCCTGCGGCGTCGAAGAGGTCCTTGCGCCAGAGCATCGGCAACAGGATGTAGAACATCGGTATGCCGTACGTCCGCCCCTCCACCTGCACCAGCGGACCGGCGGCCGGGATCCAGCCGCCGTACTTCTTGCCGATCTGGTCGTAGATGTCAGAGAGGTCCACGAGGCTCTTGTAGTAGAGCCGGGTGAGGATCGAGGAGCCGTTGTGGATGATGTCGTGGCCCGCGCCGGCCGCGAACTCGGCGGCCATGCGCGCCGGCAGCTCGAGGTGCGGGATGTGGTCGACCCGCACCTTCACGCCATTCTTGTCGCCCCACTCCTTGGCGAACTTGTCGTACCAGGCGTCATAGGCGGGAATGAAGTGGCTCCACTGGAGGATCCGGAGGGTCGTCCCCTTGATCTGGGCCGGCGCCTGCCGGGCGGAGAGCATGGTGGCGAGCGAGGCGCCCGCGACTCCCACCCCGGTGACCTTGAGAAAGTCACGGCGGCTGGCGGCGGGCTCGGTCAAGACAGGTCGCGGATCACTCATCATGAACCTCCTTGTCTAGACACACTGGGACCCCGAGAACTACAGCCACCTCCGACGTGGACGCGGAGCAGCGCAAACGAATTATCCCCTTTATCCTCGGGGCTTAGCCCTTGTCAAGGGCTATTTATGCCCTTCCGCCGCCTGCCGAGCGCTCACGGGAGCTTCACAGGAGCTCGCGGGCGAGGACCGGCACGCGGTAGGTGTGCTCGATGGTCTCGCGCCGCACGGGATCGACCATCCGGATGGTCCAGGTGTCGGCGAAGTTGAGCTGGTGGTCCAGCGACACGACGGTGCCCGAGAAGATCAGGGAGTCCCCCCGCGGCGGCGCGACCCGGCCCTCGAGCGAGCGCGCCATCTCCTCGGGCGTCCAGAAGTCCACGACGCCGGCGCGCTGGTAGGGGATCGCGCGTCCGTCCACGACCACGTCCGACTCGAGCGCTACCGTGTCCCAGTGGCCTCGCACGTCGGCCCACGGCCAGACGACGGGGGCGAGCACGTTCGCGCAGACCTGTTTCGACCACGGGATGTCGCTCGCCTCGAGCGTCCGATCGGTGTGGTCGCTCCCCACGCCGACGAACATCTCGCCCCGGCGGAGAATGGTGACGATCTCGACCTCGCCGGACGTCCGCTCGCGCTGGGCGCTCACTTCCGTGTCGGTCGTGAGCGCCCAGTCGCTGATGGGCATGATCATCGGGGGCTTGTCGACCTTCGGGGCCGGCACCCCCGCCTTGACCACCTCGTCGAGGTGCGCCTGCATCTTGAGGGGATCGCGCATCGTGAAGCCGAGGTTGTACATGCGGACGAACCTGAACGGCTCCTCGACCACGACGCCGTTCCGCAGCACGCCGAGGCGGACCGAGGTCGCCATCTCCTGCCTCCCGCGCTCACGCCCCGAGCGCGTGCGCCCCTCGCGGCGCTCGAGGACCAGCCAAATTGACTTGATTCGCGGGTGAACGCTACACTCGGACGGCGCGCTTGTCAAAACGCTCGTGGCACCGATCACCCTCGTCCAGGCCGTCGTCTCGGGCGCTCTCGTCGGCTGTCTCTATACGCTGATCGCGCTCGGCTTCGCCCTCGTGCTGGGCGTGACGCGCGCGCTGAACCTGGCGCACGGCGAGCTGGTCGTGCTCGGGGGATACGCGGGGTACGCGGTCTGGCTCGCGCTCGGCCTCCACCCGCTGCTGCTCGTCCCCGTGGCGGCCGGCGCCGTCCTGCCGCTCGCGATCGTTTTCCAGTGGCTCCTCGAGCGGTTGCCGCCACCCGTCCAGCTCAACAGCCTGGTGCTGACGTTCGGCCTCTCCCTCCTGCTCCAGAACGGCATGTCCGCCTTCTGGTCGGGCGAGTACCGGCTGATCGCGAGCCCGTCGTTCACGTCGAGCGTGGAGCTGGCGGGGATCGTCCTGAACCAGGGCCGCGTCCTCGTCGCCCTGATCGCCCTCGTCGTCGTCCTGGCGCTGTGGCTCGGGCTCACGCGCACGCGCTGGGGGTGGGCGGTGCGGGCGACCAGCCTCGATCGGGACGCCGCCGCGCTGCTCGGCATCGACGTCGATCGATCGACGCGCCTGGCGCTCTTCGCGGCGCTCGCCCTGGCCGGAGGCGCGGGCGTCCTCTTCGCGACGATCCACTATCTCTACTCGACGGCGGGCGGTGATCTCACCCTCCTCGCCATCACCCTCACGATCTGGGCCGGCATCGGGCGCGTGCGCCCGCTACTCGTCGCGGGCATCGTCCTCGGGCTCGTGGAGGCCCTCACGATCGCAGTCGGCGGCTCGGGGTGGCGCGAGCCCGCCGTGGCGCTCCTCCTGCTGGGCTCGCTCCTGGCGCGGGGCGGCGCCCTCGGCCGGAGCATCGGTCAGTCGTGAGGCGGCTCCTCGCCGGGACCGCCGTGGGCCTGCTGGCGCTCCCCGCGCTCCCCTCCGTCCCGCCTTACTACCTCTACCTCCTCTCGACGGCGTTCCTCTTCGCCACGCTCGCCACGGCGTGGAACCTCCTCGCCTACGGAGGACAGGTCTCGTTCGGCCACGCCGGGTTCTTCGGTCTCGGCGCGTACGCCGGCGCGCTCGGCTCGCTCCAGGGGCTCTCGCCGTGGCTCGCCATCGGGCTGGGCGGCGCCGTCGCGGCCGCCGGCGGCGTCGCCGTCGGCCTGACGAGCGCTCGCCTGCGCGGCGCGTCGCTCGCTCTGGCCACGCTCGCCGCGGCGGAGCTCCTGCGGGGCCTCGCGCTGAACTGGACGCCGCTCACCGGCGGCGGCGCGGGGCTGATCGGCATCCCGCCCCTGCCCCAGCTCCCGGGTGTGCCGCTGGACTTCGCGCGGGGACGCGTGGGCACCTACTATCTCTCCCTCGGTGTGCTGGCGGCCGCGCTGGCCATCTTCGCCACGATTCTCAGATCGGCCGCGGGGCTCGGACTCGCGGCGCTGCGCGAGAGCGAGCAGCGCGCGACGCTCCTCGGAGTGCGCCCGCTCCCGTGGAAGCTCTTCGCCTTCGGGCTTTCGGCGCTCCTCACGGGCCTGGCGGGAAGCGTGTACGCGCACACCGTGCGCGCCGTCGAGCCGGATGTCGTCTTCAACCGGTTCTTCTCGATCGTCCCGCTCGTCATGGCGACCTTCGGTGGGCTCTACACCCTCCTCGGCCCCACGCTCGCGGCGATCACGCTCTACCTGGCGAGCGAGCTGCTCCTCCATCCGTACCTGCCCGCGCTCCACCAGTTGCCCTACGCCCTCGCCCTGATCGTCGTCATCCTCTACCTGCCCGGCGGCCTCGCGGCCATCCGGCGTCCGGGCCCGCGGAACCGCGGCCGGTAAGCCCCGGCGTGGCGCTCCTCGACGCCCGCTCCGTCTCAGTCGCCTACGGGGGTCTCCAGGCCCTTCGCGCGGTGGACGTCGCGGTAGAGGCGCATCAGATCGTCGGCCTCCTCGGCCCGAACGGCTCCGGCAAGACCACGCTCTTCAACGTGCTCTCGGGGCTCCGGCCTCCGACGTCCGGCGACGTCTGGCTCGGCGGCGAGCGGATCACGCGCCTTCCGGCCTGGGCGATCGCGCGGCGGGGCATCGGGCGCACATTCCAGATCCCGCAGCCGTTCCCGCGCCTTCGCGTGCGGGACAACGTCGCGGTGGGCGTGACCTTCCGGCGCCGGGACCCGCTCCGGACGGGGGCGGACCGCATGCGGGAAGTGGAGCGGCTCCTCGCCACGGTCGGGCTCACCGACAAGGCCGACACGCCGGCGCGCGAGCTCTCGCTCGGAGAGCGAAAGCGCCTCGAGCTGGCGGTGGCCCTCAGCACGCGCCCGATCCTCCTCCTCCTCGACGAGCTGGCGTCGGGCCTCTCCCCCCGGGGCCGGGAGGAGGTCATCCGGTTTTACGCGCGGCTGCGCGAGCGCGGGCTCACGATCTTCGCGATCGAGCATTCCTTCGCGGTGCTCGCCGAGGTCGCCGACCGCGTGCTGGTTCTCGACCAGGGCGCCGTGATCGCCGACGGCGCGCCGCGCGACGTCTTTCAGTCGCCGAGGCTCGCCCGCGCCTACCTCGGCGACGAGGAGGGCGAGTAATGGCGCTCCTCGTGGTCTCGGATCTCGAGGTCGCCTACGGCGAGGTCCGGGTCCTCCACGGGGTGTCCATCGAGGCGCAGGCGGGCGACTTCGTCGCGCTCGTGGGCCCGAACGGGGCCGGCAAGTCGACGCTGCTCCAGGCGGTCGCCGGTCTCCTGCCCGCCCGGGCCGGCCGGATCACCCTCGATGGCGAGCGGATCGATGGCCGGCCGGCCTACGAGATCGCCGCCCGGGGGCTCACGATGATCCCCGAGGGCCGGAGGCTCTTTGCGACGATGACCGTGCGGGAAAACTTGGAATTGGGCGCGTTCCTCGAGCGCGGCCGCGTCGCGCGAGAGGAGACGCTGCGCCTGATCTACCGGCTCTTCCCGAGCCTCGCCGAGAAGCAGAGCGCGGAGGCGGGTCGCCTCTCCGGCGGCGAGCAGCAGATGCTGGCCCTCGCGCGGGGCCTGATGACGCGGCCACGCCTCCTCTGTCTCGACGATCCGTTCCTCGGGCTCGCGCGCTCGGTGATCGATCGCTTCTGCGAGGCGATCCGGTTCATCAAGGCCGAGGGCATGACGGTCGTGGCCGCGGGCCAGCACGTGCGCCGCCTGCTCCGGCTCGCGACCCGCGCGTACCTCCTCGACGAGGGCCGCGTGGTCCTCACAGGCGCGGGGGAGGCGCTCCTCGGCGACGACAGGGTCCGCCGGACGCTCCTGCCGTGATCCGCTGGCGCCGGCCGCTCGGCGTCCTCCTCGGAGCGATCGCGCTCGTCGGGGTCCTCGCGTGGGGCCTCGCGTGGCTCCTCGACGAGCGACCGCCGCCGGGCGCCTCGCGGACGGAGCGCCAGTACTCTGCGTTCTGCGCCACGTGCCATGGGCTCGACGGCCGCGGCTCGTGGCGAGCGGCGCTGTTCCTGATCCGTCCCGGCGACCTCACGGACGCCGCCCGCCTGCGCGCGCACTCCGATCAGTACCTCTTCGACCTGATCAAGCACGGCGGCGCGCCGGTCGGGAGGCCGGGTATGCCGGCCTTCGGCTTCCACATGAGCGACGAGGACATCCGAGCGCTCGTTGGGTACCTGAGACGCCTCGGGGAGCGGCGACCCTAGCTCGGCTCGGCGTGCTCTGCTCGGGACCTCGGGGAACCGGATGCGTCTGCTGGCGGCGGTCGAGAACCCGCGAGTGATCCAGGCGACCCTCGCCAATCTTCCCTGCCGGTGTCGGTGGGCAGGGCCCGGACGAGCTCGGCGGCGGGGTCGGGAAGCCGATCGTATTTCCCCTCGGACCATCGATTCTGAATGGCAATGTTTCGGCCCTCAAGAGCTTCCCTGCCTGCTGCGCGTCGGCGGCGAGCGGCGTCGCGTAGGATCCCGAGGGAAAGGGCGATGACAGAAGCGATCGTTTTCAGGGACGGCTGATCCCGAGTCATAGGTCCAAAGAGCGACGGAGTTCCCTCTGTACGCCGTCAATGTCCGTCTTCTGCATGGCGCCAAGTTTCCGATCTATCATCGTGCGCTTGATCGTCCGAAGGATCCCCGTCACCGATGAAGGGAAGAGCAATCCGGCCCCCTTCCAGTCGGCGATGACATGGTCGCCGAAGAGCGGGCGTCTCACGTTGCTGGTGATGGCCGCCACGATCACTTCCTGCCGCCCTCGGTGGTAGGCGGAGGAGCTGAGGACAAGGGTCGGGCGCAGCTTCCTGCCTGATTCATCAGAAAACACGAACCCGACCAATATCACATCGCCTCGGCTATATGCGGTCATACGCCGAGTCCCTTGAGTTATCCCAGAGTTCTGCCAGGACCGGGTCCGCCTTCCCGGTCAGCGTCAATACCCCCTCCCCCTCGTCGCCTAGGTCCTCCCGGAGGCGCTCCTCGATGGCCTCCAGCACGTATTGCCGGATCGTCAGGTCGCGCTTTGCCGCCGCAAGCCGAAGCCGGCGGCGCACTTCGGGGACCACGTCAACGCTGATCCGCGGCCGTTTCGGCGAAGCTTCCATCGGTCGTGCCATAGCCCCTCACCCCCTGGGGGGAAATATGGCGCAAACGACGCCAGGGTGTCAATGACACCACCAGGAGAAGCTCCCCGTCACTGGATCACCTCGTCCGCCCGGATCAGGACGGATTGGGGGATCGTCAACGCCAGGGCCTTCGCGGTCTTGAGGTTGACGACCAGCGCGAACTTCGTGGGTTGCTCCACCGGCAGATCCGTCGGCTTGGCCCCCCTCAGGATCTTGTCTACGTAGGCCGCGGCGTTCCACGGCGGCGACAATCCGTTCAACAACAAGGGCCGGTTATGAGCGGAGTCGCGGGCGACATGCGCGCGTATCGCCTCGACGTCTTGGATGGCCTGAGGTGCCCAGATGACCTGGGTCACCGGAGAAGTCGACGCTTCGCCTCGGCATGGTCGACGCCCTGCCCAGCATCCAGCTCGGCCAGACCGCGCTCCGTCTTCGCCAAGAGCACCAGGCGCTCGATCGCGTCCTCCAGCGTTGCATCCGGGGAGCTTCTCGATCACCTCAAGGACTTTCTGTTTCGCGTTGCCGTCGGACATCGGCGCCTCCTGGCTGCTCTCACGCAGCGTGTTTCAGGATAACCGAACTCGATGGCGATTACCGTGGCCCGTCCGCGTATGCGGCGAACGCCAGCTTCAGCTGCGGTGCCGAGCAAGGCGAGGTGCCGGCTGCTGGAAGCTGAAGTTAGTCCTCATGGCGCTTGCGCCACCCATGCAGCATGAAAATGGGCTATGGTCGCGCCAGCCGCGGCTCGGGCAACGTCGCGTCACCTTGGTACGAGCGCGTCCGCAGTTAGTCCTCATGGCGCTTGCGCCACCCATGCAGCATGAAAATGGGCTATGGTCGCGCCAGCCGCGGCTCGGGCAACGTCGCGTCACCTTGGTACGAGCGCGTCCGCAGTTAGTCTGACGTGGGAGCTTTCGGCACCCCG
>JACQWC010000174.1 GCA_016209635.1 Candidatus Rokuibacteriota bacterium | reverse complement strand
CGAGAGGGGCGTGTGGCTGTCGGTGCCGAGGAGCGTCTGGCCCGGGATCGAGAAGGTCTCGAGGTGGACCTGGTGGCAGATGCCGTTGCCCGGCTTCGAGAAGAGGGCGCCGTACCTGCGCGCCGCGGTCTGGAGATACCGGTGGTCGTCCGAGTTGCGCGAGTCGACCTGGTAGACGTTGTGGTCGATGTAGGCGACGACCCGCTTCGGGACGACGCGCCGGAGCCCCATCGCCTCGAACTGGAGGAAGGCCATCGTCCCGTTCGTGTCGGTGAGGAGCACCTGGTCGACCGTGAGGCCGATCTCCTCGCCGGCGACGGGCTTCCCCGCCGCGAGATGGCTCTCGATCAGCTTCCGCGTGAGGCTCTGGTTCATCGCTTGTCGATCGGGAACCAGGGGCGGCGCCCGGGCCCGGTGTACTCGCCGCGCGGGCGGATCAGCCGGTTGTCGTCGTGCTGCTCGATGATGTTGGCGGTCCACCCCGCGATCCGACCCGCGGCGATCACCGGGGTGAAGAGATCGACGGGGATGCCCAGCGAGTAGAAGAGGGGCGCCGAGTAGAAGTCGACGTTCGGGATGAGCCCCTTCGCCGCGTTGATGCGGGCGTGGAGCTTGACGGCCATCTCGTACCACTTGAACTGGCCCGACTGCCGGCACGCCTCCTCGGCCATGCCGCGCAGGATCGCCGCGCGCGGGTCGCCCGCCTTGTAGACGCGGTGGCCGAACCCCATGAGCCGGCGCTTCGTGGCGAGCGCCTGGTCCGAGAACGCGTCGACGTTCGCCACCTCGCCGATCTCCATAAGGGTCCGCATGACCGCCTCGCCGGCGCCGCCGTGGAGCGGGCCCTTCAGCGCGCCGACGCCGCCCGCCACCGCTGAGTGCAGGTCGGACTGGGTCGAGGTGATCACGCGCGTCGTGAAGGTCGACGCGTTCATCTCGTGCTCGGCGTAAAGGGTGAGGCTCGCGTCGAACGCCTTGGCGATAACCGCGGACGGACGCTCCCCCGTCAGCATGTAGAGGAAGTTGGCGGCGTGCGACAGGTCCGTCGACGGCGGGATGGGCTCCTTGCCGCTCCGCGCGCGGTGGTGGGCGCAGATCGCCGTCGCGAGCTGGCTCGTGAGGCGCGCCGCCTTCCGGCGGTTGGCGGCTTGCGAGTTGTCGGTCGCGTCCGGGTCGTGCATCCCGAGGATCGCGACCGCCGCCTGGAGGGCGCGCATCGGGTCGGTCGCCCTCGGCATGAGGCGGAAGCCCTGGCTCAGATCGCCCGGGATCTGTCGCGCCGCCGCCAGGGCGCTCTTGAGCTCGGCGAGCTCCGCCGGCCGCGGCAGCTCGCCATGCCAGAGCAGGTACGCGACCTCCTCGAAGGCGGCGTGCCGCGCCAGCTCGTCGATGTCGTAGCCACCGTAGGCCAGGCGGCCGTTCTTGCCGTCGAGATCGCAGAGGCGCGTCTCGGCGGCGACGACGCCCTCGAGCCCGCGGATGAGCGAGGGGCCTTCGGTCATGAGGTGTCCTCTCGATCTCAGGAGATCGGCGCGCGGCGGGCGCGCCGCGTTTCGACGGTATCGCTTCGCCCGGCGCCGCGCAAGGGCGGGCTTGCGCTAAGCTTATTCCGGAGGGGTCCGATGGAATGCGCGTCGTGCGTGTCGGCGGCCGCTAAGCCACCAGGCGCGCAATCAACTGAAGATCCTCCGGACGCTGCCGAGGAAGCCTTTGTCCTCGGCCACGACCTGATCGAGCTCGCCGAAGTCCAGCCACACCCCCTGGCAGCGCGAGCACTTGTCCAGCTCGATGCCCCGATACGGGACGGGGACCAGCTCGGCGCCGCACTTCGGGCACCGCCCCCGGGCGACCGCGAGGATGCGCTGTCGTTCTTCTTCGGCCGCCTGGCTCTCCCGTTCGTCGAGGGCCTTCCTCCGTCGCTCGAACTCGAGTCGGGCGAAATACTCCTCTTCCTGCTGCGTCGGCTTCACGGACATGGGGCATCCTCCTTGCTTTGTTCTCGTCCCTCTAATGCTGCCGAGCGAGCCGCTCGATGCGCCCGAGGATCCTGGAAAAGAGGCTCCGCGTCAAATGGCTTTCGGCACGCTGGGGGATGAAGTGCGCCCGGGCCTAGAATGTCCCCCCGCCCCCGCCGCCGAACCCGCCGCCCGAGGAGCCGCCGGAGAAGCCGCTGCCGCCCCCGCCGGCGGAGTCACCGCCGCCGCGCACGCTCGTGAGCCACGCGGTCTGGGTCTCCTGCCCGAGCCGGCGGACCTCGCTCGAGAAGCTGTCGACCCTGAACGGCGTCCTCGACCCGTACCAGGTCGGCGCGTCGACGGCGAGCCCCTCGAAGCCCGCGATCCACGCTTCTTCGACCCCGAGTGCGATCGCGTAGGGAAGCCACTTGTGGAGGGTGTCGGGCGCCAGGCGCGCCAGTCGATCCTTCTCCGCGCGCTGGAGGAACTCCTGGAAGCCGAGGACGTGCTGCGTGGCCGCCGCGCCGCGGAAAGTCTTGCGCGGCATCGCCCGGGCGAAGGCGGCGATGATGCCGCCGGACGCGATGCCCGCGATCGCCCCGAGCCCCGACACCGTGTCCGTCTGCCAGAGCGTCAGGAAGAGCCCGGCGACGACGATGCCGGCGAAGCGCCAGACTCCTCTCACGCCCTCGGGCGAGGCGAGGAAGTGCTTCTGCTGCACCAGGTCCCGGTAGAGCTGGTTCCGGATGGGACGCACGACGGCGCCCGAGTCCCGCCGCAGTTCGGAGAGCTTCCGCGCCCCCTGCGTGGCGCCGGGGCCGAAGATCTGCGCCAGCACGAGCACCTCGAACGGCCGGAGGTCTGGCTCCCCGAGCCACGGCCGCTTGAGGGTGAGGAGGTAGTCGTTGCCCGCGAGGAGGTCACTCACCCGCTCGATGTGGGTGTACCCGCGCACCGCGAGGTCCACCACGGTCGCGACCAGGTCGCGCGGGTTCACGGTCTCGTCGACGAGCGCGCCCATCTCGCCCGGCCGCAGATCCTTCGGCGGCTCGTACTCGGGCTTGATGGACCGCGACCGGAGGGGATCGCGCCCGGCGCGGCTCCAGACGACGAGACAGCCCGCGAGGACGAGGAGCGGGAGCGCGAGCCAGCTGTGGTCGAGGAGGAGCCAGCCCAGCTCCTGCGCCCGGGAGGGGAACGTGACCGCTCCCGGGGCCCAGCCGACGACCACCGTGAGCCCCTCCCGCATCCGGAGCGGCCTGGTCGTCCGGAAGGTCACGAGGTTTCCCGTCCGGTCCAGCTCCCAGTCCTGGCTGACCGCGCCCACCGGGCCGGTGTAACCGGCCGTCCGCACCGACTCGCTCGGGATGGCCGGCGGCAGCTCGACGACCGCCTCGGCCCGCCGGATGGGCGCGCCCCAGTCGTTGCCGGTCACGTTCCAGTAGAGCTCCTCGTGGTCGTCGAACCGGCCGAGCGCGCGCTGCACCCGGTACATGATCGTCACGGTCCGGGTCGAGTCCTCGGCCCCCGGCACCCAGGCTTTGATCTTGAGGACGCGACCCGGGTGGGAGACCTCGGTCCTGAGGGGTTGGCCGTCGCCGTCGGTCACCTGGATTCGGTCGACGCGGAGGGCGTGATCGAGGCCGGGCCGCGCGTAGCTCACGGGGATCGTACGGTAGATCCCCTGATGGCTCCCGTGGAAGGCGAAGGTGATGGTCTCGCGCACGACGAGGCTCGAGTCCGGCTTGACGTGGAGGAAGACGGTGAAGGCTTCGATCGCGTACCAGCGGCCGGCCTGGGCCGCGGCGGCCGGCGCCAGGACGAGGAGCCCTGCCAGGCCGAGCGCCAGCCGGCGCACGGCCCGCTCAGCCGCCGAACGAGACGCGAGGCACCTGGCGGTCTTCGGGACGGTCCAGCTCGAAGAATCCGCGCTTGCCGAAGCGGAAGGTGGACGCGATGAAGTTCGAGGGGAAGGTCTCGATCGCGGTGTTCAGGTCGCGGACGACGGCGTTGTAGTAGCGCCGCGAGCTCTGGACCGTCTCCTCGATCTGGCTCAGCTCGGCCTGAAGCTGCTGGAAATTCACGTTCGCCTTCAGCTCCGGGTACGCCTCGGCCACGGCGAAGAGCTGGCGCAGGGCCTGGGTGAGCTGGTTCTCGGCCTGGGCCCGTGCCTCGGGCGTCGTGGCGGTCTGGGTCGCGCTGCGCCAGCGCGTGACCTCCTCGAAGGTCTTCCGCTCGTGGGCGGCGTAGCCCTTGACGGTCTCGACGAGGTTTGGGACGAGGTCGGAGCGGCGCTTGAGCTGGACGTCGATGTCGGACCACGCCTCCTGCGACCGCTGGTTGAGCCCGACCAGCCGGTTGTAGGTGACGATCGTGAAGACGATCAGGAGCGCCACGACGGCGAGGAAGATCCAGCCACCGAGTGTCATCGTCGTCCTCCAAACGCGGGGAGCACATCGTCGGCGAACGCGTGGAGAGCCTCCCAGTCGTATGGCCCCTGGCGAAAGGCGATGTTCAGCCGCTCGACGCCGGCGTCGCGGTAGGCGGCCACCATGTCGATCGCCGCTTTCGGCGTGCCCCGGAGGAAGCCTTGCCGCTGCTCGAGCTGCGCTCCCCACTGTTGCTTCAGCATCGCCTCGTGGCGGGCGGCGCCCCGTTCGTCGGCGCCCATGTAGAAGCCGACGTTGACGGTGCGCATGATGGCCCTCGGGTCGCGGCCTTCCTTCTCGCACCAGCCGTCGAGCACCGCGTTCTTCGCCTTCCACACCTCGGGCGACTGGTAGGGCACGTTCCAGCCGTCGGCGTAGCGCGCGGCGGCGCGGAGCGTCCGCTTCTCGCCGGCGCCCCCGATCCAGATGCGCAGCCGCGGCTGCATCGGCTTCGGGTTGCAGCGCCCGTCGTTGAGCTGGTAGTGCTTGCCGGCGAAGCTCGCGACCTTCTGGTCGAAGAGGAGCCGGAGCGCCTGAGCGTACTCCTCGAGCTGGTCCTCGCGGACGCCGATCGACGGGAAGGGGATGCCGAAGGACCGGTACTCGATCTCGTGCCAGCCCGCGCCGATCCCGCACTCGACGCGGCCGCCGGCGAGCTGGTCGATCGAGCAGAGCGCCTTCGCGAGGAGCCCGGGGTTCCGGTAGCCGATGCAGAAGACGAGCGCGCCGATGCGGACGCGCCGGGTGTCCATCGCGGCGGCCGTCATGGTCGAGATCGCCTCGTAGCAGTCGAGGTCGCCCCCCTGCGGCGGCGATTCCTGGAAGTGGTCCGACACGGAGAACCAGTCGAACCCCGCGGCGTCGGCGAACCGCCAGAGGCGGCGCATCTCCTGGAGCGGCCCGCCCAGATGTCCCACGTGGATGCCGAACGTCATCGCCATCGACGGCTCCTCACCTCAGCGCTCCGTCGTGATCGTGAGCCCGGCGTCGATCACGAGGACCTGGCCCGTGACCCACCGCGCCTCGTCGCTCGCGAGGTACACGGCCCCCCACGCGACGTCCCAGGCGGTGCCCTCGGTGCCGAGCGGGGTCGCGCGCCGCCGCCGCTCGCGCATCTCGGGCCCGAGGTCCTCGACCATCGGCGTCCAGACCATGCCCGGGGCGATGGCGTTCACCCGGATCCCGTTCGGCCCGAGCTGGCCGGCGGCGCTCGTGACGAAGCCGATCACCCCCGCCTTGGCCGCCGCGTACGCGGTGCGCCCGTGGGCGCGCAGCGCCGCGACCGACGAGACGCAGATGACCGCGCCGCCCCCGCGCTCGACGAGGGCGGGGACGGCGCTCTGGGTCGCGAGGAACATCGACTTGAGGTCGACGGCCATCACGCGGTCCCACTCCTCCTCGCTGGTCTCGACGAGGCTCTTGCGCGACTCGATGCCGACGTTGTTGTGCAGGATGTCGAGGCCGCCCCAGCGCCGGACGGCCTCGGCGACCATCGCCCGGCAGTCGGGCGCGCGCGTGACGTCGGCGGCGAACGGTTCCGCCTCGCCGCCCTCCTCGCGGATCGCGCCCACCGTCTCGTCGGCGCGCTCCCTGACGAGGTCCACGCAGAGGACCCGGGCGCCCTCGCGCGCGAAGAGGATCGAGGTCGCCTTGCCGTTCCCGAGCCCGGGGCCGCGCGAGCCCGCGCCCGTGACGATCGCGACCTTGCCCGCGAGCCGGCCGGGCATCTACTTGAAGGCCGGGTCGATGCGGACGTCGACCAGGTAGGGGCCGCCGGACGCCAGCGCGCGCGCGAGCGCGGCGGGGACGCCCGCGGCCTTCTCGACGTGCTCGCCCGGCACGCCGAGCGAGCGCGCGAGGCCGACCCAGTCGATGCGCGGCCGGTCCAGGTCCATGCCGACGTAGCGGTCGTCCTCGGCGGCGAAGCCCTTCAGCGCCAGCGTCCGTTGCTTCAGGATCCGGTACGACGCGTTGTTGAAGAT
>JACQWC010000160.1 GCA_016209635.1 Candidatus Rokuibacteriota bacterium | reverse complement strand
GGACAGCCATCCTGGGAACGGCCACGACTGCCTACCTACTGTGGAACGTTCCGTAGCGAATAGAACGGAGCCGCCTGGAACGGCCTCCTCGTGAAGCATCGCGAGAAGGCATCGAGATGACGGAGGTGGATAGATGTCGAGGTATCTCATCGTCACGCATCAGACCGCCCTGAGCCCCGACCTCCAGCGCAAAGTGAGTGCGCTGGTCGCGGAGGACCCCGCAGCGGAGTTCGCCGTGCTCGTACCGGAAGCGCCCGGTGTGCCGATTACGTGGGAGGGCGAAACGGTAGACGTGGCAAGGCAGCGCGCCGAAGCAGCAAAGACTCTACTCGAAGAGACGGCGCGAGCGCGAGTCTTCCGTACTGCCGTTGGGGTCCCAGACCCGCTGCAGGCGATTACCGACGAACTGCTTGCGCACCCTGGCTACGATACCCTCGTCATCTGCACATTGCCGCCGGGAGTTTCCCGCTGGCTCAAGTTGGACCTGGTGCACCGGGCCGAGCGGAAGTTCGGCCTGCGTGTCATCCACGTCGTGGCCGAAGCCCCCGCGTAGGCGCGTCGGTAAGGTCCCGGTCCGCCGGTTTTTTCGGTTTTGTCCTATGCTGCCCTTCTCTTTTGTTCCTGATCCAGCGCTTCCGCGAGCGCGCGGACGAGCGCCGCGCCGTCGCCGCGCCAAGCGCTCCCGTGCATACAGGCCAGCGTCGTCGGCCGCTCGGCGGCCAGCCGTTCGAGCATGGAGTGGGTGTTCACCGCGTGCGCGTAGTAATCCATCGGCCCGCGGAACGCCTCGCTTGGGCCCAGAATATCGGACTCGGTCAGCGGCGGTTGGCCATCGCCTCCCTGTGTGAAAAGGTCGCCACACAGGAGCGTGCTCGTCCGGCTCTCGAAGAGGAAGCCGCATTCCCAGGCGTGGGGCAGATGCGGGGCATCGAACCAGCGGATCGTGTGCTTCCCGAGGCTCAGCGGTTCGCGGTCGGCAAGCACGCGCGCGGGCCGGTCGGCAACGTCGTTGATGGAGACGAGCGCAGCAATCTTGCCGCAGAGCGGAACGGCGTCCGGCGCCCCGGCGAGCCACTCGTTCAGCGAACCGCACTCGTCCGCCTCGTAGTGTGAAAGACCGATGTACGAGAGCCGCTCGACCGGAAGCACGCGGCCCACCGCCTCACGCACCAGCGGGAACATCCGACGCGGGCCCGTATGAAAGATAAGCGGTTGGTCGTCAACGATCAGGTACTGATTAAACGAGAAGCTGCCTGGCCCGCCGGGAATGCTCACGGGCGTGTTGATCCGGTAAATTCCTTCCGCGATCTCGTGGACGTTGGTGCCCGACTGCGTGTTCGTGACCATGCATGCCTCCTCTCGAGCGAGAGCGTCCGCCTTCTGCCTAGGAAGTGTAACGGCCCAGGCAAACGTTACACATCCATATCGAGGAGGGGCGGCACGTGCTAGGCTCCAGCGTCGTGGGCCCCGTCGAGACCGACCCTACCGAGAGATCGATGGGCGATGCCGACCTCGCCAGGCGCATCACGGCGGCGCCACGCGGGGGAGCCCTCGACGCAGAGACGGAGCTCTACCGCCGCTTGGCGCCGCGCATCGAGCTCTACGGCCTCAGGCATCTTCGCGACCCGCAAGCGGCGGCGGACTTGGTTCAGCAGGTGCTCCTCATCACGATCGAGCGGCTTCGCGAGGGGCGGGTGCGTGAGCCTGAGCGGCTCGCGTCGTACGTGCTGGGGGTCTGCCGAATGGTCGTGCTCGATATCAAACGAGGGACCGCTCGCCGGAAACGCGCGCTGGAGCGTTACGCCGGCGACGTGCCAATGGCGGGGAGCGGTACCTCGCCCTGTGTGGACCTCGATCGTCTTGTCGTCTGCCTCGATCGCCTCCACGAACGAGAGCGAAGCGTGCTGATGCTGACATTTTACTTCGAGCAGTCGGCGACTGAGGTCGCCACGGCGCTCGGGCTCTCTTCCGGGAACGTCCGGGTCATTCGCAGTCGCGCCCTCAGCCGGCTCCGAGAGTGCATGAACAGAGAGGTGAACGCGCCATGAGCATCGCGTGCGCGACTCCTCTCGAGCGCTCCCTCCTTGTCGATTACTGGCTTGCCGAGCTGGCTCCGGCAGCCGAGGAGCGGGTGGAAGAGCACCTGCTGAGTTGCGTACCGTGCAGCGGCGTGCTACGAAGCCTCGTCGATCTGGCGGCCGGCATACGCACGGCCACGAGGAAGGGAATCGTTCGCGCCGTCGTGACCCGTGCCTTCCTCGAGCGTCTGAGGGCCGAGGGCCTTCACGTGCGAGAGTATCGCGTCGTGCCGGGTGGAAGTGTGCAGTGCACGGTCGCGCCGGAAGACGATTTGGTCGTGGCGCGCTTGTCGATAGAACTGGAAGGGATCGGCCGTGTTGACCTGGCGATCTGCGACGACTCTGGCAGGGAGAAAGAGCGAGTCAGGGACATCCCAGTGAGTGGCGCGCACGGCGAGGTGATCTTCCTTCCGCGAACGGCGAGCCTCCGAGCGGCACCGGCCGGGGTTGATCGGCTCAAGCTCCTCGCCGTGGAGCAGGAGGCTGAGCGACTGCTGGCCGAGTACGTCTTTGTCCACACCCCCTTACCGGCCGAGCCAGCATGACGCGCGACTCCCTCGCGCTCGTTCTGGCGCTCCTCGTCACCATCGCGGGTTGCCAGGCCGCGAACCCCAGGACCACGGCGCTCGAGCCGGCGGCCGGCGAGTGGCGCACCTACGGTGGCACGTACGCGAGCGCGCGCTACTCGCCGCTCGATCGGATCACACGCGACAACGTTCGCCAGCTCCGCGTCGCCTGGCGGTGGCGCTCGCCCGACCACGACATCATGGCGCGGACCCCGGGCCTCGAGACCTTCGTGAACGAGGCGACGCCGCTGATGATCCGCGGCGTGCTCTACGTGAGCACGTCGCTCAGCCAGGTGGCGGCGATCGACGCGGCCACCGGACAGACCCTGTGGGTGCACGACCCCAGGGTCTGGATCATGGGCACGCCGCCGAACCTCGGCTGGGTTCACCGCGGCGTCGCCTACTGGACCGACGGTCGCGAGGAGCGGATCTTCATCGGCACCGGCAACGCGTACCTCATCGCGCTCGACGCCCGGACCGGGACACCGGTGACGGGCTTCGGCCACGAAGGACGGATCGACCTGACCGAGGGGCTGGGGCGTCCGATCGACCGCCGCTGGTACTCGGTGACGTCACCGCCCATCGTCCTCCGCGACGTCGTCGTCGTCGGCTCTTCCATCTTCGACTTCCCCATACGCCCTGACATGCCGCCCGGCCACGTGCGCGGGTTCGACGCGCGCACCGGCCGGCAGCGCTGGATCTTCCACTCGATCCCGCAGCACGGCGAGGTCGGCAACGAGACGTGGGAGCGGGAGAGCTGGCAGGCCGTCGGCGGCGTCAACGTGTGGGCGCCGATGAGTGCCGACGAGGATCTCGGGTACGTGTACTTGCCGTTCAGCACGCCGGCCAACGACTACTACGGCGGCCATCGTCACGGGGACAATCTCTTCGCCGAGTCGCTCGTCTGCCTGGAGGCCGCTACGGGCCGGCGCGTCTGGCACTTCCAGTTCGTCCGCCACGGCCTCTGGGATTACGACCTCCCCGCGGCGCCGAACCTCGTCGACATCACCGTGAACGGTCAGCGCGTCAAGGCCGTGGCCCAGGTCACCAAGCAGGGGTTCGTCTACGTCTTCGACCGCGTGACCGGCCGCCCGGTCTGGCCCATCGAGGACCGGCCGGTGCCGCAGTCCACGGTGCCCGCCGAGAAGACGGCCGCGACCCAGCCGTTCCCGACCCGGCCGGCGCCCTTCGAACGGCAAGGCGTGCGGCAAGAGGACGTGATCGACTTCACGCCGGAGCTGCGCCAGCAGGCGCTCGCGATCCTCGAGCGCTACGACTGGGGGCCGCTCTACACGCCGCCCAGCGAGCGCGGCACGATCTTCGTGCCGGGCCAGGCGGGCGGCGCGAGTTGGACCGGCGCCGCCGTCGATCCCGTCGCCGGCTGGCTCTACGTGACCTCGCGCACGCTGCCCATCGTGACCACGCTGAGCCGGCCCGCTCTCCCGATTCCCATCGCCGATCGCTACGTCGGGCGGTTCCAGCCGCTCTTCGGTCCCGAGCGCCTGCCGCTCTTCAAGCCTCCGTTCGGACGGGTGGTCGCGATCGACCTCAACACCGGCGATCACGCGTGGACGGTGCCGCTCGGCGAAGGTCCGCGGAACCATCCGCTCCTGGCACCGCTCAACCTCCCGCGCCTCGGCTCGGACCGTCGTGGGTTCCCGCTCGTCACGCGGACGCTGCTCTTCGCGGCTCAGGAGGGCCGCCTGACCGGCGTCCGACCGGCGCAGGAGCGTCCGTGGGTGCGGATCTACACGTTCGCCACTGACGAGCCGACGCTCGAGGTGTTCGACAAGAAGACCGGTGAGCTGCTCGCGCAGATCGAGCTGCCCGCGAATGCCCACGGCGCGCTCATGACGTACATGGTGAGGGGCCGGCAGTACATCGTCATCCCGGTCGGCGGCGCGAACATTCCTGCCGAGCTGGTGGCGCTCAGCCTGCCGTGAGATGGGGTGGCAGTAATCCACGATGTCAACACGATTACGAATCGGGACACGCTAGGCGTCGCGAAGCCGCGGGTTCAGGCCGTCGTTGAGGCCCTCGCCGACGAGGTTGATCGCCAGAACCGTCAGGAGGATCGCGACGCCGGGGAAGGTCGCGACCCACCAGGCGTTCCGCAGCAGCGTCCGCCCCTGACCCACCTGGAACCCCCAGCTCATCACGTTGGGGTCGCCGAGCCCGAGGAACGAGAGGGCGGATTCCGCGAGGATGGCCGTCGCGATCATCAGCGACGCAGTGACGATGACCGGCGACAGGCAGTTGGGGAGGATGTGGAAGAGGATGACGCGAACGTCCCTCATCCCGAGCGCGATACAGGCCTGCACGAACTCCCGGTTGCGAAGCGCGATGAACTGGCCCCGCACGAGGCGCGCCACGGGAGGCCAACTGACGATGGCGATGGCCACGATGATGCTCGTGATCGAGGGCGCCAGGATGGCCACCAGCACGATCGCGAGGATGAACGCCGGAATCGTCTGAAACAGCTCGGTGACGCGCATCAGGAGATCGTCGACGTTGCGACCGTAATAGCCGGCAACACCCCCGATCACGGTTCCCAGGCCGACGGCCACGGCGGTCGCGATGACCCCGACCACCAGGGAGGTCCGCGCGCCGTGGGCGATCCCGGCGCCGACGTCCCGTCCCAGGAGGTCGGTCCCGAACAGGAATTCGCGCGACGGCGGTGAGAGCGGCCTGCCGACGAGCTTGAAGGGGTCGACCGGGTAGAGGGCCCAGGCGCCCAGCGCGAGGACCAGGATGCCCGCGAGCATGATCAAACCGAGCACGGCACCCCGGTTCCGAGAGAAGCGCGACCAGAAGCCTTTCGTAGACGACCTCCGCCCGTCAGCGGACCTCGATCCGCGGATCGAGGAACGAGTAGAGAACGTCGACCACGAGGTTCATCAGCATCACCAGCACGGCGGACAGCAGGAAGATGCCCAGCAGCAGGTTGAGGTCACGCGCGAAGACGGACTCGAAGATGAGGGTGCCCAGCCCGGGCCAGCCGAACACCGTCTCGACGACGACGGAGCCGCCGAGCAGGCTGCCGAACTGAACGCCGGCCATGGTGACCACGGGCAGGACCGCGTTCCGCACGACGTGCTTGAAGACGATGCGGCGCTCCGTCAGGCCCTTCGCGCGGGCGGTCGTCACGTAGTCCATCCGCGCGTGGTCGAGCATCGCCGCACGCATGAGCCGCGTGTAGAGCGCGAGATAGAAAAGTGAGAGCGTGATGACGGGCAGCACCAAGTGGTGTGTGATGTCGAGGACGCGGTCCCAGCCCTCCCTGAACGCGCCGATCGTCTCCATGCCGCTGGTCGGGAACCAGCCGAGCCTGAGGGAGAAGAGCAGGATGAACATCAGGCCCACCCAGAAGAGTGGCGTCGCATAGGAGACGAGCGAGAAGACGGTGATCGCAGTATCTCGCAACCGGTTGACACGACTTGCGGCGAACAGGCCGAGGAGACTGCCGACGCCGACGGCGAGGACGACGGTGGGCAGCATCAGCATCAGGGTTGGCCCCAGCCTGGCGAGGATCAGGCCGAGCACCGGCATGTCGTGCCGGAAGGAGTGACCGAGGTCGAGCACCAGGACGTTCTTCAGATACTTGAAGAGCTGCACGTGGGCGGGCTGGTCGAGACCGAACTTCGAGCGGATCAGGGTCATGTACTCCGGGGTGGCCGAGGCGGCCTCGCCCGCGAGCACGTCGGCGGCATCGCCGGGCGCGAGCTTCAGGAGCAGGAAGTTGAGGACGACGACGAGCAGGATCATGGGGATCGTCTGGAGCAGACGCCGGGTGATGTAGCGCAGGCGGAGGCCGAGAAGGCCCATTACTGATCCCCTTCCTCGGTCGTGGCCGAGACGGTTCGAGGCGCACCACACGGGGCCGGCGAACGCCGGCCCCGTGCGCCCTGTTACGTTACTGCGCGACCCACGCCCTGTCGAACGAGGCCAGGACACCCAGCGGGCTGACGATCAGGTCCTTCAACTTGCTGCTGTAGACGGTCGGCCACTGGACCTCGGAGATGAAGACGATCGGCGAGTCCTCGACGATGATCTGCTGGAACTTCTTGTAGAGCTCGGCCCGCTTCTTCTCGTTGATCTCGACGCTCGCCTGCTCGGCGAGCTTGTCGACCTCCGGGTTGCAGTAGTGCGTGCTGTTCACGAAGGGCACGCCCTTGCGGATCTGCGCGCAGATGTACTGCCGGTGCACGCCGAGGACGGGATCGGGCAGGCCGTAGAAGAAGACCTGGTTGAGCGTGAAGTCGTAGTCGGTGTAGACCCGCTTGATCCACGTCGCGGGGTCCTCCTCGCGGAGCTCGACCTCGATGCCGATCTGGCCCAGGGCCTGCTTGATGTACTGGCCGAGCTGCCGGAAGTGATCGCCGTACGGGTCGATGTCATGCACGATCTTGAAGCGGATCCCGTTGGCGCCGCGCGGCTGCCCGGCCTCGTCGAGCAGCCTGTTGGCGATCTCGACACGGTTCGGCACGTGATAGCGCTTGACGTCGGCCGTGTAGTAGCGCTTGAAGTTCGAATTGAGCGGGCCGGTCGCGGGCTTCCCGAGCCCGAACCAGATGTTGTCGATGATGAACTGGCGGTCGATCGCGTAGGCGATCGCCTGCCGGACCTTCTTGTTGTCGAAGGGCGGGCGCTTGGTGTTGATCTCGAGCTGCAGGAGCGGGTTCAGGGTCTCGTAGCCCCTGGTGGTGTACGTCATCCCGGACATGTTCCGGAACCGCTGCACGTCCACGAACGGCAGGGCGTTGAATGCGGCCAGGTGGACCTCGCCGCTCTCCAGCGCCGCGGTGCGGGTCGACGCTTCGGGAACGAACCGAGCGACAACCCGGTCGAGGTAGGGGGGGCCCTTCTTCCAGTAGGCGTCGTTCCGGTCCAGGCGGATGAACTGTGCCTTCCGCCACTCGACGAACTTGAAGGGGCCCGTCCCGATGGGCTTGTTCGCGTATGGGTTGTTCCGGACGTCGGTGCCCTCGAAGAGGTGCTTCGGGAGCATCGGCGACTCGTTGCCCGAGAGCGCCGGCATCATGTACGGGGCGGGGTTGTTGAGCTTGAAGACGGCGGTGTGCGGGTCCGGCGTCTCGATGTCGGCGACCTCCTTGAACGTGCTGGCGCCGCGCGGGTGCACCTTGCGGAGGACCTCCAGGACCGTGAACTTGACGTCGGCGCTCGTGAACGGTTTGCCGTCGTGGAACTTGACGTTGTCCTGCAGCTTGAAGGTGAGCGTCTTGCCGTCCTGGCCGACGGCCCAGGACTTCGCCAGCCCCGGCTGAGGGTTGAGGTCGAAGTCGTACTCGAGCAGGCCCTCGTAGATCTTGGCCGCGATCTCGCCGATCGTCGCGGCGGTCGAGAGGTAGGACGCCAGGGTCGACGGCTCGGGGTGCACGACCGTGATCAACGTGCCGCCGCGCTTCTGGGCGGTGGCGTCGGCGGCCAACGCCATGACGGCCACGGCGAACAGGCCGGCCAGGCATTTCATGCGCACATTACCAGTCATGGGTGCCTCCTCCTTGGGCTCGCGCTGCGGTGCGCGCTGGAACACGCAAGATCGGGCCGGGCGGCGCGACATCGAGGCGGCGGCCGAGCGGGATGCATCAGGTCGGGCGTGGGGCGGCCGCGCTCAGCCAGGCCCAGATGCGGTCGCCGGTGAGCGGCAGCTCGACGACCTGGGACGCGACCTCGGGCGCGGCGTCGGCGATGGCGTTCGCCAGCGCCGCCGGGACACCGATGATGCCGTTCTCTCCGACGCCCTTGAAGCCGTGCAGCGTGGAAGGGCTCGGCGACTCGAGGTGGACCATCTCGACCGCGGGAACCTCGTCCGCGCGCGGCAGCGGATAGTCCATGAGCGTCGCCGTGAGGAATTGGCCGGCGCCGTCGTAGAGCAGGGCCTCGTGGAGCGCGGTGCCGATCCCCTGCGCGACGCCGCCCTGGATCTGGTTCTCCACCATGAGCGGGTTGATCACGCGACCGCAGTCGTGGGCCACCACGTAGCGGAGGATGCGGACCCGGCCGGTGTCCCGGTCGACCCGCACCACGGCGACCTGGCATCCGTTGGCGAACGTCATCGGGGGCGGGTCGTATACGGCCGTGGCCTCGAGCCCCGGCTCGAGATCGCCCAGCGGCTGGGAGGAGAGGCCGTGGCCAGCCCGGGCGATCTCGGTCATCGAGACCGCGCGCGTCGGTAGCCCGAGGGGGTGGGCGACGCCGTCGGCCAGGACGACGTCCTCCGGGGCGCATTCGAGGAGCAGCCCCCCGATCCGCCGTAGCTTCCCGGCCACGCGCTGAGCTGCCAGGAGGGCCGAGGCGGCCCCCGCGATGGCCCCGCGGCTCGCGAACGCGCCGGTGCCGTAGGGTGTCGCCGCCGTGTCCGCCCGCTCGACACGCACGGCGTCGAGCGCGACGCCGAGCTGGTCGGCCACGACCTGTGCCAGCGCGATCTCGTGGCCCTGACCGAGCGCGGGCACGCTGCTCGCCACGTTGACGGTGCCGTCCGGCATCATCCGCACGTGCGCCGAGTCGAAGCCGGCGATCAGGGAGACCCCGCGCATGCGCCAGCCGAGCGACCCGAGCCCCGTGATCTCCGCGTAGAGGCTCACGCCGATGCCGAGGTCGGGTAGCTCGCCCGCCCGCTGCCTGGCCCGAAAATCGGCGTAGCCGACGTGCTTCAGCGCCGCCTCGAGCGAGCCCTGGAACGAAGCGTTCTCGTAGTCGCTGCCGTTGACGGACACCTGGCCGATCTCCTCGGGCCGAATCAGGTTCCGTCCCCGGAGGTCGGCGGGGTCGAGCCCGAGGCGCGCCGCGGCGAGGTCGACCATGCGCTCCATCGCGAAGATGCAGGCGGGCTGAGCCACGCCGCGATAGGCGCCGGCCGGGGCCTTGTTGGTGGCGACGACATGGATGTCGCAGGCGTAGGCGTCGAACCGGTAGGGGCCGGGGAGGACCCGCGCGGCGCCGAGCCCCTGGAGGATCGCGCCCTGGGGCGGGAGCGCCCAGGCCCCGGTGTCCGTGACGATCCGAGCCCGCAGACCGAGGAACGCGCCCGTGCCACGCGCCGCCAGCTCGAGCTCGTAGATCTGCTCGCGGCAGTGGGCGTCAGCCTGCAGGTCTTCGGTGCGCCGCTGCACCCACTTCACGGGCAGCCCGAGCGTCGACGCGAGGAAGGCGACGAGCGCGTCCTCCGGATAGATGTGGATCTTGATGCCGAAGCCGCCTCCGATGTCCGGCACCCGCACGCGGAGCTGCGCCTCCCGCATACCCAGGCACTCGGCGACGACGCTGCGGTAGATGTGGGGCGCCTGGGCGGACGCCCAGAGGATGAGCTCGCGCCGGCCGCGGTCGGGGACAGCCAGGCAGCCCCGAGGCTCGAGGGGCACCGCCGTGACGCGCCCCGTATAGAAGCGGCCCCGGATGACGACGTCGGCGGCGGCGAACACGCCGTCCACGTCACCGAAGCGCTGTATCGCCTGGAACATGAGGTTGCCGGGCACGCTCGCGTGGACGCGGGGAGAGTCCGGACGAAGCGCGCTCTCCATGTCGCTGACCGCCGGCACGGGTTCGTACTCGACGCTCACCCGTTCGGCGGCATCGGCGGCCGCTTCCGGCGTGCGCGCGAGCACGGCGGCCACCACCTCGCCGACGAAGCGTGCCTCGTCGGCCGGCAGGACCGGACGGGGGGGCGCTTGGTATCCGTCGAGGCCCACCGGGGCACGGATCGGCCCCAGGCGGCCCGCGACGGCAGCTGCATCGAGGACGGCGACGACGCCGGGCGCCGTGCGGGCGGCTCCGCAGTCCACGCGCAGGATGCGGGCGCGGGCGTGCGGGCTCCGCACGAACGCGACGTGGTGCGCGCCCGGGCAGGGGAGGTCGTCGAGGTACGCGCCCTCACCGCGGAGGAAGCGGCGTGTCTCCGTGTAGGCGACGGGGCGGCCGACGTGACGGGCCTGAGAGGAAGCAGGCACCATCACGGGTGGTACCAGGACACGTGCGCGCTCACGATCCGCCACCCCTCGGAAGTGCCCATCCACGTCTGGCTCTGTCGTCCCTCCCGCCCCGACGCCGTCTTTCGGAACTCGGTATGTGCCGTCGCGAAGTCGCGCCCGTACGTCGTGATGACGGTGTTCGTGAGCGAGCGGGCGAGGTCGTCGAGTGGGCGCGCCCGACGGAACGCGGCGATCGCGTCGTGCCCGTACAGGTTCTCACCGAGCCCGAAGCGGATCGTCAGGGGGCTCGCCCAGAACAGCTCGTTGAGCGTCTGGACGTCGTTGGCCATGAGGGCGCGCTCGTAGCGCTCGAACGCCGTGCGGACCTCGGCGACGACCTCCGGAAGGTTGATCTCCAGGCCAGTCCCCCCGCTCACGCGAGTACCGGCTCCGCCGTGAACCCCTGTGCTTCGAGCGCCGCGGCCACGCGCAGCAGGTCGGCCTCGCGGTATGGAGCCGCGACCAGCTGGACGCCGAGTGGCAGGGCCGCCAGATCCCGGACAGGCACCGTCACGCAGGGCAAACCGACGAACGAGAAGGCCCGTGTGTAGGTGCCGATGTGACCGCGGATGGCGACCTCCGTGCCGCCGACGACCATGCGCGCCGTTCCCACCAGCGGGGCGACGCACGGTGTGGTCGGCGTGAGGAGGACGTCGACCTCGTCGAACACCGCGCGCAGGCGGGCACGGTACCAGCCGCGGAAGCGCTGGGCCTGGAGGTAGGCGCTGGCCGGCAGCAGGGCACCCGCCAGGAGGCGATCGCGTGTCAGCGGGTCGAAGTCACGGGCGCGCGCTCGCAGGTTCCGGAGGTGCACGTTCCCGGCCTCGGCCAGCGTGATGATCGTCGCCGCCGCCTCCGCAACCTCTACCTGGGGCACCTCGATCCCGCGGCGGACGCCGAGCGCCGTGGCGGCGCGCCCCACGGCCTCCAGCGCCTCCGGGTCGCCCCCGCGACGGAAGTGACCGTCGGCCACGGCGATCCGGAGCCCGTCCATGCCCTCGGTCAGCCGCGGCAGGCAGGGCTCCGGGGGCCGGGGCCGGGCGACCGGGTCCGCCGGGTCCGGGCCGTGGAGCACGTCGAACGCGAGCGCGAGGTCCGCGACCGAGCGCGCGAGCGGACCGACATGGTCGAGGCTCGGCGAGAAGAGGACCGTCCCGGCCCGCGAGATGCGGCCGTACGTCGGCTTGAGCCCGAAGACACCGCAGAGCGCCGCCGGCACCCGGATCGACCCGTTCGTGTCGGAGCCGAGGGCGAGCGGGACGAGACCGGCCGCGACGGCGGCCGCCGAGCCGCCCGAGGAGCCGCCCGCGACCCGGGAGGGATCGTGAGGGTTCCGAGTCGGGCCGTAGTGGCTGTTCTCGGTCGTGAAGCCGCAGGCGTACTCGTCCATGTTCAGGGCGCCGAGGAGGATCGCCCCGGCGTTTCCCAGTCGGCGGACGGCAGCCGCATCGCGCCGAGCCGGCGGGTGCTCGCGGTTGATCCTGGAGCCGGCGAGGGTCGAGAGTCCGGCGACGTCGAACAGGTTCTTGACGGCGAACGGCACGCCCGCCAGCGGGCCGGGGTCGCGGCCCGCGGCCACGGCCGCGTCGACCTGCGCGGCCTCCGCCAGGGCTCGATCCGCGAGGACGGCGGTGAAACAGTTGAGTGCCGGGTCCCGGGCGCTGATGGCTTCGAGCGCGGCGGTCACGAGCGCGTGCGCGCGCGCCTGACCGGCGCGCACCGCTGCGGCGATCTCGGTGGCGTGCGTGGTGACGAGCTTCACGGCTCGAACACGGGCGCCGGCTCGACCTCGTCCGGGACGGCGGCGGCGGCGACGACCGCGGCCAGGGCCAGCAGCCGTTCGAGCGCCTCGGCGACGCCCGGGCGGTGCTCCGGATCGAGAGGGAGATCGACACCGGCCGCGAAGCGGTCGAGCAGGGCTTCGTCCATCCGAACCCTGGTGGGGTTCACCGCGCTACGCCCGCGCGAAGAGCGCGACGACGTTCGACCCACGAGGCCCCTGGTGCTCGGAGCCCGACTTCGCGAGGAACATCGTGTCGCCCATGATCCCCGCGATCACGGCATTCGCCATGGCCTTGGCCTGCGCGCCGGCGAAGCCCCACAGGAAGTCGGTGTGCATCGTGTGCCGCCGTCCGCGGATCGTCGGCAGGAAGTTCGCGCTGGTCCCGATGAAGATGTTCTCGACGCGGGCGCGCTGTTGGGCGTCCGGGCAGCAGTCGAACTTCAGCCCCACCGAGCGGAGTCCGTTCTTGAACCCATCGACGTCGAGGGGGTCGTTCATCAGGCAGTGCCCCGCGACCAGGTCGCTGGCCGAGCCGCCGGCGTTGCCGAGCACGACGACCCGGCAGGAGGTCTGCTCGATGCCCGACGAGACATGGGCCACGCGCGAGTAGAGGTCCCAGTCCCGGCAGATGGCGTCGTCGCTGAGCCGCCTGGCATCGATCTCGCCAAGGGCGAGAGCGACGCCGAGGGCGGCCGCGCCGCGCGTGTAGTTGCCCACGGTGCGGTAGTCGGCGGCGCGGGGCGCCCGGCCGCGCGAGGCCGCGTCTTTCACCCGGTCGTCCGTGAGTTCGGGCACTTTCACGTACACGCAGTGGACGTCCGCCATGGCCGTGATGCCCGCGTCCTTCACCAGCCGCCGGACCGTCGGCGCGACCTCCTCCACCTGCGCCATCGTGCCGTACTCCTCGGGCAGGAGGTCGCGCGTGACGCCGGTGCCGGCGACCAGCCGCTTCTCGGGCCCCGGGCGGCTCTGGCCAGGCTTGACCACCACCACGTTGAGATGTGGGGAGAGGGGCGCGACGTGCGCGAGGCCGATCATCAGGAGCGGCACCCGGCGCCGGATCGACTCGCGCGATTGGCCGGTCGTCCCGCTCAGGAGCTCCTCGAGCATGTGCAGCGTGAACCCGCGCGCGTAGTAATCCCCCTCGTTTTGCGCGATGACGGCGGCCACTTCGCTGGCCTGGATGGCGCCTTTGTGGATGAGGTCGGCCAAGGGGGAGACGTCATCAGGCGACGCGACGGGAAGGCGATAAAGTTCGACTCTCATGGTATCGCAAACCTCTCGCGGTACAGGCCGCTGGATGGATGTACTGCCGGCGCCGGGTCGAGTTTCATACCGTGAGACTGTGTCCTGCTCCAGGTGCCTGAATTATCGTTGGGTCAGGACACTTGTCAATAGAATCGAGGAGATTCCGAGGAGATGGCGCGCCGCCTCGCGCGGCCTTGAGCACGCGCGCCGCGGCAGGAGTCCGTCAGGATCGGAAATAAGCCTCGATCCACATCGCGAGCGTCTGGTCATGCCACTCCCGGTCGCCGATGAGGATCGGCCGAAGCTCGCGCTCATAGCGCGTGCGGAGGAGCGCCGGGTCCAAGGGGACGGCGCTCGCCAGTTGAGCTACGTCCTCGCGATCGATGGGGCTGTTGCGGGCGAGCTTGGACAACGCCAGGTCGTGAGGGTCGAGCGCGAACAGCCGCAGGCGTTGAAATGCGCTCTGAAATAGCTCTGTGAGGCGCTCCGCATACGACTCCGGAAGGCTGGCCAGGCCAACGTGTTGGAGGTACAGGCGATGCTTCTTGGCGAGAGCAGATTCCTGGCCCGCGATCTGCTCCAGCATCGCCGTCGCCTCGCGAGGCACGATCTCGATGTAGTCTATGTCGTTCGTTGGACGAGGGAGGTCATAGTACAAGGCTGCGACGAACCCGCCGAGACAATGGATCTCGACCAGCCGCGGTAGCAGACGGTCGATGTCCGAGAGGAAGGCTCGCCACCGGCGTGGCGGCTCAGGCGATGTAGCGGACGGCATCAGCAGTCCAGTCGGTGAGGAGATTCCAGTGCCTGGCGTCTTCGGACCGGTGCTCCATGAGCCAGCGTCGCTCGGGCTCAGGGAGCGAGGCCCGGCAGAGCGTGTCTTCACGAACCAGACGACTGCGCTCCAGCTCACGTTCGAGGTTCGTCAGGGTCCGAGCCCTGCGCTCGTCGCGGGCGCGCTCGGCGAGGCGACACGCCAGGCCAACAACAAACCCCAAGCGGTTCTGGAGGTCACGCACCTTGGCTTCCTGCACTACCCAGTTCCAGTCGAGCGTCCAGTACCGCAGAACCAGCCACGGGAGTGCCTCAACGAGCCGGGGTTCCAGGTCGTCCTGGGCCAGGGCTGCGAGGAGCACCTCCCCAGGGTTCTTGGGCTTCCAGTGCCGCGAACGCAGGTAGGCGAACCCAGGGTATCCCAAGCCGGCGAGGTCTTTGGCTAACGTCGCAGCAGTCAGCGGGGGACGGGGAGACTGCCGTTGCGAAGGCGGAAGGGCCGTCGGCGGCACGTCGTAGACCCTCACCGCGCGCAGAGCGAGTTCCGGGGTGAGTCGGCGCCGGCCGCGCTCCAGCATGGCGAGATACGGCTGGGACACGCCGAGACGGCTTGCCGCCTCTACCTGACTCCAACCCTTTGCCCGCCGTGCAGAGCGAAGGTCAGGGGCGTTCATGGTGGAAGGAAGATTATCACAAACTTGTAATAATAGGCAACCCGCGGGCGGATTCGCGGTATCGCCATGTCCAGCGTAGCGCCACCGGATCCTTACGGAGAATTCGCGGAGTTCTACGACGTCTACGTGGGCGAGCGCCTCGATGACCTGCCCTTCTATCTGGAGGCTGCAAAGTCCGCGCGCACGCCGGTGCTCGAAATCGGCGCGGGGTCTGGACGTCTCACCGTTCCCCTTGCCCGTGGGGGTGTGTCGCTCGTCGCGGTGGACATCTCGCCCGCGATGCTGGCGATCTTGAAGGGGCGGTTGGAGCAAGAGCCAGACGCTGTGCAGCGGCGCGTCGAGGTCGTCGAGGCGGACGCCCGCCGGTTCGACTTGGGAAGACAGTTCGACCTTCTCGTCGTGCCGTTTTACACATTCAATTACTTTCTGACTCGTGAGGATCAGACGAGCGCGTTGAGGCGGTTTGCCGCGCACCTGACGGAGCGGGGGCGGGCGTTGATCGACGTGTTCATTCCTCTGGGGCTGTTGGAGCGTTGTCCGTCCGATCCCGTCCCCAAGGTCGACCGCATGGATCCTGCGACGGGGTGCAGGGTGCGCGGGTGGAACATCTACACCTTTGACAAGGAACAGCAGATGGAGCACCGGCGACATATCTTTGAAGTGGCTCGACCGGACGGGACGGTGCGCCGGCGCGAGTTCATCACTCGGCGCCGGTACTGGTTCCGTGAGCAGCTCAACGCGCTATTCGAGCGACACGGATTCGTCGTGGAGGGCGTCTGCAGAGGCTACGCAGGAGCGCCAGCGGACGAGCGGTCGGAGCAGCTCCTGTTCGAGCTTCGGCGATCGGCTGCAGCGGAGGACCTCCGGATTTGAGTCCCGTCGGGATTTTTCAGAACCCCACAGCCTGCACCTGACTTACACTCTCATCCTCTCATGGACTGGAGACCTGGCGCGAGCACTGCCCTTCCTGACGCGTTGGAGGCCCTCGGGCTGCACGAGCACCTGTGTCTGATCCACGAGACTCCCGAAGAACGGCTCGCGGTGGCGGTCCCCTTCATCGCGACCGGTCTCGCTCGGGGCGAGCAGTGCGTGTACATCGCCGAGGAGAACACGATCGACACGGTCGTCGCCGCGATACGGGCAGGCGGGATCGACGTCGACGCCGTTCTCCGGTCTGGGGCGCTGCGGGTCCTGACGCAGGAAAGCACGTATCTGGAGCAGGGGGTCTTCGATCCCGACCGGATGATTCGGCTTCTCGCGGAGACGGTGGAGTCGGCCAAAGCGCTGGGATTTTCGGCTCTGAGGGTGACAGGCGACATGACGTGGACGGCGCGCGCGGCGCCCGGTGCCGAGCGTCTGTTGGAGTACGAAGCCAAGGTGAACGAGTTGCTGGCACGGTCCGACATCACCGCCCTCTGTCAGTATGATCGGCAGCGCGTGCCTCCGCGGATCATGCCCAGGGTCCTTGAGGCGCACCCGCGCGTGGTGTTCGAGGGCAGGTTGTGCGCGAACTTCTATTACGTCCCTCCGGAGGAGTCTCTCACGCCGGACGCCAGCTCCGAGGTGACTCGCCTGCTCGGGCGCATCGTCTCCCGGGAGCGTGTCGAGTCGGAGCTGAGAGACGCCGCCAGGCGGATGGCGGCGGTCACCCAGGGGGCGCTCGACTGCATCATCCTGATGAACGCTGCCGGGACGATCGTCGAATTCAACCCTGCGGCCGAGCGGACGTTCGGTTACCGGCGGGCGGAGGCCGTCGGCCGCACTGTCGCGGAGCTCATGATCCCGGCGCGTCAGCGCGAGGCCCATCGGCGGGCGTTGACGCACCATCTGACGACAGGCGAGAGCCGAATCCTGGACCGGCACCTCGAGATGACCGCGATGCGGCGCGATGGCGCCGAGTTCCCCGTCGAGCTGACCATTACTCGGGTCTCGGAAGGGGCGGAGCCGATGTTCGTTGGCTTCGTCCGCGACATCAGCGACCGCAAGCGCGCCGAGGAGGCGGCCGAGCGCCGGCGCCGGGAGGCGGAGTCGCTGAGCAAGCTGGCGTGGCTATTGTCCCAGTCCCTCGATCTGAAGGAGGTCTCGCAGCGTATCGTCGACGGCGTGCGTGGGCTGCTGGGTGTCACCGGCACGGTCCTCTATGAAGTCACGCCCGGGTCCGACGACCTGATGCCGCTGGCGAGATCCGGCGAGGTGGGGCCGCTGTCCGGGCCGCCGCCCGACCACCCGCAGGGCGCCGGGGCCGCCGAGACGGCCGTCCACGAGCGGCGGCCCGTCGTCACGGCCGGGGTCCGGGCGGACGTCCGGACCGCCGACTCGCCCAAATCGCGAATGGCGTTGCGCCCAGTGCTGGCCCTGCCGCTCCTGCTGCGGAGCGACGTTATCGGAGCGCTCAGTGTCCACGACCGGCCGGGCCGGGTCTTCACCGAGGACGACGTCCGCCTGGCAAGGGCGTTCGCGGATTGTGCGGCGGTGGCGCTGCAGAACGCTCGCCTCTACACGAAGGAGGCGCGCCGGGAAGAGGAGGCCACGGTGCTGGCCCGCGTCGCCCGGGCGCTGACCGAGACGCTCGATGCCGCCGAGGTGGGGCAGCGGGTCGCCGACGGCGTGGCGACCCTGTTTAACGCCCAGTCGGCTGCCGTCCGACTCCTGGGGCCCGATGGCTCGCTGCGCGGTCTGGCGTGGGCCGGCGCGGCGGCCCGGTATCCTCTGCCGGGACACCTCCTGCCGCCCGGGGCCGGGGTCATCGGCCGGGCCGCCGTCGAGGGCCGGCCTGTCTGGAGCCGGGACGTGATGAACGATCCCGATGTCGTCCTGACGGACGATATGCGAGCGCGAAATGCCAGCATCGGAGCCCATGGCGTTCTCGCCGTTCCCCTCAGCGCAAAGGGGCGACCGCTCGGCGCGCTCGCCGTCGGCTTCGGATGGCCGCGCGACTTCTCCCAGGCCGAGGTGAGGCTGCTCCAGACGTTCGCGGACGAAGCCGCGGTCGCGCTCGAGAATGCGAGGCTCTACGGCGAGGCAACCCGGCGAGCCCAGGAATCCGAGAACCTGGCCCGCGCCGCCTGGACATTCGCCGAGAGTCTTGACGTCTGCATCGTGGCCGACCGCGTGGTGGAGATCATCACGTCGCTCTTCGACGTGAGGATAGCGGTCCTCCGGCTCCGTGCGCCCGATGGCTCGCTCGTCGCCTCGGCCTCCCGCGGGCTCTCGTCGGATTCCTTCGAGCCGGGGCACGTCCTCGCTCCCGGTGAAGGCGTCGACGGCCGCGCGGTCGTCGATGGGCAGCCGCGGTGGTCTCACGACGCGCCGAACGACCCGGCGTTCACCTTCAGCGAGGAGTTCCGGCGTCGCGTGATCGCCTCCGGAAATTGTGCGCTGCTCGCCGTGCCGCTCAGGGTGAAGGACGAGATCATCGGAGCGCTCGGGGTCGGGGATCGAGCGCCGCGAATGTTCGGGGCCGACGAGGTTCGGTTGCTGCAGGCCTTCGCGGATCAAGCCGCGATCGCGCTGGAGAACGCCCGGCTGTACGCCGAGGCCGAACGGCGCCAGCGGGAGAAGGAAGTGTTCAGCGATCTGGCGAGCCGGATCAGCCAGCCTCTCGAGCTCGATGCCGTTCTCCAGCGCGTCGCCGAAGGTTCCCGGGAGCTCTGTCAGGCGGACATCGCACGAATCGCCCTGCGAGATCCAGGCTCGGAGGCGATGCGGGTCCGCTACGCCGCGGGGAGCCGGCATCGGGGGTGGGACGCCGTGCGCATCGAGCCAGGGAAGGGCTCCGGGGGGCTGGTGCTCGTCACCGGACGCCCGTTGAGAACCGACGACTACGCCGCCGACCCTCGATTCAGCAAGGATTATCTTCGGGTGAGCCGAGAGGACGGGATCGTGAGTCAACTAGTGGTACCGATCCGGATCGGCGATCGCATCGAGGGCCTGATCTACGTGAGCAACCGGTCCGAACGTCGCTTCACCGATGAGGAGGAGGCGACGCTCACCCAGCTGGCGAACCACGCGGCGATCGCGATCCACAACAGCCAGCTGTTTGCTCGCGAGCAGGAAGCGCGAGCGGCCGCGGAGGTGGCCGCGCGTCGCGTGCAGGAGAGCGAGGCGGCGATCCGGAGGCTCCACGAGATCACGTCGATGCCGGGTGTCGGGCTCGAGGAGAGGATCCACCGCCTCCTCGAGCTTGGCTGCCGGCGGCTCGGGCTGGAGACCGGCGCCTTCTGCCGGATCGACGGCCAGGAGGTCGAAGTCGTGGAGGTGGTGTCGCCTGACGGCACGCTGGTCCGCGGTACCATCCTGCCGCTCAACACGACGTTCTGCGAGGAGGCCGTCAGGACCGCCGGCACCGTGAGCATCGAGCGCGCGGGGACGTCGGTGGAGTGGCAGGCGCGAGACGCCTACCTGAACTCCAGGTTCGAGGCGTACCTCGGCACGCCGATATACGCCAACGGTCAGCTCTACGGGACGCTCAGCTTTGCGAGCCGGACGCCGCGCGAGGACGACCCCCAGACTTCGGAGATCGAGCTCCTGAGGCTGATGGCGCAGTGGGTGGGTCTGGAGATCGAGCGCCGGCAGGCCGAGGAAGCGGCGCAGCGCTCCTCGGACCGCCTGACCGCCCTCCGGGAAATCGATCAGGCCATCCTGGCCGCCGGATCCCTGGACGAGCTCTTGCGCTCCGCTCTGCGTTACCTTCGGCGTCTGGTGCCCTCGACCTGTGCCGGGATCACGATGTTCGACTTCGATATCGGTGAGGCGACCATCCTGGCTGTGGACGCGGACGTCGACACTCACTTCCGGCCGGGGGCGAGTATCCCGCTCGACGTGCTCGGGAACGTGGAACGCCTGCGAGCGGGCGACGTCAGGCTCATCGACGATTTCACCGCCATCCCCATGCTCGCCGTCGAGGAGCGGTTGCTGATCGCGGAGGGAGTCTGGTCCCGTATCGCGGCTCCCCTGCTGACGCAGGGTGAGCTGCTCGGGACGCTCGACATCTTCGCCGCGGCACCGAAGGCGTTCACCGCCGAGCACATCGAGATCGCCCGGGAGGTGGCGGCGTCCCTGGCGGTAGGCATCGAGCAGGCCCGGCTCCACGAGAGGGTCTGGGTGAGTCGGGAGCGCCTCCGGCTGCTATCGCGACGGCTCGTGGAGGTCCAGGAGGTCGAGCGGCGTCACATCGCTCGCGAGCTGCACGACGAGATCGGGCAGAGCCTGACCGGGCTCGGCCTGGCGCTCGAGGCGGGGAAGCGGTGCCCGGACCGTGAGGTGCATCGGGATCTGGAGAGGGCGCGCGCGGTGGTCGCGGATCTCATCACTCGGGTCCGTGATATTTCGCTCGACCTGCGGTCGACCATGCTGGACGACCTCGGGCTGGTCCCGGCACTGGTCTGGCACTTCGACCGGTGCAGGGCGCAAATCGGCGTCGAGGTGATCTTCAAGCAGAGCGGCGTGGAGGGACGCCGTTTTCCTCACGAGATCGAGACCGCCGCGTTCCGGATCGTGCAGGAGGCCCTGACCAACGTCGCTCGCCACGCCGGGGTCACGGCGGCCACGGTGCGTCTCTGGACGGACGGACGCACGGTGGGGATCCAGGTGGAAGACCAGGGCGTCGGCTTTGACCGGCATGCGGAAGCGAGGCCGGAACGGGGCGGCCTGGCCGGGATGCGAGAGCGCGCAAATCTGCTGGGCGGGCGCTTCGAGGTCGAGACGTCGCCGGGAGCCGGCGTCCGCCTGACCGCGGAGCTACCGCTGGAGGCCGCGGCCGACCAGGAGGGCCGCGGATGCTGAGGCGCACGACTATCATCGTCGCCGACGACCACCCCGTGGTGCGCGAAGGCGTCCGGACGTTGCTCGCCCGGGAGGCCGACCTGGCCGTCGTCGGCGAGGAGGGAGACGGGCTCAAGGTCGTCGAGCTGGTGGAGCGCCTGCGCCCCAACGTGCTCGTGCTGGATCTCATGCTGCCGGGCCTCAACGGGCTGGAGGTCGTGCGCCAGGTCTCGAAGCGTTCCCCGCACACCCGCACCGTGATCCTTTCGATGCACGCCAGTGAGGCCTACGTGCTGGAGGCGCTGCGCAACGGGGCGGCGGCGTACGTCCTGAAGGACTCGGGCGGCGCGGAGCTGGTGAAGGCCGTCCGGGACGTGGTTGCCGGCCGCCGCTACCTGAGCGCCCCGCTGTCCGACCGGGCCATCGACGCGTATCTGGAACGAGCCACCAACTCGCCGCTCGACCTCTACGAGACCCTGACGACTCGCGAGCGAGAGGTTCTTCAGCTCGCCGCCGAAGGGTCCAGTGCCGCTCAGATCGGCGCCCGCCTGTCGATCAGTGCCCGCACCGCGGAGACTCACCGCGCCAACCTGATGCGGAAACTGGGACTGCAGAGTCAAAGCGAGCTGATCCGCTACGCAATGCGTCAAGGCCTCCTGCCGCGGGACGTCTGATAAACTCCCGCCGTCGGGCTGGAGCCACCGCGGCCTCGACTACGTACCCTCGGCAGCCAAAAACGAGGGTTGCCGTTCGCCAAATCGCGTAGACCTACGTAGAACCCCGCCTCCGAAGACCTCTCGTCCTGGACCTCTCCGCGGATACTTGAGAAGAGGTGTCGAGTGAGGTCGGAACTGACCGCAACAGAGGGGGCTCAGGGGGCGCAGCCTTGGACTTCCGTCCGGCTATGACTAGACCGGCTAGGACGGTGCTCGTGGTGGACGACGACACCGAATTCCGCGAGGTCGTCTCCGAGCAGCTCAAGGCGCACAACTTCGAAGTCCTCGAAGCGGCCAACGGTCTCGAGGCTCTCCTACAGATCAAGCGCAATCGACCGGGTGTCGTCCTGCTCGACCTCGCGATGCCTCGCCTCGGTGGTCTCGAGACGCTCACGTGGATCCGTTCCTTCGATCCCGGCATCACGGTCATCGTCGTGACCGGACTGTCCGATCCGGAGTCGACGGCCCTCGCGCGTGAGCGAGGCGCCGCTGCCGTGCTCGAGAAGCCCGTCGACGTCGGCGCGCTCCTCGAACAACTGTCCTCCTTGCCCGTCCGGAGCCCCCTCCAAGCGAGCGTCCTCGTGGTGGACGACGACCGAGAAATGTGCGCCCTGCTGAGAGACTTCCTTCGAGGGCACGGCCACGACGTGCGGGAGGCAGGGGACGGCGGCGCAGCGCTTCGCGAGGTCGCAAGGCAGGCCCCCGACATCGTGCTTCTCGACATCGCGATGCCGGGCCTGAGCGGCGTCGACGCCCTGTCCGCTATCCGTGCCCTCGCTCCAGCCACGAAGGTCATCATGATCAGCGGGATCGCCAACCTGGAAGTGGCCAAGCTGGCGCTGGCCCGCGGCGCGTTCGACTACATCACAAAGCCCTTCGACTTCGGCTATCTCGCCCAAGCCGTCGAGACCGCGGTCATCATGAAAAGGATGGAGCTCTAAGGATGGAGCGGTGAGCCGTTTCTTTGAGGGCCCCGTGCTCGAGCTGGTCGTTTTCAATCTGGAGGGCCACCGCTATGCTCTTCCCCTCCTGAGTGTGCAGCGGGTGCTTCCGATGGTGGCGGTGTCTCCGCTGCCGAAGGCTCCGGCGATCGCGGTCGGGGTCATCAACCTCCACGGCCAGGTCATCCCGGTGCTCGACATCCGGCGTCGCTTCGGCCTTCCACCGCGCGACTACGGCGTGACAGACCACCTTCTGGTGGCGCGGACGATCCGGAGGAACCTGGCCCTGGCGGTCGATGAGGTCCTCGGCGTGAGCCAGGTAGGGGCGGAGGCGATCATGCCGCCGGACGCCGTCCTGCCCGGGATCGGTCACGTGATGGGGATCGTCGCTCTTCAGGATGGTCTCCTCCTCATTCACGACCTGGACACGGTGCTCTCGCTGGACGAGGAACGGCAACTCACCGAGGCCTTCGAGGGGATGGCGGGATGAGGCTCTCCGACGAGGCGTGCGGTCAGGCGCGGGCTCTGATCGCGAGCCGCCTCGGCTTGGACTTCGGCGAGAACCGCCGAGCCGACCTCGAGCGGGGTCTCCTCAACGCGTGTCGAAGGTCGTCAGTGGCTTCAGGGCCTGAGGCGTATCTGGCGTGGCTGGCGAGCTTGCCGGATCAGAGTGCCGAGTGGAGGCGGCTGGCGAGCCACCTCACGGTGGGCGAGACCTACTTCTTCCGCGACCACGCCCTCTTCGAGGCGCTGGAGCAGCGGGTCCTGCCTTCGCTGATCGAGGCCCGTCGATCGGAGGCGATCCTGCGGCTCCGCCTCTGGAGCGCGGGATGCGCGACCGGGGAAGAGCCGTACTCCCTCGCCATCCTGCTGGACCGCCTGCTCCCCGACTGCTCGGAGTGGGTCCTGACGATCCTGGCCACCGATATCAACCCGAACGCTCTCGACGTGGCCCGGAGAGGGCTCTATCGGGAATGGTCCTTCCGTGACACTCCCCAGTGGATCAGGGACCGGTACGTCCACCGCCGGGGCGCCGAGACGTTCGAGGTCGATCCGAGGATCCGGCGGATGGTCACCGTCGCGCCGCTCAATCTGGCCGAGGACGGCTATCCGTCCGTCGTGACGAACACCAGCGCCATGGACGTGATCCTCTGCAGGAACGTCCTGATGTACTTCACCCCTGAGGCGCAGCGGGGGACCGTCGCCCGGCTCCACCGGGCGCTGGTGAGCGGAGGATGGCTGGCGGTGAGCCCGGCCGAGGCCTCGGCGGAGCTGTTCAGACCGCTGGCTCCCGTCAATTACCCCGGGGCCATGCTCTATCGGAAGGAGTCCGGGTCCGTCCCTTCTCTGCTCCCTGGCTGGGCGGCCGAGACGGTCGTGTCCGAGGCTCCGGCGCCCTCGCTCTCTCCGTGTGCGCCGAGCGGCCTGGTCACGCCGCCCTCGCCGGTCGCGTCCTTGTCGGAGCCCCCCGAGGGGCTGCCTCGCATGGGGACGGATCTCCAGCGCGCCCGAGCCCTGGCCGACCAGGGGAAGCTCGAGGAGGCCCGCGAACTGTGCGAGGCCGCGCTGTCGCGGGACCGGCTCGCCCCTGAGCCCCACCTCCTGCTGGCCGCCATCTGCCAGGAGCGCGGGGAGATCCCGGCGGCCGTGGAGGCTCTGCGGAGGGTCATTTACCTGGTCCCGGACTCCGCCCCGGCGCATTTCCTCCTGGGCAGCCTTCTCCTGCGTCAGGGGCAGCGCCAGCGGGCGCGCCGCTCCATGGAGACCGTGGTGAGCCTCTTGAGCTCAGCGCCGCGCGATGAAGCGGTGGCGGGTGGCGACGGTCTGACCGCGGGCCGGCTCGTGGAGACAGCGCGGGCGTATCTGGAGTTGCGGTGATGACCGAAGCGGCCAAGCGGATCTTGAGAGAACGGGCTCAGGCCCTGGCGAAGCCCCTGGAAGAGGCCGTGGCCCCGACGGCGACGATGGAACTCCTCGTCATCTCTCTCGCGGGGGAGCGATACGGGATCGAGACGGCGCGCATCGTGGAGGTCGTCCCACTCCGGGACCTGACGCCGGTGCCGTGCACGCCACCCTTCGTCCTCGGAGTCGTGAATCACCGGGGGCGGATCCTCCCGGTTCTGGATTTGCGAAGGCTCTTCGAGCTGGCTGGCCAAGGGGCCACCGAAGGGTGCCGGGTCGTAGCGGTCGACGCCGGGGGATTGACGTTCGGGCTCTTCGCCGAAGCCGTAGCGGGCACTCTCAGAGTCGCGTCTCACGACATCGCGCCCCCGCCGGTAACCCTCGCCAGGGATCGCCAGGCCCTCATCGAGGGCGTGACGAGGGGGATGGTGGCGGTGCTGGATCTCGAGGCTCTGGCACGGGACCCGCGGATCGTCGTCAACGACGAGGTTGGTCGCTAGGAGAGCGCCATGGGATGGACGGTGGGGCGGCGGATTGCGATCGGGTACGCGGTGGTCCTCGTGCTCCTTCTGGTCGTGGCGGGGGTGGGCATGTATGCGCTCCCGCGCACGACCGATACGTTCCAGGCCGCAGTGCGCCAGCAGGAGCAGAGCCTCGAGGCCCTGCGTGCTGACGAGAGGATCACCGCAG
>JACQWC010000152.1 GCA_016209635.1 Candidatus Rokuibacteriota bacterium | reverse complement strand
GTAGACGGCAAACCGAACATCAAGCGCGGGCGCTAGCCGTTGCGCCGCTCAACCGAGCCGTTATACGCACAACGGGTGGACGGGCGGCCAGGGATGAAAGTAAGAACTCTTCATTCGAAATCGATGCGGAGTAGCTCACATCCACATGTCTATGTTCGACTGCCGCGCCGGTGGTCCGTCCTGTCGCTGCTGGTTCTGCTCGTCATCTCTGTCTTCGCCGGCTGCCAGACCACCGGGGTTCACATGTCTTCGCCGGAGCATTGGCGGGGGCCGATCATCGACGCCCACAGCCAGGTGGACCGCGACACCGATATCGAAAAGGTGATCCCCCTGATGGACCGGGCGGGGGTCTCGACGACCATCCTCGCGACGCGCTTCGAGCGCCCGGTCGAAGACATCCTTGCCTACGCGAACCGCCACGGGGAACGCATCGTGCCGGCCCTGAAGATCAAGACCGGGGCCTACATGCGGGGAAATCCCAGCTTTCAGGAAATGGTCACCGCGCAATTAACGGGAACTAAGTTCGGCGCCATGCCCGAAGTCATCATGTGGCACGAGGCAAAGGGAACCGTCGCGGGGAAGGCGGTGATAGCCCCCGACGATTCTCGCGTGGCCTTCCTCGTGGACATCGCCAAACAAAACGGATGGCCTTTCATCGCGCATATCGAATTCGCCGGCGCCGGCGTAACGCGCCGGACTTCATGAAGAAGCTGGAAGCCTTGTTGCGCGCCCACCCGGATCTCCCGGTCGGGCTCATCCACATGGGCCAGTTGCAGGCCCCTGAGGTCGCCCGCCTGATTGGCGACCACCCGAACGTCTTCTTCCTCGCCTCGCACGCCAACCCCATCACGCTGCTCCTCGACAAGCAGCCCTGGTCGAACATGTTCGAGAGAACCCGGCTGGCCCCGGACTGGGAGAGACTGGTGCTGGCGCACCCCGCTCGGTTCGTGCTGGCCTTCGATAATGTGTTCCCCATGCACTGGGGAAGCCCCTACCTGGAGGCGGTCGCTCTCTGGCGGCGCGCCCTGAAGCAACTGCCGGAAAAGGTCGCCCATCAGATCGCCCACGGTAACGCCGAGCGCCTGTGGAGACTGCCTCCGGCGAAACCTGTAAGCGGCTTCCCGCCGTGAGGGGAACACCGCGCTCCCCATCCACGAAAGACTGGCCGGTGACAAAGGCGCATAACCCGGACCCGATTTCCTTGGACACCGTCGGGACTAACCGATGATGGTGGCCAAGGAGGTCGGACATGGGCACGAGGCCACGGAGTTGCCCAGGTGCCGGCGCACGAGCTGGAGAGCTGGAAGCGGATGTTCCTGGAGTAGGGCGCCTGGGACCGCCTACGAGATCGGTCAGCGGGGCTTCAGCTCGATCTTGTGCCCGTCGGGATCGCGGACGTAGAGGGACGGCCCCTCGCCGTACGCGCCGCGCCGGCCGACGACGTCGCCCTCGAGCGGAACGCCGCGCTCGCGGAGCGCCGCCGCGACCGTCCCGAGATCCTCGCAGCGGATCGACAGACAGAAGTGGTCGAGCCCGCCCTGCGCGGCCCCGGCGGGGGGGCTCTCGCCGGCGGGGAGCAGGTCGATCAGGTGCTCGCCGAACCGGAGCTGCACGAGCGAGAATCGGGGGTTCACGTGATCGAGCGAGCATCCGAGCACGTCGACGTAGAAGCGCTCGGACGCCGCCTGGTCCCGTACCCTCAGGACGATGTGATCGAGGCCGAGGGGGGTGAACATGCCCTTCTCCCTCCGGAGACCCGCCCGCTCACTCCCGCCTGAGCACCGCGAGCGGCCTCTGACCGAGCAGCCGGTACGTCCCAAAGAACCCGACGGCCAGCGCGATCGACGGCGCCAGGAGCACGCCGCCGAGGAGCGGCACAGGCTCGAAGGTCCACGGCACCTCGAGCACGAACCTGAGCACGGCCCACGCCAGGAGCGAGCCGAGCAGCGTGCCGCCGACCGCGGCCAGGGCGCCCAGGCAACCATACTCCACCGCGAAGGCGCGGGCCACGGCGCCGCGCGAGGCGCCGAGCGCGCGCCAGATCACCGACTCGTAGAGGCGCTGGTAGCGGCTCGCGGCGAGGGCGCCCGCCATGACGACGAGCCCGGCTCCGATGGTGAAGAGCGCGATCACCCTGATCCCGAGCGCGATCCGGTCGAGGACAGCGGCGACGCGCTCCAGGATGTCGCGGACGGGGAGCGCCGTGACGTTCGGGAAGGCGGCGGTGATCCGGTCTTGGAGTCCGCGCTCGGCGGAGGGCGGGACGCGGACCGTCGCCACCCAGGTCGCCGGGGCCCCGTCGAGCGCGCCGGGCGAGAGGATCATGAAGAAGTTGGTCGAGAGCGAGTTCCAGTCGACCCTCCGGTGGCTCGCCACGCGGGCCTCGAGCGGCACGCCCTGCACGTCGAAGGTCAGGGTGCCTCCGACCCCGACGCCGAGGTAGCTGGCCGCGTCCTCCTCGACCGAGACCAGCAGCCCCGCCGCGGCCTCCGCCGGGGTCCACCAGCGCCCGGCCGTGACGACGGTCCCGGGCGGCGGCTCCCCGGCGAAGGTGAGGACGTACTCGCGCGTGAGATACCAGGTGCGGTCGTCCTGCCGGGCGCGGCGCTCCTCCAGCATCGCGCGGCTCACGGGCCGGCCGTTGACGGCGGCGAGTCGGGAACGGACGACCGGCGTCAGGGTCGGCGCCGTCCCGCCTCCCGCCGTCCGCACGACGCTCGCGAACGCGTCCTTCTGATCGGGCTGGATGTCGACGAAGAAGAAGGAGGGCGCCTCGCGTCGCTGCTCGTGGTCGATCCGACGGGCGAGGCTCCCCTCGAGGAGCGCCATCGCGACGAGGAGCATCACCCCCAGGCCGAGCGCCAGGGTCACGCCGACCGTCTGGCCCCCCGGCCGCCAGAGGCTGGCGATGCCCTGGCGCCACGCGAATCCTGGCGGACGCGGAAGTGAGCGGGCGAGAAGGACGAGCGCCCGAGCGAGCGCCGCCAGGAGGAGGAGCGCGATCGCGCAGGCGGCGATGAAGATGCCCCCGACCTTGAACGAGCCCGCCTGCCACACGGCGAGGGCGGCGCACCCGAGGAGCACGGGCAGGGCAAGGAGCCAGCGCCGCCGGTGGTAGCGCGGGCGGGCCTCGACCGCCCGGCGGAGGATCAGCGACGCCGGCACGGGGCGGATCTCGAGGAGCGGCGGGAGCGCGCCGAGCAGCGTCGTGAGGATGCCCATGGCGATCCCGCGAAGGAGCGTCCACGGCTCCCACCGGGGCTCGAGCGCGAACGGCACGATCCCGGCGAGGGCCCGAGCGAGGAGCGGCGACGCGGCGAGCCCCGCGAGGGCCCCGGCCGCGCTCCCGAGGACGCCGAGGGCCAGCGCCTGGACGACATAGGTCAGGAGGAGCGTCCGCGACTGGGCACCGAGCGACTTCAAGATCGCGATCGTCGTGAGCTGCCGCCGGATGAAGGTCCCGGCGGCGGCCGCGACGCCGATCCCCCCGACGAGCAGGCTCGTGAGCGCGACGAGGCGGAGATAGGTCGTGAGCTCGGCGAAGAAGGTAGAGAGGCCGGCCTGCCTCTCGTCGAACGCGGTGACCTGGATCGCGGGATCTTGGAGCCGCCGGGCCAGGTCGCCGCGCGTGGGGCGGGCGGGGAGGGTCTCGGGGAGACGCACGAGCGTGCGGTGGCGGATCCGGCTCCCGACCCGGACGAGGCCCGTCGGTTCGAGCGCCCCGTCGGAGATGAGCACGCGCGGCCCGAGCCGCAGGAGGCTCGAGCGGTCGGGCTCGGCGACGAGGACGCCGCGGACGACGAACGTCGAGGAGCCGATCGCCAGCCGATCGCCGACGCGGAGGCCGAGGCGGGCGAGCAGCTCGGGCTGGACGAGAGCGCCCCCGCCCGCGAGGAGGGCTGGGAGCGGCGCCGGTGGCGTGGTCACGACCGCGCCGTAGAGCGGATACCCCTCGGCCGCGGCCCGGAGCTCGACCATCAGCGTGTGGCCGTCGGCGGGGCTCCGGACCATGGCGACCAGCTCCCGGACGCGCGTCAGCTCGGCGCCCCGACGGCGGAGCCGCTCGACCTCGAGCTCCGCGGCCCGGTCGAGCGGCCGCGTCGAGCGCAGCTCGATGTCGCCCCCCAGGAGCGCCTTCGCCTCCCGCCCGAGGCCCCGGTGGAGGTCGGTCGCGAAGCCGTCGACGGCCACCAGCGCGGCGACGCCCAGGCCGACCGAGGCGACGAGCACGACGAGGTGGCGCCATCCGCCGCGCGTCTCGCGCCACGCCATGCGGAGCGGAAACGCGGTCACGCGGGCGCGGACGCCGCTCGGCGCTCGCCCACGATGCGACCGTCACGGAGCGAGACGACGCGGTCGGCGGGCTCCGTGAGCCCCGGGTCGTGGGTCACGAGGACGAGCGTGCTGCGGTGCTCGCGGTGGAGCGCCCGGAGCAGATCGATGATCTGGGCGCCCGTCGCCGAGTCCAGGTTGCCGGTCGGCTCGTCGGCGAGGAGCACGGGAGGCCGGAGCGCCACGGCCCGCGCCAGCGCGACGCGCTGCTGCTCGCCTCCGGAGAGCTGGGCGGGGTAGTGGTGCGCACGATCGGCGAGGCCGACCTCGGCGAGGAGATCCCGCACCCGCCCAGGCGCTCGGCCGACGCCGGCCAGCTCGAGCGGCACCGCCACGTTCTCGGCGGCGGTGAGGGTGGGGATCAGGTGGTACGACTGGAACACGTAGCCCACCGTCTGGCGGCGGAACCGGGCGAGCGCGTCCTCGTCGAGCCGCGTCACGGGGACGCCGTCGACGGTGATGGACCCGCTGGTCGGGCGGTCGAGGCCGGCGATGAGACCGAGGAGCGTCGACTTACCGCTCCCCGAGGGGCCCGTGACGGCGATGACCTCCCCCGCGTCGACGTCGAGCGTCACGCCGTCGAGGATCGTGAGGGGCCGGCCGCCGCTCTCGAGGCGCATGACGAGGTCGCGAATCGCGATCAGCATCCGGCTCATACTACACTGCCGACATGCAGGGGCTCCGGCTGGCCGCCCTCTCGCTCGCGTGCATCCTCGCCTGGGCGCCGCGCGCCGCCACGGGGGCCGAGCGCGTCATCGTCGCCCTCGGCGACAGCCTGACGGCGGGCTCCGGCGTCCTGCCCGACGAGGCCTACCCGGCGCGCCTCGAGGCGCGCCTCAAGCGCGAGGGCTACGCCTATCGCGTGGTCACTGCCGGCGTGAGCGGTGACACGACCGCCGGCGCGGTTCGCAGGGTTGAGTGGGTGCTGCGCGCGGCGCCGGAGGTCGCGATCGTGGCGCTCGGCGCGAACGACGGACTGCGGGGCCAGCCGACCGACAGGATGCGGGCCAACCTCGTCGAGATCGTGGGCCGCCTCCGCGCCGGCGGCGTCCGGGTGCTCCTCGCCGGCATGCGCGTGCCGCCCAACTACGGCGAAGCCTTCACCCGCGCGTTCGCGGCCGTCTTTCCCGACGTCGCCCGGCAGACGAGGGTCCCGCTGATGCCGTTCCTGCTCGAGGGCGTCGCCACCGAGCCCCGGCTCACCCAGCCCGACGGCATCCACCCGAACGCCGACGGGCACCGCGTGATCGCCGATCGTCTCTGGCCGTACCTCCGGCCGCTCCTCCAGGAGTAACGGCGCCCCTCAGCGCGCCTGACTGCCCTCGCCCGCGGCGATGCCGTACTTCTCGACGCGGTAGCGGAGCGTCTCGGCGGAGATGTCGAGCAGCTCGGCGGCGCGGCGCCGGTTGCCGCCGGCCGCCTTGAGCGCCTCGACGATCAGCGTCCGCTCGAGGTCGGCGAGGCTGACACCGCCGCGCGAGAAGTCCACCCGCACGGCGCCGCGCTCCGCGTCCACGGCGCCACCGCGCGGCACCCCACCCGTGGACCCCTCGCCCAGCCCGAGGTCGTCGGCGTGGATCTCCTCGGCCTCGTGGAGCAGCACGACCCGCTCCAGCACGTTCGCCAGCTCCCGAACGTTTCCCGGCCACGGGTAGCCGACGAGCCGCGCCTCGGCGTCCGGGTGGAGCCGCCTCGGCCGCCGGTACTCGCGCGCCGCCTGGGCCAGGTAGTGGCGCGCGAGGGGCGGGATGTCCTCGGGCCGTTCCCTGAGCGGCGGGAGCGCGAGCGTGAGGACCTTGAGGCGATAGAGGAGGTCGGGCCTGAAGCCCCCGCTCCGCACGGCCTCGTCCAGATCGGTGTTGGTCGCGGCGATGATCCGGACGTCGACGACCTTCGGCCGGAGACCGCCCAGCCGCCGCACCGACTTCTCCTCGATGACCTTGAGGAGCTTCACCTGGAGCTCGAGCGGCATGGCGCCGATCTCGTCGAGGAAGAGCGTGCCCCCGTCGGCGGCCTCGAAGAGCCCGGCCTTCGCGGCGCGCGCGTCCGTGAACGCGCCCCGCTCGTAGCCGAAGATCTCCGACTCGAGGAGCGCCAGGGGGATCGCCGCGCAGTTCACCTCGACGAACGGCCGGTCGGCGCGCGGGCTCAGGTCGTGGATCGTCCGCGCCACGAGGCCCTTGCCCGTGCCGGTCTCGCCGGTGATCAGGATGGCCGGCGCGCCGGCCTCCGCCCGCTCGAGCGACGCCAGCCGCTCGACCTGCCGCCGGAGCTGGCGGGTCGTCTCGGAGTCGCCGATGATCCGCTCGCGGGGATCGCCCTTGCGCCCGGCGTCCTGCCAGTAGCGCAGCTCGCGCTGGAGGCGCGCGTGGCTCCACGCCTTGTCGAGGACGACGGCCAGCTCCTCGAGATCGACAGGCTTGGTGAGGTAGTCGAACGCGCCGGCACGCATCGCCTCGACCGCGCTCTTGACGGTGCCGTGCGCCGTCAGCATGACCACCTCGGTTCCCGGCGCCAGCTGCTTGATCTGCCGGAGCGTCTCGAGGCCATCCATCCGCGGGAGCTTGTAGTCGAGGACGACCAGGTCGGCCTCGGACTCCCGGAGGCTCTGGAGCCCCTCCTCCCCCGAGCCGGCCACCGTGGGATCGTACCCGTGGCGGCCGAGGTAGGCCTGCATGGCCTCGGAGAGGATCTTCTCGTCCTCGATGATGAGGACCGCGGGGATCATGCGGTGGGCGCCGCCGACCTCTCCACCGGGAGCACGATCCGGATCGTCGTCCCCGAGGCGGGCGCGCTCTCGATGGTGATGCGCCCGCCGTGGCCCTCGACGATCTTCCGCGCGATCGCGAGCCCCAGGCCCGTGCCCTTGCTCTTGGTGGTGAAGAAGGGCTCGAAGACCTGGCGGAGCCGGTCCGCCGGGATCCCCTCGCCGTCGTCCTCGACGCTCACCTGGACGGCCGGGAACCCGAGGCCGTCGACGCGCGCCGTCCTCACGCGCAGCGTGCCGCCGGGCCCGAGCGCGTCGAGCGCGTTCTCGAGCACGCCGAGGAGCGCCTGCTCGAGCTGGACCCCGTCCGCGGTCAGCGCGGGGAGATCGGGAGCGAGAGCCACCTCCAGCTTGATCTGCCCCTGGGCCACGCGCTCGCGCAGGAGGCCGAGGAGGTCCTCGATCAGTCGGCCCGCGTCCACCCGCCCGAGGCGCAGCTCGAACGGCCGCACGGCGTCGAGGAGCGACCGGAGCCAGCGATCCAGCCGGTCCACCTCGGCGGTGATCGTGCCGAGGTACTTCGCCACGCCGGGGGAGCCCTCGGTGGTGTCGAGCGCGACCTGTGCCGAGGCGCGGATGTTGGCGAGCGGGTTGCGGATGCCGTGGGCCACGGCCGCGCTGACCTCGCCGATCGCGGCGAGCCGCTCGGCGGCGCGGAGCTGCTCCTGCGTGGCGCGCAGCTCACGGTTCGCGGCGCCGAGGGCCTCGGTCTGACGCTCGAGATCCTGCCGCTGGGCATCGAGCTGGCGGGAGGCGCGGCGCACGATCCCGAAGAGCGCCGCATAAAGGACGAGCGCGCCGGCCAGGGAGGCGCCGATGATGGCCCACCGCCCGCGCGAGAGGTTCGCGAGGACGCGGGCGGGGTTCTTGTAGACCTCGACGACGCCCGCGACGGCGGCGAGTCCCGGCGTGCGACCGGTGGAGAAGGCGACGGGGATGTACAGCTCGACCGCCTGCCCGAAGTGCCGCTCGTAGAGGTTCTCGGGCTTCTTCGACCGCTCGACGTGCGCGACCGTCTGGCCCTGCAGCGCCCGGGCGAGGTGCGCGTTGTCGGGGAACCGGGCGCCCCGGAGCCGCGGCTCGTCCGACCACACCACCTGCATGTCGGCGTTGTACACCTTCACGCGGAGGACCTCTGGGTTCAGCAGCGCGCGCTGGAAGAACTGCTCGAACCGCGTCTGCGCCTCCGCCGTGTCCCAGCGAACGAAATCCTCGCCACGGAGCGACGCGGACGCCTGGGCGCGGATCGCGTCGGCGCCGCTCGTCCGCTCCCACTCTAGGAAGTCCTCGCTGAGCAGCACCCACTGGACCGCCACCTGGAATCCCGTGATGAACGCGATCGTCAGCAGGCTCGCCAGCGCGAACGACCGGATGAGGGACGGCTTCGGGAGAGGGATCTTCATGGGCTCGTCGGCGCATCTATCATGACCAATCCCGAGGGAGTGGGCAAATCCCCCGGGCGGGCAAGTCACCGCTGGCAAATCCCCCGATCTCATCGCCGTCACCGCGCCGTCGAATGCCATCGCTCTCCTCCCGCACACTTGGGACGCTCCCCTGGATCGGGGCGCCCTGCCCTTTGCGAAACCGGGACCAACCGAGATCGAGAACCCCGACGCGCCTGCGGTCAAATGCCGGGGCGGGGGCAAAAGCCGGTGGGAAGTCCAGGGTTCCTGCGGCACGCGTCGAGGTGTAACTCATTCTCCGTGTGGCTCTTTCCCCTCGAGGACCCGCCTGGCATCCGGGTTGCTGACTCCTTTCCGCAGGCAGTCACACAGAACCTCGGATCAGGAAAGGAAACGCGATGCGAAAGAGCGCGACGGTGGTAGTGGCGGGACTCCTGATGGCTTTCACGGCGGCAGGCCAAGCGGCCGCCGCCGATTGCCGCGAGAAGATCGATCTTGCGCCGACGAGCGCGGGCGTGGCGACGGACACGAGCGGCAAGGCCGAGGTCCGGGCGCGCGGCTCGCGCCAGCGCTTCAAGGTTTCCATGGACTCGAGGGTCGCGGACGGGACCACCTACCTGGTCTTCGCCAACGGCCTGCCGGCCGGAACGATCACGATCGCGCTGGGCGACGGCGAGCTCGAGCTGGACAGTAAGTACAAGGGGCTGCCGGAGGGCGTCGATCCGGTCTGCGGCATCACCACGGTCGATATCACCGACGCGACGGGCCTCGTCGTGCTCCAGGGCAACTTCTAGCCCCCTTCCTCCTCCGGACGCCCTACGCCTCCTGAGTGTCAGTGGGGTGCCAGCCTGACCCCCGGGCTGGCACCTAACTTGTTGATTTCTTGCACGGAAGCAATTGGCACGATGTACGCTCTCCCTGGACGGCGAGGGAGACTTCCAAGAGACAGATGGACAACCATATGGGCTCGATCTACATTCAGTTCACTCAGACGACCCTCAGGAGTAAACACATGAAGCACGTGAGTATCGATCCGGCGAGGCGCCGGCCACTTCTGGACCAGCGAGGCGTGGCGCTCCCGATGGCGATGATCGCGCTCCTCCTCCTCACCTCGCTCCTCGTCGCCTTCGCGGCGCTCTCGGCGACCGAGCCCCTGATCGCCAACAACCACCTCCGGAGCGCCCAGGCACGGGCGCTCGCCGAGGCCGGGCTCGAGCGCGCGATCTGGGCGCTCTCGATCGGGAAGAACGCCCCGGGCACGAGCGGCAGCATCGCGCTGCCGGCGCCGGGCGTGACGGCGGCCGCGCCCTACGACGGGAGCACGCTCATCACCGTCGTCTCGGCGGCCGGCACCACGATCGGCGGCTACACCCTGAGGATCGTCGGCGTGGACAAGGAATCGGCCAGCGTCACGTCGACCGGCTTCACCCCGAACAACGATCCCAACGACACCCGGACCAAGGCGATGAAGCAGATCACGGCGACGGTCTACACCTTCCCCGACCTCGCGATCAACGCGCCCTGCGCGCTCTGCGTGAACGGTGACCTGATGGTCAGCGGCAACTCCGACATCGACTCGCGGTCTGACGGGAGCTGCGGCAGCAAGAACGGCACCTACACCTCTGGCGTGACGACGGTCGACAGCAGCTCCGCCGCCGTCCATGGGCTCGACGGGAACAACGTGAAGAACGAGATCGGCGTCCCCGGCGGCGCCACCAGCGACATCGTCGTGGGGGCGCCCACCAGCGACTTCAACAACTTCAAGTTCTCGGACAGGGACCTCAACCAGCTCAAGGAGGTCGCGAAGAAGAACGGGACCTACTACCAGGGCTCGGTGACGTTCAACGCGGGGAACTACATACCGAACGGGATCGTCTTCATCGACACGCTGAGCGGGAACAACATCCCGACGGATCCGACGCAGCAGAACACCAGCGACTTCGCCTCGGTCACGATCCACGGAAACCACTCGGCCGACATGACCGCCGGGTGGACGGGCATGATCGTCAGCAACGGGACGATCAACATCAGCGGTAACGTCAAGCTGAACGGGCTCATCTACGCCGTCAACGACCTCTCCTACACGGGCACGGGCACGGGCTATGTCGAGGGCCTGGTGATCTCCCAGAACATCCGCGACACCGTCGCCTCCTCGATCGACGCCAACTCCGGCGGCAACGCCAGCATCGCGTTCAACTGCGCCAAGGCCAAGGGCGGCGGGGCGACCCCGAGCGGGTACATGCTCCTGGCCGGGACCTACAAGGAGGTCGGCCAGTAGCGACAGCTCCCGACAGCGAGGAGCGGACGCGGCGCAGCTCCTGGTCCTACCGGCCCGCGTAGATCCGGCGGTACTCGTCCCAGGAGAGCAGGACCCGCTTCACGAAGTGACGCGTCTCGTCGTAGGGAATCTGCTCGACGAAGGCCTCGACGTCGTCACCCGTCCGCCGGGTCCGCCACCACTGCCGGAGCCGCTTTGGCCCCGCGTTGTAGGCGGCAAGGGCCAGCGCTGGATCGCCAAACTCCTTGAGGAGCGTCGCGAGGAAGCGCGTCCCGAGCTGGAGGTTGATTCCAGGATCCTCGAGGAAGTCGCCACCCGGCCCCGGTCTCTGGCCCCGGTTCTCCGTCAGGACCCGCGCCGTCGATGGCATGAGCTGCATGAGCCCGCGCGCCCCGGCCCGGGAGACGGCACGCGCGTGATAGCTCGATTCTTCCCGGACCACGGCGGCGACGAAGTACGGATCGAGCCCGGCGCGCCCGGCCGCCCCGGTGACCTCGGCCCGCCACCCGAACGGATACAGCATCTCCCAGAACGCCTGCGGAAGCCCGGGGTGGCCGGTCGCGGCGAGCCCCGCGAAGTGCCGCCGGAGGATCCTGAGCGCCAGGTGGTAGCGCTCCTCGCGGACGTACGCGCTGGAGAGCCCGTAGAGGCGCACGGGGTCGCCGAGTGACGCCTGCACGACGCCCTCCAGCTCCTGCCAGGCGAACTCGACGAGGCCGATGCGCCGGAGGAGATCGGCCCTGGCGAACCCCGCATCGCCAGCGAGCGCGTCGAGCGGCGCCGCCGGCAGGCGGATCGCCGGCTGGGGCTGGCTTTCCCCCGGCGCCGCCACGCGGCGCGCCGCGAGCACGCCGTAGTAGCTCCGCGGCGCCTCGCCGAGGACGAGACCGTAGAGCCGCTCCGCCGCCTCTCGCCCGGCGGTCTCCTCCCTCGCCCGGCCCGCCCAGTAGAGCGCCGGGATCCGATACGCGCGGCCGCCGGGGAGATCGGCCAGGCGGGTCCAGTCCTGCTCGGCCTCGCCCCTGTCGCCGCTGAGATACGCGAGCCACCCGAGCCGCCAGAGGGCGGCGCCGGCGACCGCGCGGGCCGGGTACCGGAGGACGACCGCCTGGTACGCGCCCACGGCCTCCGCCTCGCGGCCCAGCTCGTCGAGCAGCCGCGCCCGCGCGTACGCGGCCTCGGCGGCCTCCGCCTCCGCGCCGGTCGCCTCGACGGCGGCGAACGCGGCGAGCGCCCGCTCCCGCTCGCCCGCCCGGTCGAGGAGCCGCCCGTGCTCGAGCTGGAGCCCGGGCTTCTGGCTCGCGGGCACGCGGCCGAGCGCCAGCCCGAGGGCCCGCGCCGCCATCCCGTACCGGCCGAGCTTCGCCGCGGCGTCCGAGACGACGCGAAGGGCGCGAACGGTGATCCCAGCGTCGCCCGTCTCGCCGGCGACGCGCTCGGCCTCGTCGGCGGCGAGCGCCGGGACGCCGCCGCGCAGGAGCCGCTCCGCGCGATCGATCCGCTGCGCGAGCGAGAGCTGCGGGAGGCGGACGCCGGCAGCCGCGAGCGCGGCAAGACGATCGCCCGCAGCCTCGGCGTACCCGGTGGCGGGCGCCAGGACCGTCAGCTCGCGATACGCCAGCGCCGCCGGCTCGAGCTGCCCGCGCGCCTCGCCCACCATCCCCAGGAGGTAGAGGGCCTCGGGCAACTCCGCCGCGTCGGGATAGGACTCGACGAGTCGAACGAGGAGCGCCTGCGCGAGCGCCTCGTCGCCGCTCCGCGACGCGAGCGTGGCCGCGAGCAGGAGGGCGGGGGGGGCCAGCCGGCCGTCGCGGTAGTGATCGGCGATGGCGACGGCCGCCTGCCGGGCGGCGGAGAGGTCACCGCGGCGCGCGAGCGCGTCGGCGAGGATCCAGCGCGCGTAGTCGCCGATCGGACTCCCGAGCGCCCCCTCGGCGCCGAACTCCCGGACGGCCGGGTCGGCGTCGCCCGCCTGGTACGCCTCGACCGCGCGCGCCCAGGCGCGCTCCGTCTCCGGCCCGACCGCGACCCCGGCGGCCGCGGCGCCGGGAAGCGCGACGAGCAGCCCGCAGACGAGCACCCGGAGGATCGCGGCGCCGCGCGTGGAACGCCAGGTGAACGCGATCCGCTGGAGCGCCGTGAGGTTCGCCAAGATCGCGAGGACCCAGAGGGCCGGCTCGAGGAGATCCAGTACCGCGCCCGCGATGAGACAGATCATCCGCTCGGGACGCTCCATGAATCCGACGTTGCACGTCACGCCGATCGACTGGGCGCGCGCCCGCGTGTAGCTCACCATGATCGAGCCCACGAGGCCCGCCATCGCGACCAGGGCCCCCCGTGTGTGCGGCGTCCGGGCGAAGAGCACGACGATCCCCAGCAGGACAACCAGATCCGAGTACCGGTCGATCACGGAATCGAGGAAGGCGCCGAACGGTGTCACCTGGCCCGAGGCGCGCGCGAGCGACCCGTCGAAGAAGTCGAACAGACCCGCCAGGAAGAGGAGGACCCCCGCCGTCTGCGTCCGGCCGGCGACGAACGCGGCCGCGGCCAGGAGGCTCACGCCGAACCCGATCAGGGTCAGGTGGTTCGGGCGGAGGTGGAGCCGCCAGAGCACGTGGCCGATCGGGTCGGTCCAGGCGCGAATGGTGTCACGATAGCGGCTCAGCATGCGCTCAGAGGGGTTGGACGAGCGCCCGCTCGAGCGCCTCGCGGAGGCGGTCGATCGCCTCCGGCTCCTCGAGCTTCCGGCCCTTGCGGTCGTGCACGTAGAAGGTGTCGAACGCCTGATCGATCTCGGTGGCGACGCGGGCGCTCGCGATGTCGAGGTCGAGCGCGGAGAGCGTCCGGGTGATGAGATAGAGCAGGCCGAGCCGATCCGGGCACTTCACCTCGACCACGGTGTACGCGTCGGAGAGCCGGTTGTCGACCGAGATCTTCGGGGCGCCCGGCGCCGCCGCCGCCCCGCGGCCGCGCCGACGCTCGAGCAGCGCGTCGACGCTCTGCTCGGCGGCCAGCACGGCCCGGAGCGCGTCGAGGGTCCGCGCCCACTGGCTCGCCGAGTTCGGCGCCTCCCCGGTCGGGTCGTTCACCTGGAAGGAGTCGATCGCGACGCCGACGGCGCGCGGGTGGATCTGCGAGGAGAACATGTTGATGCCGTGGGCGGCGAGCGTGCCCGCGATCAGCGAGAAGAGGCCGGGGAGGTCGTGGGTCACGACGACGAGGTCGGACGACCCGAGGTCCGGATGGTGGAACAGCTCGGTCACGACCGGCGCGCCGTCGAGCCCGTGCACCATACGGAGGTGCTCGGCCATTCGCTGGACGCTGGTGGTCGCGAGATAGCGGTCGGGCGTCATCGCGAGGTGCGCCTTCACCGCCCGGAGCGGCACCTCGTCCCCGAGGGAGGCACGGAGCCGCTCCGTGAGCTGGGCGCGGCTCGGCCGCTCGCCGCGCCCCCCGGTGAGCCGCGCCAGCGTCCGCTCGTACAGCTCGTGGAGGACCACCGCCTGCCAGCCGGTCAGCACGCCCGGTCCCACCGCGCGCATGTCGGCCCAGGTGAGCAGGTACAGCATGCGCAGCCGCTGCGGCTCCTCGACGGCCGCCGCGAAGTCCACGATCGTCTTCGGATCGTCGATGTCCCGCCGCTGGGCGACGTGGGACATCGTGAGGTGGTGGGCGACGAGGAACTCGACCGTCGCGGCGTCCGCCGGGGGCAGCCCGACGCGCGCGGTCAGCTCACGGATCAGCGGGATGCCCTTCGCGACGTGCCCGTGCCCCCTCGCCTTGCCGATGTCGTGGAGGAGCATGCCGAGCATGAGGAGCTCGGGCTTCTCGACGTCGCTGAACACCTGCGCGGCGCCCTCCGACTCCGCCGACTGTCCGGGCGCCAGCGCCTCCAGGTGCTCGACGGCCAGAAGCGAGTGCTGGTCGGCGGAGAACTTGTGGTAGGCGTCGTACTGCACCAGGCACGTGAGCGCGCCGAACTCGGCCAGGTAGCGGCCGAGCACCCCCAGCTCGTGCATCTCGGAGAGCGTGAGCGCGACGCGGCCCCAGCTCCGACAGATGTCCAGGAACAGATCGCGGACGGCGGGCGAGCGGCGGAAGGCCTCGGCGTCCACGAGGGGCAGGGCCTCCTCGACGGCCCGCTCGAGATCGAGCGACAGCTCGCACCCGAGGCGGTGGAGATGCCAGAACACCTTCATCAGGCGCGTGGGGTCGCGCCAGAGCGCGTCGGTGCTCCGGTCCTCGAGATGGAGACGCCCGTCGAAGAAGACGAGGCCGTCGGCGAGCGCCTGCTGCCGCTGCCGGCGCTCCGCCGACCCGCGCCGTGAGAGCGTCTCCTGGCAGCGCGAGATGAGCCGGCGGGTCACGCGGTGGATGACCCGCGCGTGGAGATAGTAATCGCGCATGAAGCGCTCGACCCCCAGGTTCCCCTCGTCGCTCTCGTACCCCAGGTTCTTCGCGATCCGCGGCTGGAGGTCCCGCGTGAGGACGTCGTTCTTGTGGCCGGAGAAGAAGTGGAGCTCGTTCCGGACCCGCCAGAGAAAGGTCAGGGCGGCGTCCGCCGGCGCCTGCTCGCGCTGGGTGATGAGCCCCTTGTCGGCGAGCTCGCGCAGCGTCCTGGCGCCGAACTTCGCGGCGCCGAGCCACATGGCGGTGTGCACGTCCCGGAGCCCGCCCGCCGACTCCTTGACGTTGGGCTCGCCGATGTAGGGCGACGCGCCGTACTTGCGGTACCGCGCGTCGCGCTCCGCGAGGGTGGTCGCGAGGAACTGCTCGAAGTCGTGCCGGTAGACGTTGTCCCGGAGGACGCGCCGGAACCGCGCGAAGAGCCGCCGGTCTCCGGCGACGAGCCGCGCGGCCTGCATCGACGTCCGGCTCGGGAAGTCCGTGCGCGCCATCGCCACGCAGTCGTCGAGCGATCGGACGCTGTGACCGACCTGGAGCCCGAGGTCCCACAGCGTGTAGAGGAGCTCCTGGGCCACCCGCTGCACCCAGGGTGACATCTCGCCGTCGTAGATGACCATCAGGTCGAGGTCGGAGGACGGGTGGAGCTCGCCCCGACCCCAGCCACCGAGCGCCACGACGACGAGCGGCGTGGCAGCCAGCCCCGCGCCCGTCGCGTCCGTCGCGCAGAGTCGGCTGAGCGAGCGGACGACCTCGTCCACGAGGCGGGCGTGGGCCTGGACCGACTCCTGGCCCGACGCGCCGTCGGCGTGCATGGCCTTGAGGGAATCGAGGCCGGAGGCCAGGACGGCGCGGAAGAATTCGAGCCGGAGGCGTCGCCGGTCTTCGACGCGCTCCGCGGGACGCTCCGCGCGCAGGGCCCGGCGATGAAGCTCGGGCGACATGTCGGCGTCGAGCCTACCGCCCGAGAGGAATATTGTCAAATCCGACGCAGACTTACTACAATCCTTCGATGCGAACCCTCTGGCGCAAGACCCTCGACGGAATCACCCCGTACGAAGCAGGAAGGCCGCTGGAGCACCTGGCCAGGGAGCTGGGCCTCGGGGACCTCGTCCGCCTCTCCGCCAACGAGAGCCCCCTCGGCCCCTCGCCCCGGGCCATCGCCGCGATCGAGCGGGAGGCCGCCCGGGCTCACCTCTACCCCGACGGCTCGAGCGGGGAGCTCCGCGCCGCGCTCGGCGAGCGGCTCGGCGTCTCGCCCGGCCAGATCATCGCGGGCAACGGCGCCGACGAGCTGCTGGCGCTCATCGCCTGGGCGGCGTTCGAGCCGGGCGATGAGGTCGTCGTGCCGCATCCCGCCTTCGAGCCCTACGAGACGGTGGCGCGCCTCATGGGCGCCCGCGTCGAGCGGAGCCCGCTCCGGAGGTACGAGACCGACCTCGACGACATCCGGCGGCGCGTCACCCCGACGACGAAGGCGATCTTCCTCTGCTCGCCCCACAACCCGGCGGCGACGATCGTCCGACGCGGGCCCCTCGAGGGGCTCCTCGCGGCACTCGGCGACGACCCGCCGCTCGTCGTCCTCGACGAGGCGTATCGCGACTTTTGCGACGACCCGGAGTACCACGACGGGGTGAGCCTCCTCCCGCGCTACCCCCGGCTGATCGTCCTCAGGACCTTCTCGAAGATCGCGGGCCTGGCGGGCCTCCGCGTCGGCTACGGCATCGGCACGGCGGAGACGATCGACCGGCTGAACCGCGTGCGGGCCCCGTACAACGTGAACCGGCTCGGCCAGGTCGCGGCCCTGGCAGCCCTCGGGGATACCGAGCACTCGCGGAGGACTCGTGCGGTCGTCATCGAGGAGCGCGCGTTCCTCAGCCAGGAGCTGAGCCGCCGCGGCTACGCGTTCCCGCCCTCCCAGGCGAACTTCCTCCTCGTCCACATCCCGGGTGCCCCGGCCGTCCGGGAGCGGCTGCTTCGCGCCGGACTCATCGTCCGCGACGGCGCGGCGGTGGGGTTTCCGGACCACCTGCGGATCTCGGTCGGGCTCAGGGAGGCGAGCCGGCGGCTCCTCGCCGTCCTCGACGGAGGCTGATCAGCGCCGGCGCGGTGGCTTGATGCCGAGCTCCTGCTCGAGCTGACCGAGTCGCTTGGCGAGCGCGTCACGCTCGGCGCGGAGGCTCGCGAGCTGCCGGTCGCGCGCCGTCTGCCGCGCTTCCTCTCGCGCGAGTCGCGTCTGCAGCTCGGCCTCGCGCTTGTAGAGCTCTCTGAGCTCGCTCTCGAGGCGGGCCCCGTGCTGCCTGGCCGGCAGGTACGCCCCGAAGAAGACGTAGAGGAGGAGGACAGCGAGCAGCGCGCTGGCGGCGACCAGCAGCCACGGCTTCCCAGAGCGCGCCGGATCCGCCACGGGGCTCGATTCTAGCAAATCTGTCAAATCTGCTATCATCGAGTCCGGAGAGGACGGGCGCGTGGATCTCGAGCGCTTCTTCGCCCGCGTGATCCGAGCGAGCTTCGGCGACCTGGGACTTTCGGATGAAGCCGTGGTCGCGTATCTGGCGAACCTGCTCACGCGTTTCGCCCGCACCGAGAACCTCTACCCGCGCGGCGTGCGGGAGGTTCGTCTCGAGACCATCGCCGACCTGCTGCTCGAGATCCAGGGGGCCTGGCAGCTCTCCTCCCCGTACTTCGAGCCGGAGCGTGAAGTCACGCTGCGGCGCCACATCGGTGACTACACGCTGTTCATGACCGGCCTCTTCCCCGAACGCGTCGAGCGCATGGCGTCGACCCGCCACTACATCGCCCAGGGCAAGCGCGCCTACCACTTCGTGTCGGAGCACGCGCGGGTGAGCGGGCGGGCCGCAGCGCCGCCGTACCGGAGGCTCGCCGAGCGCTTCGAGAGCTACGTGGGCGTGCTCGATTACGCGCGCCGGGTCCACTTCGCCGACCACCCCGAGCACCCGTTCTTCCGGCTCGGCTTCGCATGACCGACCGGCCGGCCGCGGCTCCTCTGGCGCGCTGCCGGGGGGCTCTCGAGGCGGCGCTGGCCCGCGGGAGCGTCGTCGACGCCGTCGACCTGGCCGGGCTCGGCGCCGCGCCCGACGACGTGCTCGACCAGGCCTTCCGCGGCTTCGCCACCGACCACGGCCCTGCCGCGCTCCCCCTCCTCGCCGCGCTCGCGTCCCCGTCGGCCGAGCGCGCCGTCAGGCGAGCGGCCAGGCGCGCGCTCTACCGGCTCGCTCAGCGCGGCACGGCCGCGCCGCCCCGGCCCGCGCCGCGGCCCGTCGTCGAGCGCCGGGCCGAGCGCGCCGCGCGCGCCTTCCTCTCGGGCATCGACGGGACCGGCGCGCGGGCCACGTGGATCGTCTTCGAGGATGGATACGGCGGGCGCTCGCTGTGCTCGCTGCTCCTCAACGACACGGCCGGCATCGTCGAGGCCGCCGGCGGCGCCATCTCGAAGAAGCGGCTCGAGAGCGAGCTGGCCTCGTTGCGCGCCGCGCAGAAGCTCCCCTGGGTCGACGTCGAGCCCGCGCGGGCGGTTGGCCTCGTCGTCGAGGCGCTCGCCCTTCACGCGGCGAGGGGGACGGCGCCGCCGGCGGCCTTCGCGCGGTGGCAGCGGCTCTTCGCCGGAGCGACCGCGCCGTCGCCGGAGCCTCCGCCGGCCGATCCCGATCCGCGCGACGTCGAGCGCTCGCCCGCGCTGCTCGACCTCCCCGAGATGGCCGGCTGGTTCCTCGACCCCGACGCCGTCCAGGCCGATGCCCTCGAGCTGCTCGAATCGCGCGAGAGCCGGCTCGTCGTCGCCGACCAGATCAAGGCCGAGCGCGAGGAGGCGATCGTCACGCGCGTCGTGGAGCGGGCCTTCTCACCCGAGGTCCGGCGACGCTGGGCGCGCCGGCTCGGCGAGATGGGATTCGTGCTGGAGGCGACGGCTCGCGCCACCGAGGCGCGCCTGGCGCGCGCCGCGGCTGGAGCCCTCGCCGCCGACGACCGAGAGCCGGCGCGTCACCCGCTCGCGCGCGCCCTCGCGCGGCGCGCGCTCGACCTGGCCGCGGAGGTCACGCTCGGCCGTGTCAGCGCCGCGGACGTCAGTCGCAAACCGACTGCATGACGGAGCCACGCGTACCAATGGCACGCCACCCGCGGTTGACGCCGGCCTCGCGGCACCCGATGCAATGATCACCGAAGTCCCCGGTGTCCGTGTCGGTCATGCGACGGACGGCGTCGGGCTGACCGGCGTCACCGTCGTCCTCTGCGATCGGCCCGCGGTCTGCGGCGTCGAGCTGCGCGGCGGCGCCAACGACGTGGTGGGGCTCGACCATCTCGACCCGCGCCATCTCGTCGCGACGGTCGACGGCGTCCTGCTGGGTGGGGGGAGCCGGTTCGGCGAGGAGGCGATCTCGGGCGTGATGCGCTACCTCGAGGAGCGCGGCGTCGGCCTTCCGGCGGGTCCGACCGTGGTGCCGCACGTCCCGGGCGCGTTCCTCTTCGACCTCAACGTCGGCGACGCTCGCGCCCGGCCGTCCCGCGAGATGGGCTACGAGGCGGCGGCGGGCGCCAGGCCCGGCCCCGTTCCGGAAGGAAACGTCGGCGCCGGGACCGGTGCCACCGTCGGCAAGCTCCACCATCTCGCCCGCGCGATGCGCGGCGGCATCGGCAGCGCGAGCGTGCGCCGGGGCGATCTCGTGGTCGGCGCGCTCGTCGCGGTGAACGCGCTCGGTGACGTCCGCGACCACGATTCGGGCGCCCTGATCGCGGGCACCCGCGACGCCCCCGAAGGCCGGCGCCTGATCGACTCGGCGAACGCGCTCGCGGCCGGCGGGCTGCCCGCACGCTTCGCGGCCCCGGAGCACACGACGATCGGCGTCGTTGCGACCAACGCGCGGCTCGGCAAGCCGGAGGCCGCCAGGGTCGCGGTCCTCGGGCTCCTCGGGTTCGCGCGCGCGCTGTCGCCCCCGCACACCGCGTTCGATGGCGACACCCTCTTCGCGCTGTCGGTCGGCGACCTCCGCGCGGATCTCACGCAGGTCGGGCTCGCCGCCGCCGAGGCCGTCGCCCGCGCGATCGTGCGCGGCGTCCGCGCCGCGGCGTCCCTCCCCGGCCTCCCGGCCGCCCGCGATCTCGAGGCCTCCTGATCCGGATCAGGCGACTCGGCTGAGCGTCCAGCCGACGGCCGTGTAGACGAGCAGCGCGCCGACGAGCCAGAGCCAGAGGCGAACGCGCGCGGCCGTGGTGGGCGGCATGGGGTCGAGCACGACGGGATGGAGCCGGCGAGCGATGAGGGCGCCCCCGAGAGCACCGCCGATGTGTGCGCCGTTGTCGATGTACGGCGTCATGAGGCCCGCGACGATCGTGTAGACCGCCCAGACGAGCATCACCACCCCGATCCGCCGGTCACGCACCAGGAGGCGGTCGCGGTGGCGGCGAAAGAGCACGATGCTGGCACCCTGGAGGCCGAAGATCGCGCCCGATGCCCCCACCGATGGGCCCGGGCTCGCCGCGAGGCTCAGGAGCGAGCCGGCGACCCCCGCCAGCACGTAGAGGCTCAGGAACTGTGCGCGCCCGAACGCGTGCTCGCAGATCATGCCGAGGATGAGAAGGGCGATCGCGTTCGAGACGAGATGGTCGAGGCTCCCGTGGAGGAAGGTCGCGCTCACCAGGCGCCAGTACTCGCCACCCGCGACGGCCGGCGCCGCGAGCGCGCCGGCGGCGACGATCGCTCCCGGCGACCGCAGCGCGCCGAGCGCCGCCTCGCCCGCGAAGATCACGGCGAGCACCGCGATCAGGGCGACCGTCAGCGGCGGCGCGCGCCGCATCCGACGCTCGAAGTCGACCCGTCGGCTGAGCAGCATCTCCGGCGTGATGGGGACGGGCCGCTCCGCGTTCTCCACGCTACCCCCCCGGCCCGACGCTCACCGCCGCTCGCCCGTGTCCAGCATGACGCCGAGCGCCAGCGCCACGCGCCGGTCGAACGTCCGCTCGGGATCGAGTGACAGATCGAGCACGTACCGATCCAGCAGCGTGAACTTGCGATTGAACTCGCCGAAGACCTCCGCGTCCCCGCGGACGAAGAGGAAGTTCGTCCTCAGCGCGCCGAAGAGCGAGCCGAGGATGCGCCGGAGCAGCGAGAGGATGATCGAATCCTCGACCGCGATGGCAACGCGCTCGCCCGCCGGCGATTCGACGTACCATCGCTTCCGGACAATGTTGTGGATGTAGCGCTTGCGGAGCCGGGCGAGCGGCTCGCCTCCGGGGGTGAGCACGGTGTAGGTCCGCGTGAGGAGCGCGAACCGCTGGTCCTGCCGGACGCGGAGCAGCACCTCGCGCCGCGAGTCGTCGCGGTAGACCGTGACGTGGCGGAGCGGGCGGAGCGACATCGACACCACGATGAACGTCGCGACGGCAAGGCCGTAGCCCGCCAGGCCCAGAAGCGCCAGGAGCCCCGGGTCACCGCCCGATTCGGCGGCACGCGCGACCAGCCCGACCACGATCCCAGCGGCCACGAACGCGGCCCCATACGCGAGCGCGGTGCGGATCAGGTACGTCGGGCGCTCGACGTAGAGGATCGGCGTGCCCTCCGCGGACCACACCTCGTACTTCGCGGTGATCGTGAGCACCCGCTCGCGCAGGAGGAAGACCTCGCGGTCGAACGCCGGATCGACACCCGGCGCTCCGCCGGGCGGCAGTGCCGCTCGAGGACCGGCGCGGAGTCGGCGGCCGCACGCGGGGCAGAGGAGGAGCCGCCCGGCGTACTCCGGCTTGAGCTCGTACACCTCGCCGCACGGGCATGGGACGACGACGCCGGGCACGCGCCGCCGGTCAGCTTTCCGCGAGCACCCGGCGGAGCGCCATCAGCCCCGCGCCGATCACCGCGATCCCCTTCATGGCCTTCTCCTCTCCCGGACGCGCGCGGAAGAAGCGACGCGCTCGGTCAGCCGAGCGCGACCGGGAACGAGCTCAGGACACGGAAGCGGGCGCGGCGGGCGCGGACGGGCTGGCCGGCGGCGCGCAGGGCCGTGAACCGGCTGACGAGCCGCCCGATCGCCACCCGCCCCTCCATGCGCGCGAGCCACATCCCGGCGCAGGCGTGGATCCCCGTGATGAAGGCGAGGTGCCGGTTCGGCGTGCGCCCAAGGTCGAGGCGGTCCGGGTCGGGGAACTCGCCCGGGTCGCGGTTCGCGGCGCCGATGCCCAGCGTGACGAGCGTTCCGGCCGGCATCGGGACGCCGCCGACCGTGGCGTCGACCACGACCCGCCGGTTCCCGAGCTGGTTCGGGCTCTGGTAGCGCAGGAACTCCTCGACGGCCGTGCCGATGAGGCCGGCCTCGGCGCGCAGGCGCGCGAGCTCCCCCGGGTGCTCGGTGAGCGACAGGACGGCGTTGGCGATGAGGTTCGTGGTCGTCTCGTGACCCGCGTTGAGGAGAAAGATGCACTGGTGGAGCAGCTCCACCTCGGTCAGCTTGTCGCCGGCGTCCTCCGCGGCGATGAGGGCCGACAGGATCTCGCCCGGGTCCGTGCTCGGGCGTCGCCGACGGTCGGCGATGAGCCGCCGGAGGTACTCCTTGAACTCCTCGACCGCGCGGTTCCCCGCCTGGAGCCGCTCGGCATCGGGGACCGGCTCGAGGGCGCCCAAGATCGCGAGCGACCAGCCCCGGAGCGGCCCCCGCTCGTCGTTCGGCACGCCGAGCATGTCGCCGATGAGCTGGACCGGCAGCGCGGCGGCGTACTCGTCGACCACGTCCATGCCGCCCCGCGCCGCCGCGCGGTCGAGCAGCGTGTCGACAAGCCGCACGACACGGGGCTCGAGAGCGGCCAGGGCCTTCGGCGTGAATGCGGGGGCGAAGAGCTTCCGGATCCGCGTGTGGTCCGGGGGGTCGCGGAACACCACGCTCGTCGTGTGGTGCTCGTAGAGCGGGCTCGCGCCGAACTTGGGCCGGAACTCGACGCGCTTGTCCGAGCTGAACCGGTGGTGATCCTGGTAGACCGCGACGACGTCCGCGTAGCGGGTGAGGAAGTACGCGCCGTCGGGACACCGGTGCACCGGGTCCCAGCGTCGCAGCCGGTGGTAGTGGGGGAACGGGTCCTCGTAGAAGTCGTCCGGTAATTCGCGCAGGTCGAAGGCGAGCGCCGCCGCGCGCTCGTCGGCCGCGGAGGCCGTCGCGACCCGCGTCACGACGGGCTCCCGTCCTCCGGCGGCCGGAGCGCGTCGCGGGCGTCGGCCAGGCGCTCGCCCAGCGCCCGGACCTCGGCCAGCCGGTCGGCGCGATAGGCGAATCGCGGATCCGTGGTGTAGGCGGCCCAGCTCTTCATGTACTCCGGCTCACTGAGCCCGAGGGCGAACTCCGAGATCTGCGTCGGGTTGGCGAGGTCGGCCATGATGCCCACCTCGTTGTGGACGCCGGGCCGCCGGTCGTCCATGAACGCCGTGAGCGCCGCGGGCTGCGGGCCGTGTGGCAGTCCGACCGGGTGGATCGTCATCATCCCCTCGCGGATCACGCCGCCCCGGCTGAAGAAGTCGCCGAAGTGGTAGCCGATCGTCTCGCAGTAGTCGAGGTTCCGGTGGAAGAAGGGGAGCCACATGCCCTCCCTCTCGACCGAGCGGATGGTGAAGATGCAGATGTAGCAGCCGGGGAGCTTGAAGATCGTGTGGCCCGAGGGCGGGACGTGCGAGCGGTCCGCCACGAGCGGGCGCACGTCCTCGACCGCGAACTTGTACGGCAGGTAGTCGCCCCGCCAGCCGACCACGTCGAACGGGTGGGTCGGATGGACGCGGCGGGTGTAGACGCCGTTCACCCTGGACACGATCTCGAAGCGTCCGGTCTCGTTCCGCGTGTCGAGCGAGCGGGGAAACTTGTAGTCGCTGCGGCTGTGGGTGATGAACTGGCCCGTCGTGGGCGCCTCGGACTTCTCCGGATCCCCGGCTAAGCTCTCGTACACCCAGAAGTACTGGGGCCCGGGCGCGTGCTCGAACCGGTGGGTGACGCCCTTGGGCACGATGAGGAAGTCACCCTTCCGGTACTCGATCGGCCCGAAGGACGTCTCGAGCGTCCCGCTCCCCTGGTGGACGAAGTAGACGAGCGTGGCCGAGTGGTGCTCGAAGAAGTAGTCCATGGGCGCCCGCGGGACGGTCACGTTGAGCGCGACGGTGGCGTTGGCGACCAGGCGCGCCATGCCGCGGTAGAGGTCGCGCGGCTCGTCCCGCGCGACAACGCCGAGTGCGTGATGCGTGCCCCCGAGCGGCCGGAGCGGCGACTCCCAGCGTGGCGCGAACGCGCGGCCATCGAGCACGCGCGTCTCCTCCGGCAACCAGTTGTTGGGCGGATAGAGGTGGTAGGTGTGGCTCACCTTGCCGGCGAACCCGCCCCGGCCGTGCTCCTGCTCGTAGACGTGCCGGATGAGCGGCCCCGCGTGGGGCGCCCGGGGAACGATTCCGATCTCGGGAACGCCGCTGAAGTACTCGAACTTGTCCACGGGGAGCCCTCCTGCCCACAGGCCGGTTGGGGTCGCCGACGGGCCGCCGTACGCGCCCGATTGTACGCCACTTGCGGAGCGCCCGGTCACGCGCCCCGTTCGCTCGACCGCCTCGGTCGTCGATCTGCGCCTCTGCCTTCACGCCTTCAGCGCGCGGTACGACATCATCGTGCCGAGCAGCAGGATTGCTCTGTCGACTCGCGGACGTCGGCAACGATGAATTCACACGCCGGAGCGTTCGCGCGCGCGAATCGGATCATCTCCGGCGATGCGTCCATCCTGGTTCATGAGGGTACCCACGCTACTGACGAGCGGACCTCCCGGCCCTTCGGGGTGGCCCGCTACACGAGCGGGACGTAATCGTACTCGCCGATGCCCTGAAGCACGAGGAAGGTCGCCGAGCAGGTCCCACCGTTGGCGACGAGGTGCGGGCGACGCGGTCGGACAGAATAGGCATCACCGGGGCCGAGCCGCACCTCCTCCTTGGGTTCGCGCAGGAAGAGCCGGAGGTGTCCCTCGATGACGTAGAACGTATCCTGGACATTGCTGTGGCAATGCCAAGGCACCTTTTGAGTCGGCGAGATCTGGAGCTCGGTGATGCGGAAGCCGGGTCGCTCGGCGTGATGAGCCCGGCGCTCGACTTCATAGAGATGGCTCGCGTCCTTGATCGGTTCCATGGTTCCTCCATCCATCGACCGCGGATGACAACAGGGCCTTCACTTCGCGCCGACGCGCACGCAATAGCTCACGTACCACGGTAAGCCCTCGGTCCCAAAGATTCGCTGAGCGGCTTCACGCAATGCCGTCAGACCTACTTCGTCATCACCGAGGCCGAGTTCGAGCACAGGAGGCACGTGGCCCAGCGTCAGTTCTGATGCCGTGTCGCCGCCTCAACTCGCCTATCCGTTGGGCGAAGAACAAGAAGGCCTCCTCGGCTTCGCAATGAACTACGGGCGGCCAATCGTAGTCGTACGCTGCGAAGACACCGCCTGGCCGGAGGAGCCGCGCTATCTCGGCGAGAGCGCCCTCGGGCTCCATGTCGTGCAGCGACTGCGCACACGTCACGATGTCGGCCACGCCATCGGGAAGTCCTGTCGCCTGGGCGACTCCCGGCTCGAAGTAGAGGTTCTGCGCGGTGCTGTTCGCTGCGGCGACCACTCGCATTTCGTCGAGCGGCTCGATGCCGGTCACCCGCTTGGCATGTGTGGCCCACACGACAGTAGAGAGGCCCGTACCGCTGCCAAGATCGACCACGAGGTCAGGCCTGCCGGTCTGTGCCAACTGCATGAGCAGCTCGACAATGGCGAGAGGAGGCCGCGGGCGATGAGCATGGTACGTGGAGGCGAAGCCACTCCGCGTATACCCGGTGCGCCGCGCATTCACCAGGGGGTCGACTTGTTCCTCGGTCATGCCCCTTGCCGCCGCACAACGTCTCCTCTACTGACTCCCATTGTCCTGGCAGCTTAGTCCCGGCTGCGAAAGGCCCGCAAGGTGTTGCCGGCCCGGCGCCCGGTCCGCAGGACCCGCCAGACCTTCTCCGCAGTGATCGGCATGTCGAGGTGGGGAGCGCCCCACGGCTCGAGGGCGTCGACGACGGCGTTCACGATCGCCGGCGGGACGGCGATGCAGCCCGCCTCGCCCATGCCCTTGGCGCCCAGCGGGTTATGCGGGGAGGGCGTGACGGTCTTGTCGAGGATCGGCTCGGGGAAGTCGCCCAGACGCGGGATCGGGTAGTCCATGAGGGTGGCGGTCACGAGCTGTCCCGCGCCGTCGTACCTGACGGCCTCGAGCAGCGCTTGCCCGGCCCCCTGCGCGTAGCTCCCGTGGAGCTGGCCTTCGACGAGGAGCGGGTTGACGATCGTGCCGGCGTCGTCCACCCACACGCATCGCGTGAGCCTGACCGCGCCGGTGGCGGCGTCGATCGCCACGGTGGCGACGCAGGTGCCGAAGCTCCACGTCTCCCCGTCCGCCTTGAAGAAGACCGTCGAGTCGAGCCCGGGGTCGTCGTCCGGGCCGAGGTGGATGCCGCGGTACGCGGCGCCCGCCACCTCGCCCCACGTCACCCCGCGCGCCGGCACGCCCGCGACCTGGAAGCCGCCCGCGACCGGCACGATGTCCTCCGGCGCCGCCTCGAGCATCCTCGCCGCGATGCGCCCCCCCTTCTCCCGCACCGCCGTCGCGGCCCGGAAGACCGCGGAGCCGCCGAGGGCGGTCGAGCGGCTGCCGAACGTCCCGAAGCCCTGCGGGACGCCGCGCGTGTCGCCGTGCTGGACCCGGACGGCGGAGGGCGCGACGCCGAGCGCGTCGGCGACGATCTGCGCCCAGGTCGTCTCGTGCCCCTGACCGTGCGGGCTCGAGCCGGTGACGACGGTCACGGCGCCGGTGCGCTCGACCCTCACGCTCCCGCTCTCCCACCCGAGCGCCGCGGGCTCGACGTAGCTCGCGATCCCGACGCCCACGATCTCGCCGCGCTCCCGCGCCACTGTCTGCGCCTGCCGGAGCTCCCTGTAGCCGGCGAGCGACAACGTCTTCTCGAAGGCGGCTCCGTAATCGCCCGAGTCGTAGACGGCGCCTGTGGGTGTGCGGTACGGAAACGCGTCGGACGGGACGAAGTTGCGCCGGCGGATGTCCGCCGGGTCCAGACCGAGCGCGCGCGCGGCTTCGTCCATCAGCCGCTCGATGAGGAAGATGCCTTCCGGGCGCCCGGCGCCCCGATAGGCGCCCGTCGTCCCCGTGGTGGTGTAGGCACCCGCCGTCTCGATGTCGACGGCGGGCACGACGTAGGCGCCGGGCAGCGTCCGCGCGTGGTTCCACGCCGGGACGGGGCTCGACCACATGAGGTGGAGACCGAGCGGATAGAGGATCCGGGCGCGGAGGCCGAGGATCCTGCCGTCGGCCGCCACCGCCAGCTCACCCGTCGCCCTCCCCGCACGCGCCTGCTTGGTCGTCGCGAAGTCCTCCGCGCGCGTCGCGATCCACTTGACCGGTCGCCGGAGCCGGAGCGCCAGCCACGCCGCGAGGATCTCCTCGCGGTAAGGCGCCCCCTTGACGCCGAAGCCGCCGCCGACGTCGGGCGCGATCGCCCGCACCCGGTTCTCGGCGATGCCGATCGACGTGGCGACGTCGGCGCGGACCCGGAAGGGCGCCTGGGTGGAGCTCCACACCGTCAGCTCGTCGAGATCGGCGTCGTAACGCGCCAGGACGCCGCGCGGCTCGAGCGCCACGGCGGCGAGGCGCTGCTGCTCGACGCGGAGGCGTACCACCCGGGCCGCGGTGGCGAACGCGCCCGCCGCGTCGCCGGCACGCCAGGCGTGGGTGAACGCCCGGTTGGTTTCGAGCTCGGGGTGGAGCGCCGGGGCCCCCGGCCCGAGGGCCTCCTCGGGCTCGACGAGGGGCGGGAGCGGATCCCAGGCGACCTCCACCAGCTCCGCGGCGTCCTGCGCCTGGCACGCGGTCTCGGCCACCACCGCCGCCACCGCCTCGCCGACCGCGCGCACCACGCCCCGCGCCAGCACGGGATGCGGGGCGACTTTCATCGCAGGGAAGATCGGGTTGGCGCCGAGGTGGCCCAAGTCGCGCACGTCGTCGCCCGTGACGACCTCCACCACGCCGGGCGCGCGGCGCGCCCGCGCCGCGTCGAGGCGGACGATCCGCGCGTGGGCGTGGGGGCTCCTCACGAGGTGCACGTGCAGCATGCCCGGAAGACGCAGGTCGTCGGTGAAGCGTCCGGCGCCCCTCAGCAGCCGCGGGTCCTCGACGCGCCGGAGCGGCCGGCCGATGTAGGGCATGGCCGAGCGGGATTATCGCATCCCGCGCTAAGATCGAGCCATGGCCAAGCGGGGGAAGGTGATCCGCTTCCCGGGGCTCCCGCCGGAGCCCGCGGGCGACCGCGGCCTCGTCCCCGTGCATCGGTGCGCCGGCGCCGAGGCGGCGGTCGTCAAGAGCTTGTTCGAGAGCGAGGGGATCCCGACGCTGCTCCGCTCGCGCCTGCTCCACTCGATCCACCCGTTCACCGTCGGCGACCAGGGCGAGGTCGTGATCCTCGTCCCCGCGAGCGAGGCCGCGCGGAGCCGGCGCCTCCTCGCGCGCCTGACCCGAGGCCCGTCCCGTTCCTGAGGGAGCGCCCGCTCAGCCCATCTCGGCGATGATCGCCTCGAGCGCCCCCACGACCGCGTCGAGCGCGGCGGGGTTCAGTGTCTCCCCCCGGTCCCGGCTCGAGTGGTAAGTGTCGAACGGCGGCGGCCGGCGGACCAGATGCACGAGAACGCTCCGGACGGGGCTGAAGACGAACCGCCGCAGCGCCTCGGCCTCCGCCCCCGGCACGACCGTGAGGCCGTACGCGGGGATGCCCGCCGCCGCGAACGCGCGGTGGTCGCTCCCGAAGACCGGGATGCGCCCCACGACGTGGTAGGTGTCGTCCCTCAAGCGCCCGAGGGCTTCGAGCGCGCGCGTGATCCCGCCGAGGAAGGCGGTCTCCGCCGGGACGTCCCAGATCGCGAGGCTGTCGCCGATCCCGCACAGCTCGAGGGAGAGCACTCCCACGATCCCGCCGAGCGGCGCGTGGCGCGCGTAGGCCCGCGCGCCGAGATAGCCCAGCTCCTCGGCCGCGGTGAAGAGCAGGCGGACGCGCAGGCGGGGCGGGATGCGGGTCGCGACCCGCTCCAGCAGGCGGAGCAGGATCGCCACGGCCGCTGCGTTGTCGTTGGCTCCAGGGCTCCCGGGGACGGCGTCGTGATGCGCGATCAGGAGCAGGACCCGATCCCCCGAGCCGAGATCGACGCTGAAGTTCTCCCCCCGACCCTCGAAGGTGGCGAACCGGTGCCGGGCGAAGGGGATGCCGCGCGCCGCGAGGACGCGCGCGACCGCCGCCTCGCGCTCCGCGTTCGACCGGCCCTCGAGGAGCCGCACGCCCCCGAGTGGAGTGTCCGCCGCGCCCAGCGCCTCGGTGAGCGGGGGCGGCGGTGACGCGGGCCCGCCGCGGCGCCGGTTCAGGAGCTGGCTCAGGCGGCTATTGAGCCGGCCCCGGACGTAGAGTCCGAGGTCGCTCAGCAGGGACCGGCCGGTCACGGGATCCGGAGCAGGGCGCAGGCCGTCGCGGTGAGGCGCGCCGCCATCGACTCCAGGCGCTCGCCCCGCAGCTCGGCGACGCGCGCCGCCGTCAGGCGGAGGTAGGCCGGCTCGTTACGCTTGCCCCGATGGGGCTCGGGCGGCAGGAACGGGCAATCGGTCTCGATCACGAGGCGGTCGGCCGGCACGAACCGCGCCACCTCGCCGAGCGCGCGCGCCTTCGGATAGGTGACGGGGCCCGCCAGCGAGATCACGAGCCCGAGATCGAGACAGCGCCGGGCGAGCGCCGTGTCCCCCGAGAAGCAGTGCATGATGCCGCCGGCCTCGCCCACTTTCTCCGCCGCGAGGATCTCGAGCGCCGCGTCGTGGGCCTCGCGGCAGTGGATCAGCGCGGGCTTGCCCATCCGGCGGGCCACCCCGAGGAGCCGCCGCAGGACCCGCTCCTGCGCGTCCCGGGGCGAGAGGTTCCGGAAGAAGTCGAGCCCGATCTCGCCGATCGCGACGACGCGCTCTCCCCCGGCGAGGCGCTCGATCGCGTCGAAGGCGGGATCGTCGGCGCCCGCGGCGTCGTGCGGATGCACGCCGACCGCCGCCCACACGTCAGGCTCCTGTACCGCCAGCGCCACCGCCGCCCGCGACGTCTCCACGTCCGTTCCGATCGTGAGCATGCGCCGGACGCCGGCCTCCCGCGCCCGTGCGAGCACGGCGTCGAGGTCGCTGGCGAACTGGGGGAAGTGGAGGTGCGCGTGGGTGTCGAACAGGTCGGGCGTCATGCGCGCGCCTATCTCAGGATCTCCTCGAGCACGCGGCCCTCGACGGGCGGGGGCGTCACGCCCAGCAGGCGGGCGGCGGTCGGCGCCACGTCGACGAGGCGCACCCGCTCGAGCGCCACGCCCGAGCGCACGCCGTCGCCGGCGGCGACGAAGCCCGTCGCCATGCTCGCCCGTGTCGGAAGGAAGCCGTGCATCCCGCCAGTCCCGCTCCGCTCGACGAGCCCGCGTCCGCACGCGCCGCCGACCGTGTACCCGGGCGCCGCCTCGATCCCGAGCGCCGCCCCGGGCATCGCGCCGAGGCCGTCGAGGTGGGGCCGCGGAAGGACCGTGTACCGGCTCCCCGCTCCCTGCCGGAGCGCGCGCTCGGCGGCCGCCGCCGCCTCCGCGTCGTCGGGCGGATTCACGAACACCGCCGCGGCGCCGCCCGCGACGTGCGCCGTCGCCCGCCACCCGCTCCCGGCCTCGGGGCAGCGCCTGAGCCCGGCCCGGGCGAGGATCTCGTTGGGAAAGACGGTCCGCTCGTAGTCCTGGAATCCGTGATCGCCGACGACGAACAGCGCGGAGCGCTCGCCGAGCCCGGCGTCCTCGAGCGCGCGCCGGAGGGTGCCCACGTGGGCGTCGAGGCGCCCGAGCGCTGGGCGCACCTCGGCGCCCTCGCCGCCGCCGCGATGCTGAAAGTAGTCGGCCTGGACGAGGTGCACCAGCAGGAGGTGCGGGCGTGCGTCACGGATGATCGCGGCCGCGACCGCGGCGAGGAACGCGTCCCACCGGACGATGTCGCGGAAGATCTCCGCGCGCGGCGTCACTCCGAGACGCTCGTAGAGCCCCGGGGTCGACGCGGCGAGGAGGAGGCCGAGGGGTTCCCGCCGCGCGTAGTAGTCCCGCTCCGGCAGCAGGAGGTCGATCGGCGCGCCCAGGGTCGACGGCCACGACACCGCGGCGGTGCGCAGCCCGGCGGCGCGCGCCCACTCCCAGAGGGGCGGCGCGCGGAGATCCGCCGCCTCCTCGTACCACCGGCCGCGGGTCCCGTTCGGCTCGAAGCGCACGTTGAAGGCGATCCCGTGGCGGGCCGGGCGCACGCCCGTCGCGATCGACGCGTGGTTCGGATAGGTCACCGTCGGGAACACGGGCTCGGCCGCGCGCGCGTGGCTGCCCGCGCTCACGAGCGCGCGGAGCTCCGGGGTCGGGTAGGACTCGTCGAGGTAGAAGTCCGGACGGAGCCCGTCGATCGAGAGGAGGACCAGGTGGCGCGCCGGCGCCCCCGCCCCGAGCCCGGTCGCGAGCGCGATCCCGAGCAGGACGAGCACGGCGAGCCCGAGCGCCCACCGGTGGCGCGCGGGGCCTCCGACGCGCGTCATCGCGTGACGCGGAAGCGGAGGCGGCCGATGAGCTGCCCCGAGCCGGTCATGATGTCGACCGACCACCGGCCGACGGGATCCATGGGGAACGCGATCTTCCGCGAGAAGGTGCGGAAGCCCTCGCGCCGGCCGCCGCGCACGGCGGTGAGCTTGACGATCCCCTGCACCCGCCCATTGCGGCGCCACACGTGGGTGATCGGCTGCCACAGGCCCGCGGGCGCGTAGACGGCCGTGTACGCGAAGACGCCGTTGTTCTGCCGGAGCTCGCTCACGCTGATCGCGCCCTCGACGGCTCCGACCGGCTCGAGCCCATTGATGTCGCGCGCGATCGCCCCGGTGGCCAGGGCGACCGGCGCGGGCGGAATCGCGAGTCGCCCGGCGCTCGCGAGGCCCGCCGCCAGGAGCCCAGCGACCGCGGTGATGGCGAGCGCGCCGGTCCACGACCACTGGCGCGCCCGGCGGAGCATCGGCGACAGGGCCACGACCGCGGCCCACGCGGCGAAGAGGAGCGCTCGGTACGGCGGCACGCCGACGAGGGGCAGGGCGAGGTTGAGCGCCGAGAAGACGGAGACGACCAGGAAGACCGTGGCGAGCCAGGGCCGCGGTCCGACCAGCGCCTGGTACCACGGATCGAAGGTGGCGACCAGCGCCATGCCCACGAGCACGAGGAAGAAGAAGGCGTTCACCGAGCTGAGCGTCGTGCTCGCCCAGTAGGCCGGCAGGAGGAACAGGAGGAGCCCGTGGTGGAGCGTCTGGATCGTGTAGTCCACGGCCGTGACGACGAGTCGCCGCCCCTTCGCCTCGAGCGCCTGGCGGACCTCGGAGACGATCGCGAAGAGGAGCCCGAGGAGCACCACGTACCCGACGATCCACCCGACGTGGGGGACCTCGCGTCGGAAGACGAACAGCGCCAGGAGGCCGCCCAGGAGGGACGCGGCGGAGATCCCCCAGCGGCGGAGCCAGGCGAGCGCCGCCTTCACCCGGAGGGCTCCAGCCGCTCGGCGATCCGGCGTGCGACCTCCTCCTGCCGCAGGGCCTCGAGGCACTCGACCACGTCGCGCCCGACCCGCTGGGCGCCCAGGTGCGCGCCGACCAGGTCGAGCGCGCCCGCGCGGACGGCACCGTCGAGCGCGCAGATCTCGCGCAGGATGCGAGCGATGCTCGCATCCCGCGCGGCGACCGCGAGGATGGCCTCGACGTACTCGTCCGGCGACATCACGTGACCCGGGCTCCCGACGGGAGGTCGCGATCGAGCACCACCACCGCGAGCCGCTCGCCGCTCGATCCCGCCAGGACCATGCCGTCGGACGCGACGCCCATGAGACGCGCCGGCTCGAGGTTGGCCACGACGACCACGCGCTTGCCGACGAGGTCGGCGGGCGCGTAGTGCTCGGCGATCCCCGCCACCACCGTCCGCTGCTCGGTGCCGAGGGAGACCGTGAGCTTCAGGAGCTTCTTCGACTTCGGGACGGGCTCGGCCGCGAGCACCTCCGCCACGCGCAGCTCCACCTTCCCGAACTCGTCGATCGTGATGCGCGAGCCTGGTTTGCCCGTCACGCCTTCCTCCGGCCGTGCATCACCGCGCGTTGGCGGTTCCAGCCGAGGAAAGAGCCCGGACACCTTCTGGACCCGCCCTCCCGGGCTCAACCGGTCGTATCGAGCCTCGCTCAGGCCGAGCTTCCCGGTCTCGCCGACCGCCGCGAGAATTCGCGCCGACGCGTCGGGCAAGAACGGCGTCAGCAGGATCCCCAGACAGCGAAGGCTCGCCCCGAGCATGTAGAGGACACCCGTCAGCCGCTCCCGTGCAGCGGGATCCGTGTCCTTCGCCAGCGTCCACGGATGCATCGCATCGACGTACTGGTTCAACCTGGCAATGTACTCCCCGATCGCCGCGAGCGCTTTCTGAAACGCGAAATCGTCCATGGCTGCCGCGATCTCATCCTTCGCTTTGAGGAGCGCCGCCGGCAGCGCGAATTCCCACTCTTCACCCGGACCGGGTCCGCCGGGCGCGGGTCGCGGTGTCGGGATCACGCCGTCTCCAAAGTTCTGGATCATCGTGCTCGCACGTGACACGAAGTTACCGAGGTCGTTGGCGAGGTCGGCGTTGAACCGACCGAGAAACGCGTCTTTCGAGAAGTCGGCGTCCAGGCCGAACGTCATCTCGCGCATGATGAAGTAGCGGAACGCGTCGTTGCCGACCCTGCCGTAGCCCTCGATGAATGCGCGCGGCTCCACGACGTTGCCCAGGGACTTCGACATCTTTTGGCCGCCGACGGTCCAGTAGCCGTGGACATGGAGGCGCGTGTAGACGGGCAGACCCGCCGCCTGGAGCATGCAGGGCCAGTAGACCGCGTGCGGCTTCAGGATGTCCTTGCCGATCAGGTGCTGGGCGTGGGGCCAGTACGTTTCGAAGCGCGTGTCGCCGGGTCCGCCGAGCGCGGAGACGTAGTTGATCAGCGCGTCGAACCAGACGTAGGTGACGTACTTGTCGTCGAACGGCAGCGGGATCCCCCACTCGAGCCGCGTCCGCGGCCGGCTGATCGAGAGGTCCTGGAGCGGATCGCGCAGGAAGCCGAGGATCTCGTTGCGGTAGCGCTCGGGCCGGATCATCTCGGGGTGGCCCTCGATGTGCTCGGTCAGCCACCGCTGGTACTTCGACATCTTGAAGAAGTAGTTCTCCTCCTCGATGTACGTCAGCGGCCTCTGGTGGTCGGGGCACTTGCCGTCCGCGTTCTCCTTCTCGGTATAGAAGCGCTCGCAGCCGAAGCAGTACTGGCCGCCATACGTGCCCAGGTAGATCTCGCCCCTGTCCCAGAGCGTCCGGAGGATCGCCTGCACGACCGTCTTGTGGCGCGCCTCGGTCGTGCGGATGAAGTCGTCGTTGGTGATGCCGAGCCCCAGCCACGCCTCCCGGAAGGCGCTCGAGATCCGGTCGGCGTACGCCTGCGGCGACACGCTGGCCTGCGCCGCCGCCTGGGCGATATTGTCGCCGTGCTCGTCGGTCCCCGTGAGGAACCACACGTCGTCGCCCGCGAGCCGACGGTACCGCGCCATCGCGTCGGCGACGATGGTCGTGTACGCATGCCCCAGGTGGGGGGTCGCGTTGACGTAGTAGATCGGCGTCGTGAGGTAGAAGGTGCGGCGGCCGGGACTCAAGACGGTTCGAGCCGGGCTTCGACGTGTGGCCGCCCCTCCCACGTCAGCTGGTCGAGAGGCACCTCCGCCTCGGTCCCGTCCGGGAACGTGACGACCACCGCCTCCTTCAGCACGCGGATGGCCTTCACCTTGCCCGTCATGCACCCGCCGCCCCCGCACGCGACGTCGCAGGGCGTGTTCACGCGCGGGAGGTGGGACCGCAGCTCCTGGTACGACGAGAACTCGTACAGGAGACAGCACTTCAGCCGGCCGCAATTGCCGAGGAGGCGACTGTCCGTCAGCGGCATGTCCTGCGACTTCGCCATTCTGACCGAGATCGGCTCGAACTTCCGGAGGTACGAGGAGCAGCAGAGCTGCCGGCCGCAGGGGCCGATCCCGTCCGTGAGCTTCGTCACGTCCCGCGCGCCGATCTGACGCATCTCGATTCGCGCGCGGAACTCCCGCGCCAGCTCCCGCACCAGCTCCCGGAAGTCCACGCGCTCTTCGGCGAAGAAGGAGACCATCACCCGCCGGCCATCGGCCTGGATCTCCACATCGACGACCTTGAGGGACAACCGGTGCTGCCGGGCCCGTTCCTGGCAAGTCTGGATCGCCCGCTGCTCCCGCTCCTGCAGTTCCCGCCACTGGGCCGCTTCGTGCGTGATGGCCAGCCGGATCACGCGGGGAAAAACCCGCTCGCGCTTCCAGTCGGGGAGGGGACGCGGCGGGCGACGCACCTCGCCGACGGCGGTGCCGTTCGGCACCTCCACCACGCAGAGCTCCCCCACGTGGAGGGTGAATCCCTCGAGCAGGTAGTCGTCGGCCTTGGCCGGCAGTCGGAGCCGGATTCCGATCAGCTGGGCCGTTCCTGTCTCCACTCCTAGATCTGTTTCGTCCACAGCCTCATCTCCCAGTTGTTTCATCTATGCCGCGTCGAGATGCGAGCCTCACAAGGCCCGAAGGAGGAGCCGACCGGAGGCGTACGCAGTTGTCCGTTGAGGATCGGCGACGACCGAGAACGCCGTGAGGCGACGCATATCGGCGCGGCATCAGGCCGCTCGCAGAGCGAGCCTGGCCAGGGTCACCTCCAGGGTCAGCCGGGGCGAGACATTCCCCTGAAGCGCCTGCCAGGCGGCACGGCACTGCGCGAGCGCGCGGAGGATCTCCTCCCAGGTCGAGGCCGCGGCGGTCTGGGCCAGCTCCGCCTCCCGGTCGGCGTGAATGAGTAGCCGGGAATCTCCGCCGGCCTTGACGCAGAGAAGGTCCCGGTACCAGAGCCAGTAGGTCTCGATGAAGGCCTCCACCAGGCCCCGGTCGCGCCCCATGGCTTCGGTGCGGGTCAGGAGCGGCTCGGCTCCCTTTGCCGCCACCTCGCCGAGGAGGGAGAGCGCCTGATCCCGCTGCTCAGCGAAGCTCTTCGGAGCACGGGCCAGGGCCAACCCGACCCGCCCCTCAGAGACACGGGCCAGGAGTGGGGCCTCCCCTGCCTCGACGCCGTGCTCTATCAGCAGCGCCACAGCATCGGAGAGGGGGAGCGGGGAGAAGCGAACCAGCTGGCAGCGGGAGAGAATCGTGGCCGGGAGCGCCCGGATTTGGGCCAGGATGAGCACCAGCACGGTGCGGGCCGGGGGCTCCTCCAGCGTTTTCAAAAATGCGTGGGCCGCCGGCAGTGTCATCCGGTCGGCCGCGTCCAGGATGAAGACCTTGCGCCGCCCCTCGTGCGGGGTCAGGTGGGCGAGCCGCTCCAGCTCCCTGATCTGCTCGATCTTGATGTTCTGGCCGTCGGGCACGATGAGGTGGCAATCGGGATGGGTCCCGGCATTGACCCGCGCGCAGGTCCGGCACTGGCCGCATCCCTCAGCCGGACAGAGGAGCGCCTGCGCGAAGGCCAGCGCCGTGAGCCGGCGTCCCACCCCGGAGGGCCCCACGAAGGCGTAGGCGTGAGCCACCCGGCCCGACCGGATGGCCCGCGAGAGGAGGTCGACCGCAGCGGACTGCGCCCGGATTGCCTCAAACGCCACTCGGCAACCCCCGGCGCGCGAGGAATTCTTTCACCGCCCGCCGAATCTCATCCTGAAGGAGGGCTCTCGGCTGATCGGCCCGGATCACCACCACTCGCCCTTTCTCCTCCCTGGCGATCTCGAGATAGCCCTCACGCACCCGGGCGTGAAAAGCGCGATCCATCTTCTCGAAGACGTCCAGCACACGCGCCCCGAGCCGACCGAGCCCCACGTCGGGGTCAAGATCGAGGAGCACGGTCAGGTCCGGCTGGATCCCGCCTGTGGCCAGACTGTTCATCTCCCGGATCAGCTCCCGGTCCAGGCCCCGCCCGTACCCCTGATAGGCCAGTGTGGCATCGGTGTAGCGGTCGGAGAGGACGATCTCGCCGCGCAGGAGGACCGGCCGGATCACCTCGGCCACGTGCTGGTGGCGAGCGGCCAGGAAGAGGAAGAGCTCGGTCAGCGGAGCGGGAGCTTTTTCATCCGACCTGAAGAGCGCCCGGACGCTCTGCCCCAGTCCGGTCCCGTCAGGCTCCCTGGTCTCCGTCACGCGATGGCCCAGGCCCCTGAGCCACTGGGCGAGGAGGGTGCACTGGGTCGATTTGCCCGACCCTTCCCCGCCCTCGATGGTAATCAGCAGTCCCGTCATGAATCTCACTCAACTCCTGAGACTCTTTAGCCTAACACGTGAGCCCGTGGATGGGAAAGACTGTGCGGCGGAGCGCCTCCACCTGGGCCCGGGCGTACTCTTCCGCCTGCCGCCGGGTCTCGGGCGGGAGCGGCTCGGGCGGGTCCCAGAGAGAGCCGGAGCGGAACCCGAAGCGCCGGAGATCGTCGGAGAAGGCGGGCGGGAGCTCCGGAGCCAGCTCCACGCCGTTCAGCACCGCCCACGCCGCGGTCCAGGCCCGGGCCACATTGGGGAGATCGTAGCCGCCCCCTCCCAGCGCCACCAGGCGGGGCGAGAGCTCGGCGATCCGGGCCACTGTCCGAGTGAACCCCTGAACCGTGAGAGCGAGATGAGTCAGGGGATCCGTTCGGTGGGAGTCGATGCCGAGCTGGGCCACGACCACGTCGGGCCTGAACGCCTGGATGAGGGGCGGCACCACGGCTTCAAAGGTCTCCGCATAGACCTCGTCGTCGGTGAACGGCTGGAGCGGGAGGTTGACCGAGTACCCCTTCCCGTCTTCCTCTCCCAGCTCGTGAACGAACCCCGTTCCCGGGAAGAGCCGGTCCCCGCGCTCGTGCGTGGAGATCGTCAGCACATCGCGGTCCCGGTAGAAGGCGAACTGGACCCCATCGCCGTGGTGGGCGTCGATGTCCACATAACAGACCCGCCACCCCTTCTGGCGCAGGTGGAGGATCGCGAGCACCGGGTCGTTCAGGTAGCAGAAGCCCGAGGCGCGGTCAGGGAGCGCGTGGTGGAGCCCCCCGGCGAAATGGAAGGCGCGGTCAACCTCGCCATCGGCCACGAGCCGGGCGGCCAGGAGCGAGCCGCCCACCGCCAGGCAGGAGACCTCCCAGAGGCCGGGGAAGATGGGGTTGTCGCCGAACCCGAGGCCGTAGAGCGGGGCGGTCGGGACCCGCTCGCCCGCGCTCACCTTCTTCAGCAGTTCCACGTACTGCCGCCCATGATACCGGCAGATGATCGCCTCGTCGGCGGGCTCGGGGGTCAGGACCTTGGCCTGGGCGATCTCTGTCAGGCCGTAGGCGCGCATCAGGCGCCAGGTGAGCCCCAACCGCTCCATCCTGAGCGGATGCTCCGGGCCGTAGTCGAAGCGCGTGTAGGCGTCCGAGTGGATCAGCGCTGTGGTCACGCCTGCTCCCGCTTCCAGCGGCCCGATTTTCCCCCGGACTTCTCCACAAGGCAGAGCTCGCTGAGCGTCACGCCCCGGTCGATGGCCTTCACCATGTCGTACACGGCGAGGCCGGCCACGGCGGCCGCGGTGAGCGCCTCCATCTCGACCCCGGTCTTGTCCACGGCACTGACCCGCGCCTCGATGGCGAGGGTCGAGCGGCGGTGGTCGAGCTTGAACTCAAGCTCCACGCCGGTGATCCGCAACGGGTGGCAGAGCGGGATCAGCTCCGGGGTCTTCTTCGCCGCCATGATTCCGGCGGTGCGCGCCACGCCCAGGACGTCGCCCTTGGCCACTTGGCCGGCCCGGATCGCTGAAAGCGTGGCGGGCTTCATCCGGAGAATGGCGCGGGCCACGGCCTCGCGGGCGGTCTCCCCTTTGGGAGTCACGTCCACCATGCGGGCCGCCCCCTCGGGGGTGAGATGGGAGAGTCCCCGGAAAGACGGCCTCTCCCGGGATCGGGATGGCGGCATGCGGGGGCTCAGGGAAGGATCAGGCCGGAGCCCGGGAGGCGCTTCTCAGGGCCTCGCGGAGGATGGCCTCCATGCGATCCTTCACGATGAGCTTTCGCTTCTTGATCTCGTTGATCCGCCACTGCTGGTCGGTCGAGAGAAACGCCCGCTGCGTAAGCGTTTCCAGCTCCTGCTCGTATCCGCGGTGCTCCTCCCGGAGGTGGCGGTACTCTTCGTTCTCGGTGATGAGGCGTTCGACGAGGGCGTCCCGTTCGATCATTCAGCCCCTCCTTCGCCCAAAAACAAGGAAAGCCAGCGTCCTCAGGCCCGCTGGCTTCGACTTCGGTTCGCTCCCCACGCTACCCGGCCTCCCTGTCTCAGTTCGGCCTACTCACGCGTTATAGCAAAAACGGCGGGAGAGTTCAAGCGGGCCCTTGCCGGATCAGGTGGGGCGCTGTGGCCTTGAAGGTGGCCACGACCGGCGTGCCCTCCCGGAGCCCCAGCTGGTCCACTGAGCGATGGGTGACGAGCGCCACCAGGGGGATGCCGCAATCCACCACCACGCGGACGTGGGGGCCCGAGGGGGTGAGCCGGACCACGCGCCCGGCCAGGCGGTTTCTGGCGCTGCTGCCCGCGAGCGCGCTCTCCGGAGGCAGCAGGGTGACCTCCTCAGGGCGGAGGCAGAGGCGCACCCGCTCCCCCGGCGCCACCCTCGCCGCCACCTCGATCTTCTCGCCGCCGCCCTCCACCACCGCCAGGCCGTCCTGCTCGGCCAGCACCCGGCAATCCAGGATGGTCTCCACGCCGACGAACCGCGCCACCTCCTCCGAGGCCGGGGCCCTGAACAGGCGCGCCGTCTCGTCCACTTGGCGGATCTCTCCGCCGAGCATCACGGCCACGCGGTCGCCCAGCGCCAGGGCCTCATTGCGGTCGTGGGTCACGAAGACGGTGGTGATCCGCTCGCGTCGGAGGATGATCCCCAGCTCCTCCAGGAGCCCCTCGCGCGTAGGCTGGTCGAGGGCGGAGAACGGCTCGTCCAGGAGCAGGAGCTCCGGCTCCAGGACCAGCGCGCGGGCCAGCGCGGTCCGCTGTGCCTCCCCCCCCGACAACGTGCGGGCCTGCCGGCTGGCCAGCTGAGCGATCCCGAAGCGTTCGAGCCAGGCCGGGACGCGCTGGGCGATCACGGCACCGGGGAGGCGGCGGAAGTGGAGGCCCAGCGCCACATTCTCGAAGACCGTGGCGTCGCAGAGGAGCGGCTCCTGAAAGACGCTGGCCATCCGGCGCCGGAGCGGGAGCAGGTTCCGCCCCTCGACGGGCTCTCCCCTGAACGAGACGACCCCGCGCGTGGGAGGTTCGAGAAGGCCGATCACGCGGAGCAGCGTGGACTTCCCGGCCCCGTTTGGGCCGATCACCGCCAGGAGCTCGGACTCCCGCACCGTGAGTCCGGGGACGGAGAGGAGGCGACGGCCGTTCACGCTCACCTCTATCTCCCGGAGTTCGAGCAGGCTCATGCCGTGGGCAGGATCTGAATGGCGCCGCGGTGCATGGAGACCTGCCAGCCCCGGTCGCGGTTCACCTCGAGCATCTCGTACACCAGCTTCGGCAGCTCGATCTCCAGGTCATACGCCCCCTGGGACGGCTCGCCGGGAGTGTCCAGGCGGAAGAGCAGGGTCCAGGTCGTCCCCTGATCGGCCTCGCCCACCACAGAACCTGTCATGAGGTTCATGTGGTGCCCGGAATCGGGCGCGGGCCGGTCTTTCTTCACGAGGCGAACGTACTCCGGGCGGATGAAGAACGCGATCGGAGTCCCCGGCGAGGGGAGGTAGGAGCGCGCCGGAGAGTTCACGGCTTCGAGGGTCTGGCCGCGCCACTGGAGCTGGATCAGCTCCGGAGTGGCCTTGAGGACACTGCCGCGAAGGAGGTTCCGCACGCCCACGAGCGACGCCACGCGCTCCGACGCGGGCTGCCAGAGGAGCTCCGCCTTGGGAGCGGCCTGGATCACGCGCCCCGCCTCGTACACCACCACCCGGTCGGCGATCTGGTACGCCTCGGCCAGGTCGTGGGTGACCAGCACGGTGGCTTTCCCCCACTCCCTGACGACTCGCCCTAGCTCCTGGCGAAGCTGACGGCGGAGCGGAGGGTCCAGGGCCGAGAGCGGCTCATCCAGGAGGAGGAGTTCGGGATCCACCGCCAGGGCTCTCCCCAGAGCCACGCGCTGCTGCTGGCCCCCCGAAAGCTCTCCCGGGTAGCGTCGTTCCAGGCCGGTGAGGCCGAGGCTCTCCAGCACCATGCGAGTCCGGTGGACGCGCTCCTCCCGGG
>JACQWC010000158.1 GCA_016209635.1 Candidatus Rokuibacteriota bacterium | reverse complement strand
GCATGTGGTCGAGGTGGGCGACCGAGATGTCCTGGAAGAAGGCGCCCGCGCGGTGGGTGATGGCCTTGACCTTGACCACCTCCCGCGGCCGCTCGCCCAGGCTGTAGCCGGTGAACTCGCCGAAGGGTCCCTCGGGCGTGCGCGCGCCCGGAAGGATCTCCGCTTCGATGATCATCTCCGCGTGCGCCGGCACCAGCACGTCCGAGGCCTCGCACTTGACGAGCTCGAGCGGCTCCCTCAGCAGCGCGCCCATGATGGCGCGCTCGTCCTCGTCGATCGAGCCGATGGCCAGCGCGCCGAGCGCGATCGCGGGATGCACGCCGATGGCGAAGGCCACGGGCAGGGGCTCCCCGCGGGACTCGGCGATCTTCTGGAACTCCCAGAGGTGCTTGCCCGCCGTCAAGTGGATGGACGTCGTGTCGCGCCCCTTGATCATCAGGCGGTTGTAGGCGCAGTTCCAGATCTCGCGCGTCGGGTCCTTCGCGAACGAGATCGCGGCGGTGAGATAGGGGCCGGCGTCCCCTTCGTGGTGGACGATCCGGGGGAGCTCGCCCAGGTCGACCTCCGCCCCCGTCCGCACGACCTCCTGCACGGGGCCGCTCGAGACCGCGGCGGGGTCGGCCGCTCCATCGCCCCGAGGTACGCGGGGAGCATCTGCTCGGGCGCCACGCCCATGGCCGCGGCGAGTCGCGCGCGGCTCGCGTGGAGGTTCGTCAGGACGGGGAAGCGGCTGCCCCGCACCTTCTCGAAGAGGAGCACCGGCCGGCGCCGGGCCTCCCGCTCGAGCTTGACCACGAGGGCGGTGATCTCGTAGGCCGGGTCGACCTCCCTCGACACGATCACGAGATCCTCCGGCCGCTTCCGCTTGATCAGATCGAGGTAGCTTCTCAGGTCCTGCGCCATGCGATCCTCCGGCACGGTCGGCTGCGACGCCGATCGTATCACGCGTCCCGCACGATCTCCCCGCGCTCGATCGTGTAGATCCGGTCGGTCAGCATCCGCATCCGGTTGGCGTCCGACTCGGTCACCAGGACCGCGACGCCGGGGAGACCCCGGACGACCTCGGCCAGCCGGCGGGCCAGCGCCGGCGACAGCCCTTCGAGCGGCTCGTCGAGCAGGAGGAGCCTCCGCGAGTTCATGGTGGCCCGCGCGAGGGCCACCAGCTTCTGCTGGCCTCCGCTGAGCGACGCCGCGCGCCGGCCCCCGAGCGCCGTGAGCTCCGGCATGAGGCCGTAGAGGAAGGCGAGATGCTCCCCGCTTTCCCGCCGTCGGGTCGCCCACGCCGGCAGGAGGAGGTTCTCCTCGACCGTCAGCGAGCCGATGAGGCGCCGGTCCTCGGGGAGGTAGCCGAGCCCCAGCGCGGGCCGCTCGTGGGGGGCCAGGCGCCCGAGGTCCCGCCCGTCGAGGCGGATCGCTCCCGAAGCCACCGGGATCAGGCCGACGATGGCCTTGAGGGTCGTCGTCTTGCCCGCGCCGTTCCGACCGACCAGGCCCACGACACCGCCCTCGGGCACGTCCAGGCTCACGCCGCGCAGGATCACGATCCCCGCCAGCCGCACGTGGAGGTCGCGCACCTCGAGCGCCGTCATGCCGAGCCCAGCACGACCCGACGCACCTCCGGGTTGGCGAGCACCTCTGCGGGGACGCCGTCGGCGATGATCCTCCCCTCGACGAACGCCAGGAGCCGCTCGGCGTACCGGGTCACGACGTCCATGTCGTGCTCGACGAAGATGACCGTCACCCGTTGCTCGCGGAGGATCTGCAGCAGGGTCTCCATCACGCCGAACTTGTCGCTCGAGCTGACGCCGCTGGTGGGCTCGTCCAGCAGGAGCAGCTTCGGCCTGAGGGCCGTCGAGAGCGCGATGTCGAGCAGCTTCAGCCCGCCCTCGGGCAGCTCGCTCACCGGGCGCCGGGCGTGCTCCTTGAGCCCGAAGGGCTCGAGCACGGCGATCGCCTGCCCCTCCCGCTCCGGGGTGTGCAGCGGCGTCCAGACCCGCCGGCTCTGCCGCGCCCGTGCCGCGAGGGTGAGGAGGACGTTCTCGAGCACGCTGAGGCTCGTGTAGATCTGGGGGACCTGGAACGACCGCGCGAGGCCGAGGCCGGTGATCTCACGCGGCGGGTGGGCCGTGATGTCCCGGCCCAGGTAGGCGATCCGGCCGCGGTCGGGCTTCACGTAGCCCGTGATCGCGTTGACGAACGTCGTCTTGCCGGCGCCGTTCGCGCCGATGATGCCCACGACCTCGCCGGCGGCGATGGCGACGTGGATGTCGTCCAGCGCCAGGACGCCGCCGAAGGACTTGGTCAGGCCGACGGTCTCGAGGACCACCGCCACGGGCGCCCGCTCCGCCCGACCAGGCCCCGGATGCTCCAGAGCCCGCCGGGCATGAAGAGGATGATGAGGAGCATCGTCACTCCGAGCGTCATCTGCCAGGTGAAGGCCGCGTACTTGTACGCGTAGCTCTTGAGGAACTCGAAAGCGATCGCGCCGACCAGGGGGCCCGGGATGCTCCCGGGACCGCCCAGCACGGCGATGAACACGAACTCGCCCGAGGTCGTCCAGTAGGCCAGCTCCGGCACGATGTGGCCGACGGAGAAACCCGTGAGGACGCCGCCGAGCCCGGCGAGCGCCCCCGAGAGCACGTAGGCGGTGTAGATGACCCGGTGCACGGAGACGCCGGTGTACTCGACGCGAACCTCGTTGTCGCGGACGGCCCGGAGCATGAAACCGAGCGGCGAGATCCAGAAGCGGTGGACGACCCCAAAGGCCAGGAGCGTCAGCGCGAGCGAGAAGCCGTAGATCCAGACCCGCAGGCTCTCCCGGTCCGGTGTCACGCCCAGGATGGTCGGCGTCCGGATGCCGACGCCGTCGGTCCCGCCGGTGAGCCAGTAGAGCTTGAGCAGGAGCGCGTACACCACCATCGAGATCGCCATGTTGAGCATCCCGAAGAAGATGCCGCGGTAACGCGCGATGAAGAGCCCGAGGAGCGCCGCGACGGCGGCGGCGAGGAGGGTGCCGAGCAGTGATAGGAGGAGGGCCTCGCGGAGGCCGAGCCACTTCATCGTGAGCCCGACGGCGTAAGCGCCGACGGCGAAGAACATCCCGTGGCCGAACGACACGAGACCGCCCCTCAAGAGGAGCGCGATGGCGAGCACGACCACGGCCTTGGCGAGCGCCAGGGTGAGGAGGAAGATCGCCCAGCTCGGGAGGGCCAGGGGAGCGGCGGCGAACGCGGCGACCGCGGCGAGCGCGAGCGCCACGTCCCGCTTCATATCCGTCGCGCCTCGACTTCGCCGAAGAGCCCGCGCGGGCGGAAGAGGAGCACGGCGACCATGATCAGGTACACCGTCGCCAGCTCCGCCTCGGGCAGGAGGTGGACCGCCGCCGCCCGGGTCACGCCGACGATCAGGGCGCCGAGCGCGGCGCCCTCCAGGCTCCCGAGGCCGCCGATCACGACCACCGCGAACGCGAGCACGATGGCCTCGACCGAGATCCCCGGCGTCACGGCGATGACGGGGGCGACCAGCGCGCCGCCGAGGGCCGCGAGCACCGCGCCCACGGTGAAGGCGACGGAGTAAAGACGTCCGACGTTGATGCCGAGGGTCGCGCTGATCTCCCGGTCCGCGGTGACGGCGATGATCATCCGGCCGAGGCGCGTCCACCGGATCGCCGCCCAGACGAGGACCCCGGTGGCGATGGCGAAGGCGATCAGGACGAGCTGGTACCAGGCGTAGCTCACGCCCGCGATCGCGACGGTGCCGAGCAGCGCGTACGGGTCGGCGACGTAGTAGGGCTGCACGCCCCAGACGAGCTTCATCACGTCCTCGAGGATGAGGAACAGCGAGAACGTGACGAGGAGCTGCACCACCTCCTCGCGCCCGTAGATGGGGCGCAGGAGCAATCGCTCGATGACGGGCCCGGTGGCGATGCCGGCCAGCAGCGCCCCGGCGAGGAGCGCCCCGTACATGCCGACGGCGGGGCCGCCCGTCTTCAAGTAGCCCAGGACCAGCGAGGTCGCCGCGTATGCCCCGAGCGCGTAGAGGCTCCCGTGGGCGATGTTGAGGATCCGCATGACGCCGTAGACGAGCGTCAGCCCCGCCGCCAGCAGGAAGAGCACGGCGGCGTAGAGCACCCCGTCGAGGAGGATGACGACCGGGAGCGTCATCGGGCGCCGGTCACCGCGGGGGCCGGGGTCGCGCCCCCGCGGCGCTCGCCGATCGGCCTACTTCTTCCAGGTCTCGATCCAGTCGTTCGTCTTGACCCCGAGCGGCGGGTTCACCTCGGCGGCGGGGAACACGACGATCCTGTCGAGGATCGCGAACGGATGCTGGGACGAGTGCTTCGTCAGGCCCATGATGGCCGGCTCGATCCCGTTGTGGTCGCCGCGGACCGTCATCGTGCGTCCCGGCGGCACCCGGTACTCGATGCCCTCGAACGCCTTGATGACCGCGTCGACCTTGGGCCAGGCGCCGCCGCCGTCCTTGACGGCCTTCTCGAACGCGGCCTTCATCCCCGCCACGGCCTGGTACATGTGATACGAGGGGTAGACCGGGTAGCGGGTGTACTTCGCCCGGTACCCGTCCACGAACTCCTTGTGCAGGGGGTCGCTCGCGTTGTGCAGGAACCAGTGGTCGCCGCGCGCGCCGATGACCACGCCCTCCGGCATGTCCTTGCCAACGTCCTGGAGCATGTGCTCGCCCGCCGTCAGGACGACGAGGCTCTGCGAGAACAGGCCGCGCGGGGTGCCCTGCTTGACCAGGCCAACGATGTCGCCGTTCCAGAAGCTCGAGTGGATCACGTCGGGCTTGGCGGTGAGGAGCCGGGAAATCTCGGCGGAGTACTCGCCGGCGAGGAGCTTGGGCCAGAGCTCCGCGACCACCTGGACGTCGGGCTTCAGCTTGAGCATGGCCCGCTTGAAGGTGTCCCAGGAGTCGCGTCCCCAGGCGTAGTCCTGGTTGATGCCGGCGATGGTCTTCACGCCGGGCTTCGTCCGGAGCACGTACCGAGCCGCGGCCACGCTGTCGAGCGCCTGGTGCGCTTTGGTCCGGAAGACGTACCGGTACTTGCTGTCCTCGAAGATCCGGTTGGTGCCGCAGTCGAAGAGCACGGTGAGGACGCGCAGCTCCTCGGCGACCGGGGCCACCGCGAGGCAGTCGGCGCTCGAGATATAACCGATCACGAGGTCGACCTTCTCGTCGAGAACGAGCCGGCGGAACTCGGCCACCTGCTTCTCGGCCCCGCCCGCCTCGTCGACGTAGACCGGCCGGATCCTGACGCCCGCGATCCCCCCCTCGCGATTGTACTTGTCGATGAGCCACTCGGCGGCGTTCTTGGACGGCACGCCGAAGACCGCGGCGGGGCCGGACAGGAACGCGACGACGCCGACCTTCAGCTCCGCGGGCTTCGCCTGCGCCGACGCCGACGGGAGCCGCATCAGCCCGACCGCGCCGGAGAGTGCCACCCCCACCGCGGCGAGGATCGGGAGCCACCTGCGCCTCTCGGGACCGTGTCTCGTCATGCCCATGTCGTCCCTCCTTTGGGTGCCGACCGCGTGATCGTAATCGAACCCCTCCCGCTCATGTCAACCCGCGGGTCCTCACGCGAGCCGGTAGAGGCGGCGGGTGTTGTCGGCGAGGATCTTCCGCTTCTGCGCGTCCGTCAGGTCACCGCGGGCGCGGATCTCGTCGACCGAGCCGGGATAGCCGTGGTCCCAGTGCGGGAAGTCGGATGCGTAGACGATCTGGTGCTCGCCGATGAGCTTGAGCGCCTGGGGCAGGAGCCACTCGTCCGCCTCGCAGGAGAAGTAGATGTTCCCCCCGCGCACGTAGTCGCTCGGCTTCTTCGTGAGCGCCGGCGCCTCCGCGCGGCCGCGCTTGGCGTACTCGTCGTCCATCCGCTCGCTCCAGTACGGCGCCCAGCCCGCCCCCGCCTCGAGAAAGGCCAGGCGGAGGGACGGGAACCGCTCGGGGATCCCCTCGAAGACGATCGAGGTGAGCTGGCGCATCTGGCCGAAGGGATGGGAGCAGGTGTGCGCCTGGATGAAGCGCGGGAAGAGATCGACGCCCGCGCCGCCCAGGTGCGAGCCCGAGGCGTGGACGCCCAGCATCACGTCGAGCCGCTGGGCCTCCTCGTAGACCGGCGCGAACCGCGGGTCGCCCAGGAGGTGCTGGCCGTCGGCGGCCAGCATGCCTCCCGCGAGCCCGAGCTGCCGGACGGCCCGCGTGAGCTCCGCGGCCGCCGCCTCGGGGTCCTGGACGGGGAGGAGGGCGACCGCCTTGAGGCGCGGGCTCACCCTGACGAACTCCTCGTGGACCATGGTGTTGTAGGCACGGCAGAGGGCGACGGCCCACTCCCTGTCCTTGAGAAAGCTCATGAAGAGGCCGAGCGTGGGGTAGAGCACCGTCGTCTCCACGCCGCCCTTGTCGAGCGCCCGGAGCCACGCGGGGGCATCCCCCGCGAAATCGCCGAGGGTCCCGAGGAGCCTCCGGTCCCAGCCGTCCCAGGGGTAGAACGAGAAGGCGAGGGGCCGCCGTCGGAAGGGCTCGTCGAGGTACTTGGCGACCTGCTCCTGGCTCTCGGTCACGTGGCCGTCGGCGTCGAGCACGGTCATGGCTGACTCCTTTCGCGACGGGCGCGCCAGCGGGGGAGGGTCACGGCTTCTTACAGATCACGTTGAGGAGTGCCTGTCGCTTCTCGTCGCGGACCGCCCGGAGGCCGCGGGCGAGCGCCGCTGGCAGCTCGGCGGGGTCCTCGACCCGCTCGCCGTAGCCGCCCGAGGCGCGGCAGATCACCTCATAGTCTGGCGCCGGGTCCAGCTCGCTCATGACCATCGTGCCGGTTCGCGCCGCCCATCCCTCCGGGGCGTGGGAGGTGACCGACCGCTTGACCGCGTTCCAGGCGCGGTTGTAGAAGACGACGAAGAGCACGGGGAGCCCGTAGGCGCGCGACACGAAGTGCGCCGAGGTGGGCGCGCCGAAGATGTAGGCGCCGTCGCCCACGCAGCAGATCACGGTCTTGTCGGGCGCCGCGAGGCGGGCGCCGAGGGCGGCGCCGAGTCCCCAGCCGAGTCCGGAGGCGGGGGACTGGCTGAAGTAGCTTCCGGGGACGGTGAGCCGGGTCTGGGTCGTATCGAGGTCGTACTCGTTGACGACGAGCGTCGCGTCGTCGACCACGTCGCCAACGCACCGCGAGAGCCACGCCATGTCGATCGGCCGGTCGCCCTGGACGGCGCGCGCCCGGGCAGCCCACGCCGCCGTGAGCCGCCGGCCCTCGGCCTCCCAGCGCTCCCGCCGCGCGGCGATCGCCCGCGGGTCGAGCCCCGCGCGCCGCACCACCGCGGTGAGGGCGGCGAGGGTCAGCCGCGGCGTTCCCGCGAGCCCCAGGTCCACCGGGAAGCCGCGGATCGGATAGCGCGAGAAGAGCGGGTCCTGCCCGATCTGGATCACCGCCGTCTCGGGGCGGGGGGACTTGAGGTCGGGGAACCAGGGCGCGTCGGACTCGACGGCGACGATCACGTCGGCGGCTTCGAGATGGGGCGTCGGGTCGACGCCGGCGTGGAGGGGATGGCTCTGGGGGAAGCAGAGGTGCGTCGAGAACTGCTCGAAGACCGGCATCCCGAGCGCCTCCGCCAGCTCGACCAGGCGAGGGACGGCGCCGGGGTCGCGCCCGACGGACTTGGTGATGACGATCGGGTTCGTGGCGGCGCCGAGGCGCGCCACGGCCCGCTCGATCGCCGCAGGGTCGGGCAGCGTGGCTTCATCGGGGCCGACGCGCGACGGATCGAAGTATGGGAGCTCCTCCATCCGCTCGGCGAGGACCTCCCGCGGCAGCGTCAGGTACACGGGCCCCGCGGGCTCGCTGCGCGCGATGGCGAGCGCCCGGTCGACGACCGTCTCGAGCTGGGAGCCCATCCGCAGCTCGTAGTCCCACTTCACGAACTCCCGTACCATCGCGGCCTGGTCGAACGACTCCTGCGCCCAGTGGATGTGGCGGTTCCGGGCGCCCGGCATCCCGCCCTCCGTGAGCGGCGTCCGTCCCGCCGTCATGAGCATCGGGACCAGGGCGCGGGCGGCGTTGATGATCCCGGCGAGGGCGTTCGCCGTCCCCACGATCACGTGGACCATCACGACCTGGGGCCGGCCGGTGACCATCGCGTAGCCGTGGGCCATGGCGACGGCGGTGGTCTCGTGGGGCACCGTGAGGGGGCGGGGAAGCACCTGCCCCTGCGCCTGGCGCCTGGCGTACGCCTCGATGATCGGCGCGAAATCGGTCCCGGCGTTGCCGAAGAAGTACTCGATGCCTCGCGCCGCCAGGAGCTCGAGGTAGGCCTCGGCGGTCGAATCCACGCTCACTCGCTTGATCATCGGTCGCTCTCCATCGTCACGTGAGCCGGAGCCTCAGCATCCTCCGCGCGTTGTCCTCGTAGATCTTCTTCTTCTCCCCGGGCGTGGCCCGCATCCGCTCCATCGCCGCGATCGTCTCCCGGATGAACCCCGGCCCCCTCTCGGGATCGAACGGCATATCGGTCCCGAAGAGCACGCGGTCGGCGCCGAAGAACGCGAGGCCGCACTCCATCGCGTGGTGGGCCCCGAAGAGCGCCGTGTCGCCGTAGAACATCCGGAAGTAGTCCACGGGACGGCGTCTGAGGCGGCCGAGGGCCACCGCGTCGTCGGGATCGTCGGTACGGCCCCCGAGCTGGTCGAGCCCCCCGCCGGCGCGTCCCTCGAAGTACGGAAGCATCGCGCCCATATGATGCGTGATGATCGCGAGCTCCGGAAGGCGGTCGAAGAGCCCGCTGAAGACGAGACGCGCCATGGCGATCGTGGTCTCGTAGGGCCAGCCGAAGGCCCACCAGAGGTCGTACCGCGACCGCTTCTCCCCGGGGTAGTCGGCGAAGGAGGCCGGTCGGGCCGGGTGGAGCCAGATCGGCAGCCGGTGGGCGGCCATTCGCTCGAAGAGCGGCTGGAACTCCGGCCCGTCGAGCGGCCGGCCGTTGACGTTGGAGAACATCTGGACGCCGGTGGCGTGGAGCTCGGCGATCGCGCGATCCATCTCGCGGAGGGCGGCGTCTGGGTTGTTCATCGGAAGCGACGCGACGAAGCCGGGAAAGCGGTCGGGGTACCGGACCACGATCTCGGCCATGCCGTCGTTGGCCAGGCGGGCGAGATCCGGGGTGAGGTCCGGGCCGCCGAGGGCCTCGATCGGGGGCGAGGCGAGCGTGAGGACCTGCACGTAGCCGTCGTGACGGTCCATGATCCGGAGGCGCTCCTCCAGGTCGACCAGGACGGGAATGGCGCGCATCCGCTTCTGCATGTATTGGCCGCCCGGCGCCACATCGAGCATCCGGTCGAAGAACCGCCGCGGGAAGATGTGCGGGAAGATGTCGATCTTCATGGTAGCGGATGCCGTGAGACCGGCTCAGACCGTGGGTGCCGTGCCATAGGTACGGCGTTGCTCCGTTGGTCCTCCGCTTCGCGGGAGCCGACCCTTTCCCAGACCACAAGGAGGACGCCGAGCGTGAGCCCCAGAACGTTGGCCGCCAGCCACGCTCCGCTCGTGGGCGCGGGAATCAGGAGGAGCCCGGCCACACTCACGAGGGCGCGCTTGCCCCAGCCGAGGGGACGGAAGAGGTGCCCCGCGCAGCCGATCCCGAGCAGGATCACGCCGACCACCGCGGTGGCGGCGGCGACCAGGATCTCGATGATCGAGCCCTTCATCAAGAGGGCCGGGTGAAAGGCGAAGACGAAGGGAACGACGTAGGCGACGATGCCGAGCCGCATCCCCGTCCAGCCGGTCTTCATGAAGTCCGCCCCGCCGATGGAGGCCGCGGCATACGTCGCGAGACAAACGGGAGGCGTGATCATCGAGAGCATGCCGAAGTAGAAGAGGAAGAGGTGGGCGCCGAGCGGGGAGACGCCGAGCTGGACGAGGGCTGGTCCCACCAGGACCGCGAGCAGGATGTAGATGATCGCGGTGGGCATGCCCATGCCGAGGATGATGCACACGACCGCGGTCAGGAGGAGGAGCCCGAGCGCGTTCCCGCCGGCCACCGAGACGAGAAGGAGCGAGAACTTGAACCCGAGGCCGGAGAGCTGGAGGACGCCGATGACGAAGCCGGCAACGGCGGTGATGGCGACGATGTCGAGGAGGACCTTCCCCGTCTCGGCGATCGCGCCGAGGAGCTTCCAGAGCGTGAGCCGGTCGCCGCGCTGGAGGGCGCCGACGACGAGGGTGGCGATGACGGCCGCCATGCCCGCCTTCCCCGCCTCCCAGCTCGCGAGCATCAGCGTGTAAGTCAGGACCACGAGCGGGACGAGGAAGCTCCAGCCCCGCCGGATGACGTCGCCGAAGCGGGGGAGCTGCGCCGCCGGGAGGCCGTGGAGCCGGTGCTTCGCGGCCTCGAGGTCGACCTGGACGAAGAGGGCGAGGTAGTAGAGGAGCGCGGGGATCACCGCCGCGATGACGACCTCGGAGTACGGGACCGAGAGGAACTCGGCGATGAGAAAGGCGGCGACGCCCATGACCGGAGGCATGATCTGGCCTCCGGTGGAGGCGACCGCCTCGATGGCGGCCGCCACGTGCGGCGCGTACCCGGTCCGCTTCATCATCGGGATCGTGATCGGTCCGTCGACGACGACGTTCGAGACGGCGCTGCCGGAGACCGTCCCGAACAGGCACGAGGCGACGACCGACACCTTGGCCGGGCCCCCCCGGTAGCGGCCCATCGCCATCATCGCCAGGTCGGTGAGGAACCGGTCGCCGCCGACGGCGTAGAGGAGCTGCCCGAAGAAGATGAACGCGACGACCATCCCCGCGGTCACCGTGAGCGGCAGGCCGAAGAGGCCGTTGGTGTCGAGGTAGAGGTAGACGACGATCCGCTCCCAGCTCGAGCCCTTCGCGCCCAGGAGCCCCGGCAGGAGATAGGCGAACTTGGCGTAGAGGACGAAGACCCCTGCCAGGCCCACCATGACCCAGCCGACGAGCCGCCGGGTGGCCTCGAGGACGAGGAGGATGGCGAGCGCGCCGAACGCGATCTTGTCCCACCCGAGGACGCCGAGCTGGTAGGCGATCGTCGGGTACCGAACCGTCACGTAG
>JACQWC010000156.1 GCA_016209635.1 Candidatus Rokuibacteriota bacterium | reverse complement strand
GACAGTTCGCCGTCCCGGGCGAGAAGACGGACCTCTTCGAAATGCTCCGCGAGTCGGTCTTCGTCTCCGTTCTTCCTCCCCTCGTCCCCGTGACACGGGGGATGATGAACGACGAGGCCTTCGCCCGGATGAAGCCGACGGCCTTTCTCGTCAACTGCGCGCGGGGGCCCATCGTCGACACCCAGGCGCTCGTCCGAGCCCTGGACGCGGGCCGGATCGCCGGGTGCGCCCTCGACACGACGGATCCCGAGCCCCTGCCCGACCCGCACCCCCTGCGCGGCCGCGAGAACGTGACCATCACCCCACACGCCGCCTGGTACAGTGAGCAGGCCATGGTGGGACTCCAGGCCGGAGCGCCCGACGAGGTGCGGCGGGTTCTCACGGGCGCGTGGCCGGTCAACGTGGTCAACAAGGCGGTGAAGGGCAAGAGCCGGGCAGGCCTCTGACGACATGCCCTTCGGGACCTACTCCTTCCTCCGGGCTCCACCCTCTGGCTGACCGAGCATCACTCCTGCAGCCGGGCTTCCGCGCCATGGAGGAGCGACTCGGGAAGCTCATGCCGCGCTTTCGGTGAAGAGCGCCATTGACGCTCGGCCCCGGGGCAAGGTAGAGCTAGACGCCATGGAGATCGGGCTCTTCACGGAGTTCCAGTGTCCGCCCGGGATGGACGAGGCCCGGGCCTTCGACGAATCACTGGCCCAGATGACGGCGGCGGAGGACCTTGGCTTCGACGCCGTGTGGCTGGCCGAGCTGCACTTTCAGAAGGACCGCTCCGTCCTGTCCTCGCCGCTCGTCGTCGCGGCGGCCATCGCCGCTCGCACCCGGCGGGTGAAGATCGGCATCGCCGTGCAGGTCCTGCCGCTGAGCCACCCGCTGCGCCTGGCCGAGGACGTGGCCACCGTCGACCACCTGAGCAAGGGGCGGCTCGACTTCGGCGTCGGGCGAAGCGGGCTGCCCGGGCACTACCAGGGCTTCAACGTCTCGTACAGCCAGAGCCGTGAGCGGTTCCAGGAGACGCTCGAGATCTTGATCAAGGCGTGGACCCAGGACCGCTTCACGTACGAGGGCAAGTACTTCCAGTTCCGGGACGTGTGCGTGATGCCCAAGCCGTACCAGAAGCCCTACCCGCCCCTCCGCGTCGCGGCGACCACCCAGGAGACGTATCCCATGGTCGGACGCATGGGCCTGCCGATCTTCATCGCGGTCCGCACGACGTCCATGAGCGACCTCAAGCGGTTCATCGTCGGCTACCACGAGGGCTGGCGCCAGGCCGGCCATCCCGGACGCGGCGAGGTGGCGCTGATCGTGCCCGTCTACGTCGCCGACACGGACCGCCGGGCGCGCGAGGAGCCGGAGGCGAGCACGATGCACTTCTTCCGCTCGGTCGCCGAGGCGCTGGCCAAGGGAGGCACGCAGCGGGAGGACGCGGCGCGGCTCGGGCGCATGAGCTACGACGAGATCCTGGGGGAGCTGGCCATCTACGGCACGCCAGAGTCGGTCACCGAGCGCCTGCTGGAGCTGCGCGAGGCGCTCGGCCACACGACGCTCTCCGTCTGGATGAACGTCGGGGGGCGGATCCCCCACGAGCGCGTGCTCGGCTCGATGCGGCGCTTCGCCGAGCGCGTGATCCCACGCCTGGCCTAATCGACGCGATACCGCCGAACCAGGCCCTCATCCAGGATCAAGCCGAAGCCGGGGCCTTGCGCCACCTCCATCATCCCATCCTTGATCACGGGGCGGTTCGCCCACATCGCCTGCCACACGGGATCGCGCTCGGGATCCGCGAAGCACTCGACATAGGTGGAGTGCGGCACCGCCGCGATCAAGTGCTGGGCGATCTGCGGCTCCTCGTGGTGCGCGATCTGCACGCCAGCCACGCCGCACAGGAGCGCCGCCCGGCGCCACTCGGTGACGCCGCCGCCTTCCGAGGCGTCGAAGTTGACGAGATCGACGGCGCCCGCCTCGACCAACCGGCGCACGCCGTGGCTGGTGATCTCGGATTGACCCGCGGTGATCGGGATCCGTGTCGCCTGCCGGACGCGCGCCATCATCGCGACGTCGTCATACCAGTGACACGGCTCCTCGAACCAGCGGATGTCGAGGGGCTCGACGAGGCGCGCGAAGCGCACGGCGTCCTCGGCCGACCAGCCCCGGTTGGCGTCCACCGCCAGGAGGAAGTCGGAGCCGGCCGCAGTGCGCGCGGCCTCGACGCGTTCCGCGTCCTGCTCGGGCGTCAGCCCGCCGACCTTGAACTTGCATCCGGCCATGCCGGCGCGGCGATACCCGTCCATCTCCCGCCCGATGTCGGCGAGGGTCTTGCCTTCCGTGTAATAGCCGCCGATGGAAATGATCGGCAGCCTGCGGCGGGCGTTGCCGAGCAGATCGCAGACGCTCTTGCCCAGCGCTTTTCCGACCAGGTCCCAGAGGGCGCAGTCGACGCAGGCGATCGCTTCGAGCAGCGTTTTGCGGTCGCGGCTGGCATGGGTGAGCGCGAACACGTCTTCCCAGATCCGCTCGCCCTCGAAGATACTCATCCCCTTGATGCGCGGCGCCAGCTCTTCGAGGATCAGGCGCGCGATCTCGCGACCGTGCTCGCGGTTATCGCCGTTGTAGATTTCGCTGACCAGGCCGGCCTCGGTGCGCATGCGCGTGATGATCGTGCAGCGCTTGAAGACGGCGTACGTGCTGCCACCGAAGTTCTTGGTGAGCGGAATCTCGATCGGAATGGCTTCGATGCTCTGGACGCGCATGGTGTATACAGTAGCCCATGTCCCAGCTGCGGAAGCGGTCGCCGATGAGGCCAATCGCGCGCGGCGGACCCGCAACCCGCACCACCGAAAGGAGCCGAACGTGATCTACGAGATCCGTACTTACCGCATCGCCCCCGGCAGCCTGGCCGAGGTCGAGAAGCGCTACGGCGAGGCCTACGAGTACCGGAAGAAGTACTCCGAGCTGACCGCGTTCTGGCACACGGAGATCGGCCCGCTCAACGAGATCGTCCACGTCTGGGGGTATCGCGACCTTGCCGAGCGCGCGCGCATCCGGGGCGAGGCGATGAAGGATCCGAGCTGGCCACCCAAGATCGGCGAGTTCGTCCGCGCGATGCGCTCGGAGATCGTCGTGCCGTTCGCGTTCGTGCCCGAGGTCCGCCAGGGAAAAGTCGGGCCGATCTTCGAGCTACGCTACTACACGCTGAAGCCGGGCACGCTCCCCGACGTGGCCAAGGGCTGGGAGGCGAAGCTCCCCGAGCGCATGAAGCTGTCGCCGGTCGTGCTCGCCGGCGGCGTCGAGTTCGGGAAGGCCAACGGCTTCGTCCACGTCTGGGCCTATTCGAGCCTCGACGCGCGCGCCCAGGTGCGGGACGACGCAAGGAAGAAGGGGGTCTGGCCGCCGCCGGGCGGGCCCGACCGGCTGCTGACCCAGGACAACAAGATCCTCCTGCCCGCCGCCTTCTCCCCGCTCCAGTAGCCCGTCGCGGTCCCCCCCGGGGCGCCGGTGCCAGTGCCGGCGCCCCGGGGCTATAATCCGCCGTGCCTGGCTGGCTGCTCCTCTCGCTGATTTCCATGGCGCTGGTGGGCACCGCTGATCTGCTCCTGCGTCGCGCCACGCTCCGTGGCGTCACACCCGCCTCGTTCATGGTGCTCCAGTCCTGGTTCTTCGGCCCCACCGCCCTGGCATGGGCGGTGGCGACGGGCAGCCTCCGATGGAGCGGCGGCATCCTCTTCGGGCCGGTGGCAGGCGTGCTGGCCTTCGTGGCGACCTATGCGTTCCTGCGCAGCCTGCAAGTCCCGGGCGCTCAGGTCGGCGTGAACGCCGCCATCTACCGCCTGAATCTGGCGGTCACTGCCGTCCTGGCCATCGTCGTCCTGGGCGAAGGAGTCACGACAACCAAGGTGGCCGGTCTCGTCCTCGCCGTGGCCGCTGTCCTGCTCCTTACCCAAGCCTCGGCGCGGCGTGCGATGGTCTCCGCCGGCGGCGTCGGGTGGGCGTGCCTCGCCATGGTCGCCTTCGGCCTGGTCCTCTTCCTCTACAAGGTGGCCGTCGCCTTCGGCGCCCCGCCGGCGCTCCTGATCTTCGGACAGTTCTGCGCGCTCACGACGATCGCGTTCGGCTACGCCACCTGGCGGGAAGGAGGCGTGCGGTTCACCGGCACCATCTGGACGCACGCCCCAGCCTGCGGCGTGCTGAACGGGAGCGGACGCGTGCTGCTGGCCTGGGCCCTCGTCTCGGGCGAGGCCAGCGCGGCCGTGCCCGTCTCCCAGATGAGCTTCGTCTTCACCTTCCTGCTCGCCGCTCCCCTTTTCGGCGAGCCCGTGACCCGGCGCAAGCTCTGTGGTCTGGTCGCCGCCGTTCTCGCCGTTCTGGCCTTCTACCAGTAACCCGGAGGCGTCATCGGAGCGCGCCTATACTAGGCGGCAACCGGTCGCTGGGAGGGTACGTCATGGCCGAGCCGAGCCTGCTGCGCTTCGCGGTCTTGCCCGTCTTCGAGCGGGGCAACGGCATCCAGACGGTCGTCTTTTCCTGCATCGAGATCGGCGCGAGGATCACGAGCGGGGTCACCCGCTTCCCGCCCGGCGGCGGCATCCCGCTCCATTACCACAACTGCGACGAGCAGACGACCGTCCTCGAGGGCGACGCGGAGGTGGAGATCGACGGCCAGCGCCAGCGTCTCGGCCGGTGGGACACCGCGTTCATCCCCGAGGGGAGCCACCACCGTTTCGCGAACGTCGGTGCGGGCCCGATGGCGATCCTCTGGGTCTACAACCGGACGGACGTCACGCGCACCTTCGCCGAGACCGGTGAGACGGTTCCGCACCTCTCACCGCGGGACGTCGCCACCCTGCGGCCGCGCCCGACGAACTGAACGCCTGCCGCTACCCGGAGGCGGGCTCCACGCCCGGCCGCGGCGCGCGCGGCAGCATCCCGCTGCGCACCTCCTCCTCGATGAGCCGCCAGATCTCGTTCACGCACGCGAGCAGGGCCGGCTGGCGCTTCCTTTGTCGGCTACTTGATGGCCTGGGGGTTGATCGGCGAGCCGACCGCCCGCGTGATGGGCAGCGGCGGCGCCACGAACAGGAACTCGTAGACGCCATCCGCCGCGCAGTCGTCCGCCAGCGCCTCGAGGTGGAAAATCTCGCCGACCAGAAGCCCCATGTGGACCACCATGACGAGGTGGAGCGGCTGGAACGACCCGGGAAGCTCGTTGGGCCTGACCTCGGCGCCCCAGGTGTCGCTGGCGATCCCGGCGATGCGCTTGTCGTAGAGCCACGGCGCGGTGAGGAAGGAGAGCCCTGGCGCGTCCCCGGCCGAGAAGGTCCCCCAGCTCCGCTCCCGGAGCCGCCGCCCCACGTCCCCGGTCCTGACCAGGACGATGTCGCCGGGCTCGACGGTCACGCGCTGCCTGCCGGCGCAGGACTCCAGATCTTCGCTGTAGATGGGCTCGCCAGGCCGAAGGGCGTCCACGCCCTTGTAGCGCGCGATATCGAGGAGGACGCCACGGCTGACAATCTTGTTCTTGTAGTGCTCGATGCCGTTCCGCGCGGCGCCCGAGGCGGAGACCAGGGTCGCGTCGCGGCCGCCGTACATCTTGCCGTGGTGGAAGATGTGGCCGAGCCCGTCCCACTGGGTCCCGCACTGGAGGAACATCGTGACCTGGTCGTCGGCGAAGCCCCAGCCGTAGGGCAGCGTCTCGAAGCCCGCCAGCGTCTGCCGGCCGGTCGCGTGGTCCGTGCCGGTGGCGACCATGCTGTGGATCGGGTTCACCCGGCCGAAGGCCCCGGTCTGGGGGCCGTTCGTGTCGAAGTTGAGGGCGCACGAGATCACTTTGCCCTGCCGCACTAGCGTGGCGGCGCGCGTGATGACGTCGGGCGTGATGAAGTTGAGGGTTCCGATCTCGTCTTCGGGGCCCCAGCGCCCCCAGTTCCGGCACCTGGTGCAGTACTCCTCGAGCAGCGCGGGCGTGACGGCGGGGCGGTTGGTCATGGGGTCCTCCTCAGCCCTCCTGGAGGAGAGCGGCCCGGCCGACCAGCGCGTTCTTCCGGAGCAGCTCGTGGGCCTCCTCGGCGCCCTCGAGCGGGAAGGTGCGAGTCACCACCGACCGGATCCGACGCTGGCGGAGCAGCTCGAGCGTCTGCTGGAGCTCGGCCAACGTGACGTAGCGCGAGCCGTGGATCTCGAGCATGTTGTAGAGCATCTGGGCCGGGTCCACCGTGAAGCTCGCCTCCACGCCGAAGACGGCCTTGGGCCGACTGCCGATGATGACGAGCCTCCCGGCGCGGGCCAGCGACTTGACGCTGCCCTCCAGCGTCTCTCGCGACGCCACGAAGTCGATTGCCGCGTCCACGCCCCGGCCGTCGGTCAGCGCCTGGACCTGCGTCGCGAGGTCTCCGCGGCGGCCGTCGATGAGCGCGTCGGCGCCGCAGTCCCTCGCCGCCCCTAGCTTCTCGTCGGTGATGTCGGCGGCCAGCACCCAGCCGCCGCAGAGCTTGGCCATCTGCACGCCGTGGATACCAACCCCGCCGCCGGCGCCGACGATCAGGACGGAATCGCCGGGGCCGATGCGCGCCTCCTCGCGGCACGCGTGGTAGGGCGTCGCGATCGCGTCGGCGGCGATGGCGGCGTCGAGGTCACTCACGCCCGCCGGAATCGGCGTGACGTTCGCGGCCGGGATCGCCATGTACTCCGCGTAGCCACCGTCGCAGGCCATCCCCACGTAGCCGCGGAACGCGGTGCAGAGCGTCTCGCGTCCGCTCCGGCAGAAGCGGCACACCTTGCAGGTGAGGTAGAAGTGGCAGGCCACTCGGTCGCCCACCCTGGCGTGGGTGACCTCGGCGCCGATCTCGGCGACCTCGCCGGCCACCTCGTGCCCGGGAATACGCGGGAAGGACGTCACGCGGCCGGGGACGGCGGTCATGATGACGACGGTGAGACCGACGCCAGTGGCCCGCACCCGGAGCAGCACGTCGTTGGGCCCGATCTTGGGCATCGGGACGGTTTCGAGCCGGAGCGGAGCCCCCAGCTCCCGGAGGACCATGGCCTTCATCGCGTCATTGCGCCCCGTCGCTCCCCTGGCTCGTCGACGCTTCGGGGCGCCTAACCTACCATGAGGCGCGCGAGTGACGCCATCGAAGACCGAGGACGCATGCCGCTGGAGCGCGCTCCCCTGCCGAGCCTTATCGGTTCGGCAACACGTTGCGGGCGCGGGGTGTCGGAAACTATGATGCCGATATCGTGGGCGCCCCGACGGACGCAATCCCGGTCTGGCTGCGCGGGGAGGAGGCAGAATGCTCTATATGATCGTGGAACACTTTCGCTACGGGGATGCGCTGCCGGTGTACCGTCGCTTTCGCGATCAGGGCCGAATGGCGCCCGGGGAACTTCGGTACGTGGCGAGCTGGGTCACCGACGACTTCCGACGCTGCTTCCAAATCATGGAGTGTGAGGATCGGCAGTTCCTCGCCCAGTGGATGGCGCGTTGGGAGGATCTGATCGAGTTCGAGATCATTCCGGTGATCACGTCGGCCGAAGCGGCGGCCGCAGTCGCGCCCCGGCTGTGAGTACCCAAAAAGCTCATGGCGGCAAGGACAGGAACCATGCCTCATCCCCTGGTATTGCAATTACGCTTTACCCGGAGTGAATTCAGACGAGCCCTCGAAGGGCTCACGGATGCCGAGGCGCGCAAGCGATTCATGCCCATGAACTGCATCAGCTGGAATGTTGGCCATTTGACCTGGCAAGAGCAGAAATACTTTCTCTTCTACGGGCAAGGTCACCTCCCGTTGCCACAGATCAATGAGCGGTTTGCCTATGGTGCCCCGGCCAGCACCCCGGCCCTCGAGGAGATGTGGGCCGCTTGGAACACCATCACCCAAACAGCCGACCCGTGGCTCGACGCGCTGACCACGGAGAAACTGCGGGAACACGTGGTGAGGGACGGCAAGCCCCGCCCGTACATCTTCGGGTCGCTGCTACAGCGGGTGATCTACCACTACTGGTATCATTCGGGCGAGAACATGGCGATTCGGCAGATGCTGGGACACACCGACTTGCCGGAATTCGTGGGCGATATCGATCGTGAAGCCCCCTACCGGCCAGAGTGACTGACTCCTTCACTGAGATTCAGGCGGGCGGGCGCATCCTGATACGTCGGTACCAGCCGGAAGACGCGCCACGCGTTTTCGAAGCCGCCTCGGAATCGATCGAGCAGATATTCCCGTGGATGCCTTGGTGCCATCCTGCGTACTCTCTCGACGAGAGCCGCGCCTGGATCCAGCATTGTGAGGCGGCGTGGGCTACGGGGGCCGAGTACAACTTTGCCGTCGTCGACCACGCGACCCGCTTTCTCGGAGGTTGTGGGCTCAACCAACTCAGGCCGGAGCACAGAGTCGCGAATCTCGGCTACTGGATCCGCACGTCAGCCACGGGGAAGGGTGTCGCTACGGCCGCCGTGCGAGGGCTCACCGAGTTCGCCTTTCGGGAGACGAATCTGGTCCGTCTGGAGATCGTCGTTGCCCTCGGAAACTTGGCGAGTCATCGCGTTGCGGAGAAGGTGGGCGCCATCCGCGAGGGAATCGCTCACGACCGCCTCCATGTACACGGCAAGTCGCATGACGCGATCGTGTATGCGTTACTTCGCTCTCGGTATGGGCGGTGAGTACCCCGCCGGAAAAGAGTGTCTGGGCTGGCGGACGGGCCTACGAGCCCTACGTTGGCCGGTGGAGTCGGCTCGTGGCGCGGGAGTTCGTGGACTGGCTCGGTATCCCGCCTTCCGCTCGGTGGCTCGATGTAGGATGCGGTACCGGAGCCCTCACCGAGCTCATTTTGCGTCAGGCGAGCCCGGCTGCCGTCCACGGGATCGACCCATCAGAGGGTTACCTTGCTCTCGCCCGCGAACAGATCAGAGACTCGCGAGTCCGGTTCGACCAAGGGGATGCGCGCCACCTCGCGGTCGAATCGGGTAGGTATGACGTCGTCGTTTCCGGATTGGTGCTCAACTTCATACCGGATCTCGCGATCACCATGACCGAATCGGCGCGCGTCGTTCGTCCGGGCGGCACTGTCGCAGCGTACATGTGGGATTACGCCGGCAAGATGGAATTGATGCGCTATTTCTGGGATGCGGTTGGCGCACTCAAGCCCGAGAATCTCGATCGCGACGAAGGTCGCCGATTCCCGATCTGTAAGCCCGCACCCTTGAGGCGGCTCTTCGAGGGCGCCGGCCTCAGGAACGTGCAGGTGCGGAGCATCGATGCCCCAACTCACTTCCGGGATTTCGACGATTACTGGACGCCGTTCCTCGGAGGTCAGTTTCCGGCCCCCGACTACGCCATGTCATTGAGCGAAGGGGACCGTGCCGCTCTGCGCGACCGACTCCGCGCGACGCTCCCGTTCGCGGAGGATGGTTCGATCAGGCTGATTGCGCGTGCCTGGGCCGTTCGTGGCGAACGGTAGCATTCTGCGCACGCTGTGGGGCCAGGGCCTGGCAACCGAGGCGGCCCATGCCTGCCGTGACTATGGGATCACCAAGTGGGGCAAACGGATCAGGGTCTATGCGGTCACCCAGCGTTAGCGAGAGGTGACGGCGTGATCTGGCGAGGCCGGAAATAAATGATCATCAGGAGAGTCGTGCCGAACATCAGGTCCGACCGGCTCGATCAAAGTCGGGAGTTCTACGTCGATTTCCTGGGCTTGGAGGTGGCGATGGACATGGGCTTCATCGTCACCTTCGCATCGCCGAGCAATCCGACGGCCCAGATCAGCGTGATACGCGGCAACGAATCAACGGCACCGTCTCCGGATCTGACTGTGGAGGTTGCCGACGTCGACGCGCTCCACGCGCGCGCCATCGAGCGCGGACTCGAGATCGTGTATCCGCTCACCGACGAGGCCTGGGGCGTTCGCCGCTTCTTCGTCCGTGACCCGAACGGGATCGTCTTGAATGTGATGAGTCATCGTTGATCCGCTCTCATCCGGGCTAGCGCTTGGCCGGAACGATGGGCAGCAGGACGTGCGACGGCCGCCCGGGACCGCAGTGCAGCGTGACGCCCTTGCCGAAGGTCTCCGGCGGCCTGTCGCGCGGATCGTTGTGCTGGAAGGGGCCGACGCCGGTGAAGACTGCGCCGAGCGTCCCCAGCCCGGCCCCGGGGCCACCGGGATACTCGTAATCCCGCCCCCGCACGGTCAGCGCGAGCCGGTAGCCGGCCGGCACGACGACGGAGGTCGGCCAGATCTCGACGTCCAGGGCGTACACCTTCCCGGGGGTGAGCGGCTGCTTCTCGTCGTGGGTGTGATACGGGCGGTAAGGGAGCGTCAGCTCGGGGTCGAGCTTGCGGTGCGAAGCCCGGAGCCATCCCTGCGCGATCGGGGTGTGCGGATCGAGCGCGCCCTGGAACACGACCTCCCTCATGTTCGGGGTCAGCACGCGGACGACCAGGAACAGGTCGGCGTCGGCGGTCTCGGACGAGACGTAGAGCCTCGCCGCGATGGGGCCGGTGATCTCGGTCTCCTTCGGGAGCGGCGGCGCGAGGAAGGTGATGCCGTCGCCCAGGCCGCTATAGCTCACGCTGCCCGTCCGGGCGACCGGCGCGCGGACCAGGCTCTGGTCGGCCGGGTTCAGGTAGAGCCTGGTCCAGCGCGTGCGGGCGAGCGGCCATTCGCTCTCGTGCAGCTAGACGAATTTCTCACCCGGATGGCGCACCTGGAGCAGGACGTGCGGCTGCGTCCTCCACCCGGTGTCCTCGGCCCTGAGGAAGTGGCCGAAGAACTTCTTCTGAAGGGATACGCCATAGTCCGTGTAGAAATGGGTCCAGTGCTCGATCCCGTGCACCTCGAGCCACTTCTGCTTCGAGGCCGAGCGCACGAACCCCTCGAAGTTGCCTCGCGGGTGCAGGCCCTGCCCGCCCCAGTTCGCGGCGGAGAAGAGCGGCACCTTGACCTTCGACCAGTCGGGCATGCGCGAGCGCCAGTACGCGTCGCTGGCGAGCGGATTCTGGAAGCTATCCTCGTAGAAGTCACGCCGGTTGGCGCCGAGCTCCTCCTCGGTGAGCGTCGGCGGCCCGGACACCCAGTCGCCGTTCATCCGGCTCCGGGAGCCCCGCGCGCCGCGGCCGTGCTGCACCCGGATCACCTGCGAGGCGAACCAGGTCCGCCCGAAGGTGCACAGGATGCCCCCGTGGTGACTGAGGTCACGGTAGTAGTCGGCCGCACCCTCCCAGACGCAGATGGCCGCGAGATGCGGGGGCTGGAGCGCCGCCACCTGCCACTGGTTCATGGCGTAGTAGGAGATGCCGTTCAGGCCGACCTTGCCGGTGCTCCACGGCTGCGCGGCAGCCCACTCGATGCAGTGGTACAGGTCTTTCGCCTCCCGGGCCGACCAGAGGTCGAGGAAGCCGGGCGAGCGGCCGGCGCCGCGCGAGTCCACGCGGACGCACGCGTAGCCGTCCGGCACCCACTTCTCGGGGTCCACCACCTCCCAGTTCTGGTACTTGGTGGTGGAGCCCGCGGGGACGTCCGGGTGTTGCTCGACCATCCGGCGCCACTGATCGGTGTAGAGGTCCTCGAAGTGCAGCCACTTGCCGTAGGGGCCCGAGGACAGGATGACGGGATACTTGCCCGCCGGGGTGGGCCGGTAGACGTCGGCGCGGAGGACGAGACCATCGTCCACGGGGATGGGAACGTCCCAATCGATGCGCATCCCGTCGCGGACCTCACTCTTGAAATCGGTCATGGAAGACGCTCCCGTTCGCTTCTCGCGTCGCAGGGCGCTTGCTTCATATCAGCCGCGCTGATAGCCTGTCAAACCGATCTACAACGGAGGGGGTGAGGCACCCCCTCCGTTTCCTCCCCGGCTCGCGTCGCGCCCGACATCGCGTGCGACGCCGCGGGGCGTCCAACAGGGAGTCGGTTCATGAGACGGGTCAACATGGGCGTCATCGGCACCGGCTGGATCGGTGAGATCCGGGCCAAGACGTGCGCCGCGCATCCTCTGGTCGAGAGCCTCCACCTGGCGGAGATCGACGAGGCGAGGCTGGCGCGCGTGGCGAAGGAGACCGGCGCCCGGACGGCCACCACCGACTACCGCGAGCTGCTCCGGCGCCCCGAGATCGACGCCGTCATCGTCTCGACCACGCCCGAGACCACCCACTATCCCTTCACCCGCGACTGCCTGATGGCGCGCAAGCACGCGTTCCTCGAGAAGCCGATGGGGCTCGAGCTGAAGGAAGCCGACGAGATCATGACGCTCGCGCGCGAGGCCGGCCTCAAGCTCACCATCGGCTACACGCAGCGCTTCAACCCGAAGTACGCGTACGTCAAGAAGTGCCTGGAGGACGGCACCCTCGGGCGGCCGGTCACCGCGCTGGTGAGCCGCAACGTCTCGCGCACGATCGGCAACAAGATCGGCGGACGCATCCGGCTCTCGCCGGCGGTGATGGAGGCGACCCACGACATCGACT
>JACQWC010000020.1 GCA_016209635.1 Candidatus Rokuibacteriota bacterium | reverse complement strand
GGTGGAGATCGCCCAGCGGGGCATCTCGATCCTCCTGGTCGAGCAGAAGCTGACCATCGCGCTCACCATCTCGCGCCGGGTCTACGTCATGGGGCATGGCCGCGTGGTCTTCGAGGGCACGCCCGAGGCCCTGCGCCGGAACGACGCCGTCCGCAAGGAGTGGCTGGAGGTCTAGCACGATGAGCATCGCCGAGCCCGATACCCTCAAGGCCGAGATCGAGGCGCTGGCGACGGACGGCTTCGTCATGCTCCGCCAGGCGATCGACTCAAGGGACGTCGAGGCCATCAAGCGCGCGCTCGCCCCGCCCCGCCCCGTCGATGTCACCAGCGCAGTCGGCGTGCGACGAATGCTCGAGGAGACCGTCATCGGGCTGGCGCAGCTCCCCGCCGTCCGTAACCACAACGCGCGAGAGTGCAACGAGCTGCTGGCGCGGCTCATGGCGCAGTACCCGCTCTACGCGAACATCGGCGCGATCGACCCTGAGGGATACCTCTATTGCAGCGGGGCCCCGATCGCGGGGCCGGTCGACTTGGCCGACCGGGCCTACTTTCGCCGAGCCCTGGCGACGCGGACGTTCGCGGTGGGGGAGTATCAGATCGGTCGCGTCACGGGCAAAGCCACGATCAACGTCGGCTACCCGGTGTTCGACGGGAACGGGCGGGTGGCGGCCGTCCTCTTCGCGGCGCTCGATCTGAGCTGGCTCAATCAGTTCGTGGCCCAGGTCAATCTTCCGGCGGGCTCGACCGTCACCGCGGTGGACCAGAAGGGCACGATCCTCGTGCGCCATCCCGAACCCTCCCGATGGGTCGGACAGTCCCTGCCGCCTTCGGCGATCGGGACGATCCTCACGCAGCGCACGGGCGTGGCGGTGGCGAGTGGGCTCGACGGCGTCAAGCGCCTCTTCGGCTTTGCGCCGCTCCTGGGGACACCCGAGATCGGTGACGTCTACCTCAGCATCGGGGTCCCGGTGCAGAGCGCGTTTGGTCCCGCCAACCGGGCGCTCGCTCGCAATCTGGGGTTGCTGGGGGTCGTCGCCCTCCTGGCGCTGGGGGCGGCGTGGGTCGGTGGAGACGTGTTCGTCCTCCGCCAGGTCAATGCTCTGGTAGACGCCACCCGACGGCTGGCCGCCGGCGACCTGACGGTGCGGACCGGGGTTCGCGGCGGCACCGGAGAAGTCGATCACCTCGCTCGGGCGTTCGACGAGATGGCCGCGGCCCTCGAGCGTGACACGGCTGAGCGTGAGCGCACCCACCACGAGCTTCAGCGCCAGCGGGAGGCGCTCCACGAGAACGAGAAGCTCGCCGCGCTCGGGCGCCTCGCTGCGGGCGTCGCCCACGAGCTGAAGAACCCCCTGGCGGTCATCGCCGGCCGCGTCGAGCTGTTCCAACTCGAGACGAATCAAGGGCGGCCACCGTCCGTGGATCAGCTCGCCCACTCCTACGCCGCCCTCGGCGAAGCCGCGGAGCGGATGAAGCGGATCATGAGGCCTCTCCATCTACTCCAAGCCATCGAAGCCGGCCCCGACGCGCCTCGACGTGACCGAACTGGTCTCGGCCGTCCGCGAACTGGTGGCTCATCAGGCGAGGACGAGCAAAGTTCTGATGACCGTCGACGTGCCGGCCGCGGTTCCCCCGGTACTCGGGGATCGCAGTCAGCTCATGCAGGTCCAGCTGAACCTCGCGACCAACGCGATCGAAGCCATGGCCGAGGCCGGGGGCGAGCTCATCCTGCGCACGCGGGTCGAGGCGCTGCGAGGGCCGCTCCCGAGGGGCGCGCCCGCCACCGTGGTCGTGGAGGTCGCCGCGTTCTACACGACGAAGGCCGACGGCACCGGCCTCGGCCTGTCCATCGTGCCGGCCCTCGTGGAGGAACAGCCCGGGGCGACGATCGCCGTCGAGAGCGCCCCGCGCCGGGGGACCACCTTCAGGGTGGCGATGCCCGCCGTCGAGGGCGAGAGCCCCGGGTGACGAGCGGCATCTTCACCGTTCGGTCACCCTCAGCACTCGTCCCCGCCTCGGGGTACGTTCAGACGACGCCGCGCTCGCGCAACTCGGCGAGCGTCTCGCGCCCGTAGCCGAGGTACTTCGCGTAGACGTGGGCATTGTCCTGGCCGGGGCGCCGGCAGGGCCACTTTAGCCGCGGCGGCGAGCCGCTCATCTTCTGGAACGGCATCTGGAGCAGGAGATCGCCGTACGTCGGGTCGGAGATGACCGCGAGCGTGCCGCGTTCCCGGTAGTGCGGGTTCTTGACGACGTCCTCCGGCGTGACGACGCGCCCGACGACGACCACGCCGCCCTCGAGCGACGCGTTGACGTTCTCGGCGAGCGCCCAGATCTCCTCGAACGTGCGGGTCACGGTCCACGCCTCGATCTCGGCGTGGAGGCGCCGCTGCACCTCGAGCGGCCGGCGGGACGGGATCGTCGGGTGGGCGTCCGCCAGCTCGCCGCGGCCGATCATCGCGCAGAGCGCGCGCCATGCCGGCTCCACCACGGCCGCGAGCAGGATGTAGCCGTCACGCGCCCGGAAGTAGGCGTAGGGGAAGATGGCCGTGTCGAAGTTCCCCATGCGCGAGCGGAGCACGCCGTCCAGCTCCCACCAGGCGACGCTGATATCCGTGCTCCGCATCAACGCCTCGGCGGGCGAGACGTCGACGAGCTGGCCGCCGCCCAGCTCGGCCCGCGCGTGGAGGGCGGCGAGCACCCCGAAGGCGCCCCAGAGGCCGCCGAGCGTCCAGCCGTGCCACGAGCCCTGGCGCGTCGGCAGCGCGGAGGCGTCGTGCGCGGCGCCGTCATCGGGGAGGAAGCCGGTGATGAACGGCACGCCCGAGAGCGCCTGATCGGCGATGTCCGCGTTCGGCTGGCCGGAGCCCGCGCGGGGACCGAACTGCCCGTACGTGCAGAGCGCCAGATAGACGAGGCGCGGGTTCAGGTCCGCGAGCTGTCGATAGCCGAGGCCCCAGGCGTCCATCCGTCCGGGGCGGAAGGTCTCGATCAGGACATCGGCGCGCCGTGCGAGCGTCGCCAGCACCTCACGCCCGCGCGGATCGTCGAGATTCAGGGTGACGTGGAACTTGTTCCGCCCCTCGACGAGATAGCCGAGCCCCGTGTCCTCGTGCACCTGACCGAACGGCGTGAAGTGCCGCGCGGGATCGCCGCCCGGCGGCTCGACCCTGATGACCTCGGCGCCCAGCTCGGCGAGAAAGGACGAGGCGACGAGGCCCGCGAAGGACGCCTGCGAGCAGTCGACGACGAGGAGATCGTCCAGCCCCTCCGGCTTGCCGAAGGCCTGTGCGGGGTCCGTGTGGGATCGCGCCGCCTCGAACCAGCCGGTCGTCACAGCGCCTTGCCCTGGCCGTCCCAGCCGTCCGGCGGCTTTTGACCGGGGCGGTCGGCCCATTTGCCGATGATGCCGTCGGCCTCGAGCGCGCGGAGCTCGTCCGGCGTCATCCCGAGGAGCCCGCGGAAGACGAGGTCGTTGTCGGCGCCGATCGGCTTGATGGTCCACTTCACCCGCGCCGGCGTCGCCGAGAGCTTGGCCGGAGGTCCCACGAGGGGGAAGCGCCCGTAGATCGGGTCGTCGTGCCGGAGGACGACGCCCCGCGCCGCCAGGTGAGGATCGCAGGACTGCGTCTCCCCGCTCTGCACCGGCGCCGCCGCGAAGCCGAGCCGGTCGCCGAGGCGGACCAGCTCGGCCGTCGTGTGTCGTCGCGCCCACGCGCGGACCCGCGCGAGCAACGCGTCGCGGTGCTCGGGCTCGGCGCGAGCGCGCTGGGTCGCGTACCGCGGATCGCGGGCGAGCTCCGGCTCGTCCATCGCCTGCGCCAACCCGGCAAACGCCTCGTCGGTCGGCGCGGAGAGCGCGAGGAGGCCGTCGGCGCTCGCGACGATGTCGGACGGCACGATCGCGACGTCGGCGTTCCCGGACCGGCTCCGGTGCTGTCCCGTCAGGCCGTGATAGACCCAGGTCCAGTCGAGGAACCGGATCAGCGCCTCGACCTGCGCGATCTCGATCAGCTGCCCCGCCCCCGTGCGCCGCCGGTGATGGAGCGCCGCGAGGATCGTCGCCGCCCCGGCGACGGCGCCGAGGTAGTCGCCGATATACCCGCCGCTCTTCAGGGGAGGTCGTTCCGGGAATCCCGAGATCGCGGCCATCCCGCTCTCGCCCTGCGCGATCGCGTCGTACGACGGACGCCGCAGGCCATAGGCGCCCCACTGGCCGAAGCCGTTGTGCGCCGAGTAGATGAGCTTCGGGTTCAGCTCGCGCAGCTGTCGATAGCCGATTCCCCAGCGGTCGAGCGTCCCCGCCCGGAAGTTCTCGACGAGCACGTCGGCACGGGTGGCCAGCCGTCTGAAGACCTCGGCCCCCCGGGGCGTCCGGACATCGAGACCGACGAAGTACTTGTTCTTGGGCTCGGCCAGCCCGATGAGCGACATGTTCTGGTGGTAGGAGGGACCGAGAGCGCGGATCGTGTCTCCGGCGCCGGGGATCTCGACCTTGATGACCTCCGCGCCATACTCGCCGAGATAGGTCGTGGTGGTCGGCCCGAGGAAGATCGTGCCGAGGTCGAGGACCCGCACCCCACGCAGCGCCTCCGGCTTGCCGAAGATCCGCGCCGGGTCGAAGAGCTGGGCGGTCCAGGCGAGATAGTCCTCGTGCGCCATCGGCGCCGAATTTACCACTTTGGACCGAGGGCCCGCGCCCCGGCCGGCAGTGATCAGCCTCGACCTCTCCATGGTCCGGTGATCAGCCGGGCGCCGCGGTGCCAGGTGACGTAGGCCCAAGCCCACTCGAACAGCACCAGGAAGCGGTTGCGGAAGCCGATCAGGAACATGATGTGCACGAACAGCCACGCGAGCCACGCGATGAGCCCGGAGAGCTTGAGTCGTCCCACGACCGCGACGGCCGCCGCGCGTCCGATGGTCGCCATGCTGCCCTTGTCGCGGTAGCGGAACGGGCGGCTCGGCTGGCCGTTCAGCCGCCGCAGCACGTTGTCCGCGGCCGCGCGCCCCTGCTGGATGGCCACAGGCGCCACGCCGGGCAGCGGCGTGCCCGTCTGATGCAGGAACGCGCACATGTCGCCGATCGCGAAGGCCTCGGGATGACCCGGGACCGAGAGGTCTGGTTCGACGAGGACGCGGCCGGCGCCGTCGAGGGGCGCACCGAGAGTCCGGGCGAGCGGCGCTGCGGCCACGCCCGCGGCCCAGAGCACCGTGCGGGCCCGGATCTGCTCGCCGCCGAGCCAGACCGCGTCCGCAGTCACGCGCGTGACGATGGCCTTGGTGCGCACCTCCACGCCCAGACGCCGGAGCGCGTCCTCGGCGCTGTGGGACAGCGATTCGGGAAAGGTGGTGAGGATCCGCGCGCCGCCTTCGAGGAGGAGGATGCGCGCCTTGGTCGGGTCGATGAGACGGAAGTCGCGCGCGATGGTCTGACGCGAGATCTCGCCAAGGGCGCCCGCCAGCTCGACGCCGGTGGGACCGCCGCCGATCACCACAGAGGTGAGGAGCGCCTGCTGCTCGGCGCCGTCGTGCTCGCGCTCGGCGGCCTCGTAGGCCAGGAGCACGCGGCGGCGGATCTCCAGCGCGTCCTCCAGGGTCTTGAGCCCCGGGGCGAACACCTCCCAGTCGTCGTGGCCGAAGTAGGAGTGGCTGGCCCCGGCGGCGAGGACCAGCGCGTCGTAGCCGATCTCGCCCCGATCGAGGACGAGGCGGCAGTTGGCCAGATCCACCTTTTGGATCTCTGCGAGGAGGACCGTGATGTTGGTGGCCTTGCGCAGGACGGACCGGAGCGGGGTCGCAATGTCGGAGGGGTTCAGCGCGGCGGTGGCCACCTGGTAGAGCAGCGGCTGAAAAAGATGGTGGTTACGCCGGTCCAGCAGGGTGACCCGCACGGGCCGACGGGCCAGCGCCCGGGCGGCGTACAGCCCACCGAAGCCGCCGCCCACGATCACCACATGCGGAAGGGCGGCCGGTCGGGTCATGGACGGGTCTCACCCGTTCGGCGATGAAACTACGACCATCGCCCGCGACCGCTTCTTCCCAAGACTGCGGCTACGATGCGGAATCGACGCGTCAAAGTATAGACAGTCGCCGGGACTCAGGACGATCCGCTCGGCATTCAGGCTCACCTCGATCCGTCCGCTGAGGACGAACAGCAGCTCGTCGCCCTCGTGGGTGAAAAACTTCCGTGGAGTCAACACCGGGGGTGACACGATGAACGGCTCCATGCGCTTGATCGCCTTGCGGAACGCCAGGGCCTCGTAGCGGTAGCCGTAGAGGCTGCCCTCGCGGGCGTAGCGTTGACGCTCGTGACGGCGGACGAGCGAGTGCCCGGGCTCCGGCTTCGCCGCCGGCTCGAAGAGCGCGCCCACGGTAACGCCGAGCACCTGGGAGATCCGGAGCAAGCTCGAGATGGAGGGCGCTTTCATCCCGCGCTCGACCTGGGAGAGGAACCCCTTGCTGAGACCGGTCTTGGCGGCGAGCTCGGGCAACGTGATGCCGCGCTCGAGACGCAGCATGCGCAGGCGTCCGGGGAGGGTCGATCCGTCGCTCGATGATCGGGGCATGACGCTTGTCCATCGCGATCATAGCCCAACCCGGGCCGCCCGGAGAACTGTGCCGTCGGGAGTTGACTTGGGCAGTTCTCTGCTGGTAAACGTACGTATCGCACTGGAAAACCCCCGCCAAACGGCCGAGCAAGACGGAGGGAACGAGCCATGAGCGACGTCGCCGTCATAGATCGCCGGAAAGCCTTCACCGAACGAGCGCAGCGGGCCAACCTCCTCGAGTACTGGGCGGTCGGGTACCGCACCTCGAAGCCGGAGACGGGCGTGGTGCCCTATCTCTGGAGGTGGAGCGACGTGAAGTCGCTCATGGAGGAGGCGGGACGCCTGGTCGGGATCGACGAGTCCGAGCGCCGCGGCCTCGTCCTCGCCAACCCCGGGCTGGGCGGACTCCCCTACATGACCAATACCCTTTTCGGCGACGTCCAGCTCCTCACCCCCGGCGAGGCCGCCCCGGCCCACCGTCACACCACCAGCGCCAGTCGCTTCTTCATGGAAGGCACCGGCGGCTACACCACGGTCGAGGGCGAGCGCTGCACCATGGGACCTGGCGACCTCGTGATCAACCCGAGCTGGGCCTGGCACGACCACGGCAACGACGGCAAGGACGAGATCACGTATCTGAACATCCTCGACGTCCCCCTCGCCACCCACCTCGGCTGCGTGTTCTATGACTACGACTACGCCAGGGAGGGGGACAGCGACAAGCACTTCCAGTCCGTCCGGAAGCCTATCAACGCCTCCCACGACCTCTACGCGACGGGCGGCATCATGCCCAAGTTCGTCACGCGGAGCGGCAAGCCCTACTCGCCGCAGCTCGTCTATCGCTGGGAGAGCGTCATCACCGCACTGGACCGGATGAAGTCCTACCGCGGCGACCCCTACGACGGGATCATCGTCGAGTATGTGAACCCGGAATCGGGCGGCTCCGTCATGCCCACCATGTCCTTCAACATGCAGTTGCTGAAAGCGGGCGAGCGCACGTTCACCCATCGCCACACCGCGAGCACGATCTACTGCGTGGTGCAGGGGCGTGGCTACACCCAGGTCGAGGAGACTCGGCTCGAGTGGGGCCGGAACGACATCTTCGTCGTCCCGAGCTGGAGCTGGCACGAGCACGTCAACCTCGAGCGGAACGCCGAGGCTCTGATCTTCTCCGTGACCGACATGCCGGCGGTCCAGAAGCTGGGACTCTACCGGGAGGAAGGGAAGACCGCGGAGGGCGAGATCGTCAGGGTCGAGCGCTGAGGGCGCGACGATGGATGAGGAACGCTCCGCGCTCACCCGGCTGGCGCGGCAGCTCCATCTCCAGGAGTACTGGGTCGCCCAGCCCGATTTCCAGTCCACGGCGCCCCGGTCCGCGGCCGTCCCCCATCTCTGGCGCTGGGCCGACGTCGCGCCCGTGCTCCGGAAGACGGGGGAGATCATCGGCGTCGGCGCCCACGTCGCCGAGGCGGAACGCCGGGCTCTGATCCTCTCCAACCCGGGGCTTGGCGGGCGGCCCGACATCACGACCACCCTCTACGCCGACCTCCAGTTGGTGCGTCCCGGCGAGGTCGCGCCCGCCCATCGCCACACGACGACGGCGAACCGATTCATCATGGAGGGTGAGGGCGGGTTTACGGTCGTCGCCGGCGAGAAGGTGACGATGTCCCGGGGCGACTTCGTCAACAACCCGGCCTGGCTGTGGCACGATTTCGGCAACGAGGGCGGCGAAGACGCCATCTGGCTCGACGTCCTCGACGTGCCGCTGGTCACGACACTCAACGGAGTCTTCTATGACTACGACTTCTGGAAGGAGGGAGACCTCGACAAGACGGCCCAAAGCGTCCGGCAGCCACCCGACCACTCCCACGCTCTCTACGGGATCGGCGGCGTGGCCCCGCGATTCGTCGGCCCCGCCGACCGCCTTTACTCGCGCCAGCTCGTCTACCGGTGGGCGAGCGTCCGCGCCGCGCTCGACCGGTTGCGCGGCTGGCCCGGGAGCCCGTACGACGCGCTGATCCTCGAGTACACGAACCCCGAGACGGGCGGCTCCGTCGCTCCCACGATGGGCTTCGCGATCCAGCTCCTCCGCCCCGGCGAGCAGACCCGCGCGCACCGACACACCGCGTCCACCGTTTACTGTGTGGTGGAGGGGCAGGGCTATACCCAGGTCGACCGTCAGCGGCTCGAGTGGAGCGGGAACGACGTGTTCGTGGTGCCGGGCTGGGCGTGGCACCATCACGTCAATCTCCGTCGCAGCGCCGACGCAGTGCTGTTCTCGGCGAGCGACGCGCCCGCCCTCGAGAAGCTCGGCCTCTACCGGGAGGAAGCCCGAACGGAGACGGGGGACATCGTCTCCGTGACCGGGTAGGATCGGGCCGCCCCGGCCACGCCCATGGCCGACGCCGGCAGGGTGACGATTCCCGAGATCGTGGCCCGCAAGGGACGCGGCCCGAAGATCGTCCAGGTCACCTGCTACGACTTCCCGACAGCGGTCGTGCTGGGACGCGCGGGCGTGGACATCGCCATGGTGGGCGATTCCCTGGCCCAGGTGGCGCTCGGCTACCCGGAGACGCTGAACGTGACGGCCGAGGAGGTCCTGCATCACGTCAAGGCCGTGAGCCGCGCCGGGCTGCGCACCCTCGTCGTCGCCGACATGCCGTTCCTCTCCTACCAGCCGTCGATCGAGACGGCCGTGCGGAACGCGGGGCGGTTTCTCCAGGAGGGCGGCGCCGCGGCGGTCAAGATCGAGGGTGGGCGCGATAACGTCGCCACCATCAAGGCGGTCGTGGACGCCGGGATCCCGGTCATGGGACACGTTGGTCAGATCCCCCAGTCCATCCACCGGTTCGGCGGCTTCGTCGTGCGCGGGGAAACGCCGGACGAGGCCGAGCAGATCCTCGACGACGCCCTCGCTTTCGAGGGAGCGGGCGCCTTCGCGGTGACCCTCGAGATGATGCCGGCCAGCCTCGGCAAGCGGATCACCGAGAAGCTCGCGATCCCCACCATCTCGAGCGGAGCGGGCCCCCACTGCGATGGCCAGGTCATGATCTGGAACGACCTCCTGGGAATGAACTTCGGGCCCGTCCACCCGACCTGCGTGAAGGAGTACGCGACGCTGGGGGATCAGGCGGTCCAGGCCGTCCGCCGGTTCGCCGACGAGGTGCGGCGCGGCGTCTACCCCGGGCCGGAACACTCCTATTGAGCCGCAGTTGACGAGGGGTAAGGTCGTCCTGGAGCCGTAGAGGAGGGAGCCATGCGGATCGTCGATCTGAGCATGACGGTGGGAGAGTGCGACTCCACGCCCTTTGCCCCCGAGGAGGTCTACTTCAAGATCAAGCCGATCGTGCGCTGGGAGGAGAAGGGGTTCGTCTCCAACATGGTGGAGCTGACGGTCCACGCGGGAACCCACATCGACTCACCCCATCACTTCGTCCGTGACATGCCGTCGGTGGAACGGCTTCCTCTCGACGCGCTCATCGGGGAGGCGGTCGTGATGGACCTCACGGCGAAGGGCAAGGCCAAGGCCCGCATCGGCCCCGCGGATCTGGAGACCGCCGAGCAGGCGCTGGCCGCCCAGGGGATCCGAATCGAGCCGGGGGCGATCCTGTTCCTCCGGACCGACTGGCCGAAGAACCAGAACACGACGTCTCCCGAGTGGTGGAACCAGTCGCCATGCCTCACCACGGCGGCCGCCGAGTGGCTGGTGGCGAAGAAGCCCAGCGTCCTCGGGTTCGACTTCGCCCAAGAGGAGAAGGGGAGCGACTATCAGAAGGCGGACGAGATCCTGACGAGCGGCATGCGGGTGCACCGCGTGATCATGCCCCGCGTCGTCTGCCAGATCGAAAACCTCATCAACCTCGACCAGATCCCGTCGAAGGTGAAGGTCATCGCCCTGCCGGTGAAGTGGACGACAGAGTCGGCTCCGGCTCGGGTGGTGGCGATCCTCGACTAGACTGGAGTCGATGGCGACCGGCCCGAGGGCCGGGCAAGGAGAGCGCGCGATGACGGGGATAGCGACGAACGGATGGCGGCGGATAGCGCTCGCGGTGATCGGAATGGCGGCGGCCCTCGGGCTGGCGGGACCAGCGGCGGCCGCGGAGAAGGTCGTCTTCGGCCTCGACTGGCAGGTCCTCGGCCGCCACGCCGGGTACATGCTCGCCCTCGAGCGCGGCTTCTACAAGGACGAGGGGCTCGACGTGGAGATCCAACGCGGGTACGGCTCGGCCGACGCGGTGAAGCGGGTGGGCGCGGGCACCGTCACCTTCAGCTTCGGCGACGCCGGCTCCCTCGTGATCGCGCGGACGGAATCCATCAAGGTGAAGCTCGTGGCCATGGTCTACGGCCGCGCCCCTCACGCTCTCTGGATCCGGAAGGACGCGGGCGTGCAGAAACCAACCGACCTCGAGGGCAAGACCATCGGCGGCAGTGCCGGGAGCGCCGTCCGCCTGCTCTTCCCCGCCTTCGCCAAGCTGGCGGGCGTGGACGCGTCGAAGGTGAAGTGGCTCACGCTGGACGCGGCCTCGCTCTACCCGACGCTCTTCAGCAAGCGTATCGACGCCATGGTCGACTTCGTCCCCGGCTGGCCGACCGTCTCCAAGCGCGCGGCCGAGGCGAAGGTAGAGCTCGAGCGGATGATGTACGTGGACTATGGCTTCACCGTCTACAGCAACGGCATCCTCGCCCGGGAGGAGACCATCCGCGACAAGCCGGAGACGGTGCGGAAGTTCGTGGCGGCGACCCTGAAGGGCCTCGACCTCGCCTTCAAGAGCCCCGCGGAGGCGGCCCAGGCCCTCAAGAGGCGCTACCCCGAGGTCGACGAGGAGACGGCACGGGCCGAGGTCGAGATCGTGCGGGAGCTGGCGTGGACGGACGAGGCGAAGAAGAACGGGCTCGGCTTCATGTCGGCCGACAAGATGAAGACGACACGGGACATCATGACCGAGACCTACAATCTCAAGCTCGCGGTCCCCGTGGACGATCTCTACACGAACGCGTTCCTGCCGAAGTAAATGGGGGTGGGGCGGGCGCTCCGGGACTCGGCCCCGGCCGCGGCAGCCATCGTCGCGTTCCTGGCCGTCTGGCAGCTCGCGACGGTCGTCTGGGACATCCCCCTCTGGCTCCTGCCGTCGCCCAAGGCCATCACGCTCGCCCTCTGGGAGGGGCGGGTCTGGCTGCTCGGCCATCTCGGCGTGACCCTCTACGAGACGGTGGTCGGCTTCCTCCTCGGGGTCGTGGTCGGCATCCCCCTCGCCGCCCTCCTGGTCAGCTCGGACCTGATCTGGCGGACCCTCTACCCCATCCTGGCCGCCGTGCAGTCGATTCCAAAGACCGCGGTTGCGCCCCTTCTCCTGGTGTGGCTCGGGGCCGGCGAGTTGCCCAAGGTGATCATCGCCTTCCTCATCGCGTTCTTCCCCATCGTCGTCAACACCGCCACCGGCATGACCCTCGTCGAGCAGGATCTCCTTCACCTCGTCCGTTCGCTCTCCGGCACCAAGATGCAGACCTTCTGGCACATCCGGCTGCCCAACGCGCTGCCCCACATCTTCAGCGCGTGCAAGGTCGCCGTCACGCTCGCGGTGGTGGGCGCCGTCATCGGCGAGTTCGTCGGGGCCGATCGGGGGCTCGGCTACATCATCCTCGTCGCCTCGTCCCAGCTCAAGACCGACGTCGCCTTCGTGGCGATCCTCCTCCTCGCGGCCCTCGGCATGGCCCTGTTCTGGGCCGTCTCGGTGGTCGAGCGGTGGCTTCTGCCCTGGTGCGGTCCGCAGCGCGAGCGGATCGTCCAGGCGTGATGACCGCCGACGCCCACCCCCTGATCTCGTTCGTGGACGTGCGGAAGACGTACGGCACCCGCACGGGTCAGGTGAAGGCGCTGTGGGACGTCTCGTTCGACGTCCAGCGTAACGAGCTCGTGACGATCGTGGGGCCGAGCGGCTGCGGGAAGTCCACGCTGCTCAAGCTCCTGGCCGGGCTGATCCCCGTGAGCGGCGGGGAGATCCGCCTCGAGGGCCGGCTCGTCAAGAGCCCCCAGCCCAGCATCGGCATGGTCTTCCAGAATCCGGTGCTCCTGCAGTGGAAGGACGTCCTCGGCAACGTCATGTTCCCGGCCACGATCCTCAAGCTGGACCGCGCCGCCGCGCGCGCGCGCGCGCACGAGCTGATCCACATGGTGGGACTCGCCGGGTTCGAACGGACGTACCCGGGGGAGCTGTCGGGCGGCATGCAGCAGCGGGTGGCCCTCTGCCGCGCGCTCCTCTTCCGCCCTTCCATCCTGCTCATGGACGAGCCGTTCGGCGCCCTCGACGCCATGACCCGCGAGGAGCTGAGCGTCGAGCTGCTGAAGATCTGCCAGGACGAGGTCAAGACGGTGCTCTTCGTGACCCACTCCATCTCGGAGGCGGTGCTGCTCGGGAGCCGGGTGGTGGTGATGACCTACCGGCCGGGACGCGTCGCGGAGATCGTCGACGTCGGGCTCGAGTGGCCGCGGGATCTGGCGATGACCACGCGGCCGGACTTCCAGGAGTACGTGGCGCTGATCCGCAGTAAGATCGCCACGAGCCAGGTGCGGGGTCGCTGACGACGCGCGTGAAGCTCGGAGGCAAGATCGCTCTCGTGACCGGCGGTGGCAACGGCATGGGCCGCGCCTATTGCCACCGGCTGGCCGGCGAAGGGGCGACGGTCGTCGTGGCCGACATCGACCGCGCGGCGGCCGAACGGGTGGTCGGCGAGATCCGCGAGGCCGCGGTGCCGCTCGAGGTGGACATCACGAGCCAAGAGTCGGTGACGCGGGCCGTCCGCGCGGTGCTCGACCGCCACCCCGGGATCGACATCCTGGTGAACAACGCCGGCGGGGCGGCCGGCGAGCGGGCGCTGCTGGTCGACACCGACCTCGACACCTGGAACGCAAATCTGTTGTTGAACCTGACCGGCACGTTCCTGATGTGCCGCGAGGTCATCCCGAGCATGCGGACGCGCGGCTACGGGAAGATCATCAACGTCTGCAGCGGGTCGGTGTTCAGTGGAATCACGGCGGCGCTCTTCGTGGCGCCCGAGCGGCGCAACAACCTGGTGCCATATCTCGCGGCGAAGGGTGGGATTCTCGGGCTGACGCGCGCGCTGGCCCGCGAGGTCGGCGAGTGGGGAATCCGAGTGAACGCGGTCGCGCCGGGCTACACGCTGACCGAGCGGGCCAAACGGACGCTGGCACCGGAGGCACCGCCCCAGGTGCTCGAGCGCCAGATTTTCCGCCGCCCGGGGACCCCGGAGGACCCGGCCGGCGCTGTGGTGTTCCTGGCGTCGCCGGACTCCGACTTCATGACCGGCCAGACGATCTGCGTCGACGGCGGGTGGGTCGCGCACTGAGTGGAGAATCTCGTGGACAGAATCGGCTATGGCATCATCGGGGCCGGGTGGATCCTGCCGAACCACGCCATCGGCGTCCGGCACCTCCGCGACCAGGGCGTCGAGCTGACGGCGATCGCCGACCCGGACGAGCGGCGGGCGCGGCGGGCAGCCGAGGAGTTCGGCGCCCGCTACTGGTACACCGACCACCGCGAGCTGCTGGCGCGTGACGACATCCAGATGGTCTCGCTCTGCCTGCCGCACCACCTCCACAAGGCGGTCGCGATCGAGGCCGCTCGAGTCGGCAAGCACGTGCTGTGCGAGAAGCCGCTGGCGCTCGACGTGGACGAGGCGGACGCGATGATCGCGGCGGCGCGCGAGGCCGGCGTGGCGCTCGGCGTCGTCTTCCAGCACCGCTACGACCCGCCGTTCCGCCGACTCCACCGCGCGATCGGGCAGGGGGCCTTCGGCCGGATCCTGCTCGCCGAGGCGTTCCACCGGTGCCCCAACCAGACCGCGGCCGAGTTTCGCGACCCCTGGCGTGAGCGCGCCGAGACGGGGGGCGGAGGCGTCATGATGATGCAGACGATCCACTTCGTGGACGTCCTGCTCTGGTGCCTCGGTCCGGTCGAGTCGGTCTCGGCGCGGGTCGACGCGCTCGTCCTGGCGCGGGCCATCGAAGACTCCGGCGCGGCGGTTCTGCGGTTCAAGAGCGGCGCGATTGGCACGGTCGTCTCGACCGAGGCGGCCAGCACGGAGCGGATCAGCCGGATCGAGGTGCACGGAACGAGCGGGACCGCGGTGTGGGAGAACACCCGATGGGTGCGCTGGGAGCCGGCCACGGGGTCCGTCGAAGAGCCCCAGGACGACGAGCCGCGGCTGACCGAGGCCGAGCGCGCCCGGCTGCTGTTCGGGACTGGACACGTGAAGCAGATCGCCGACTTCGTCGCTCGGGTGCGCCAGGGCCTGCCGCCCTCCGTGACCGCCGAGGAGGGGCGCCACGCCACCGCGGTGGTTCGGGCGATGTACGAGTCGAGCCGGACAGGACGGACGGTGGTCGTCGGCTGAGCCCGACGCCGGACCACGACCACCCATGACGACACCGGCCGACCTGGACGTGGCGATCGTCGGCACCGGCATCGGCGGGACCGAGCTGGCCGGCTATCTCGGGCTCCATGGTCGCCGCGTGCGAGTGCACGACGTCCGACCGGACGCCGTGAGCGGCATCCGCGAGCGCGGCGGGCTCGAGGTCTCGGGGATCGCCAGCGGCTTCGCGCCGATCGAGCGGGCGACCACCGACCTTGCCGAGGCGGTCGTCGGCGCGGCCCTGATCGCGATCACCACGCTCAACAACGACCACCGGGCGGTTGCCGAGGCGCTGGCGCCCCTGCTGCGGGACGGCCAGACGGTCTGTCTGATCC
>JACQWC010000155.1 GCA_016209635.1 Candidatus Rokuibacteriota bacterium | reverse complement strand
GTGAAGAGCGCGGTCATACTTCAAGTAGTCGCCGACGGGCGCTACAAGTTCGTGGAGCGCATCGAGCCGGACGCCGCGCAGCAGGGCGCCACGGCTCCCTAGCCCGTGGGCGAGCTCGCGCAGCACCTCGTGAACGGCCTGTCGCTGGGCGCGATCTACGCGCTCATCGCGCTGGGCTACACGATGGTGTACGGCGTGCTGGAGTTCATCAACTTCGCCCACTCCGAGATCTTCGTGGTGGGCGCGTTCGTGGGCGTCGAGATCCTCCTGGCGCTCAGGGCCGCTGGCGTCCTCGAGGTCTTCTCACCCTTCCTCGTCCTGCTGGTGGTCCTCCTCCTCGGCATGCTCGCGAGCGGCCTCCTGGCGGTCACGGTGGAGCGCGTGGCGTACCGGCCGCTCCGCGGGGCCCCGCGGCTGATCCCCCTCATCTCGGCGATCGGGATCTCGTTCTTCCTCCAGGACGCGATCCGCCTCACCGAGAGCATCTGGCGAAACGCCTTCAACCTGGTCTATCCGACCATGGAGCCGCTCAACCGCCGGTTCGAGCTGACCGAGACGATCGACATCTCGGTCAAGGCGCTGGTGGTCATCGCGGCCGCGCTCGTGATGCTGTGGGCGCTCCACGTGCTCGTCAACCGGACGAAGATCGGCACCGCGATCCGCGCGGTCGCCGAGGACCAGGCGGCGGCGAGCCTGATGGGCATCAACGTCAACCGGATCATCTCCCTCACGTTCCTGATCGGCGGCGCGATGGGCGGCGCGGCGGGCGTGCTCTTCGGCGTGCAGTACGGCCTCATCAACCCGTACAGCGGCTTCATCCCCGGGCTGAAGGCGTTCACCGCCGCGGTCCTGGGCGGGATCGGCAACATCCCCGGCGCGATGGTCGGCGGCCTCGTCCTCGGCCTCCTCGAGGCGTTCGCCGCCGCGTATCTGTCGCTCCTGACGGGTGGGGCGTTCGGCGCCGAGTACAAGGACATCTTCGCGTTCTCGGTGCTGATCCTGATCCTCATCTTCCGGCCCAAGGGGCTCCTGGGCGAGGTCGTGAGGGAGCGGGCGTGATCCACGGGATCGCCTCCGTCGCCCTCCTCGCGCTGTCCGGGTGGGCGGTCGCGACCTTCCCCCGCTCCGTGCTCGCGTTCCTCCTCTTCCAGGGATCGATCCTCGCCATCTACCTCGCCCGCATGCCCCGATGGCTCCGCGTCGGGTTGCTCGGGATCGCCCTGCTCGTGATGATGCCGGTCATCGGCTCCGTCAACGGCTACTACCTCGAGGTCGCGACCCAGGTGGGTATCTTCGTCGCGCTCGCCCTCGGGCTGAACATCGTCGTCGGCCTCGCGGGACTGCTGGACCTCGGCTACGTCGCCTTCTTCGCCGTCGGCGCGTATACCTGGGCCATCTTCGGGTCGCCGCACGCCAACGTGATGTTCGGCGGGGGCTTCCCCCTCGGGCCGACCTGGTTCTACGCGTTCCTCCTGATCGGCCTCCTCGTGGCCGCGGGCACGGGCATCCTGCTCGGCCTGCCCGTCCTCAGGCTCCGCGGCGACTACCTGGCGATCGTCACCCTCGGGTTCGGCGAGGTGATCCGCGTGCTCGCGAACAACCTGGACAAGCCGATCAACCTCACGAACGGCCCGAAAGGCATCACCCCGATCTCGCGACCGCCCGTCCCCCTGGGCCTGCCGTACGGCGAGTACTTCTACTTCCTCGTGCTCCTCATCGTCTGCGTCGTCGTGATCGTCAACCGCCGGCTCGAGGACTCGCACATTGGCCGCGCGTGGGAGGCGATCCGGGAGGACGAGCTGGCGGCCCAGGCGATGGGCGTGCCGCTGGTGCACTCCAAGCTGCTCGCGTTCGCCTGCGGCGCCTCGTTCGCCGGCGTGATGGGCGTGGTCTTCTCGGCCAAGCAGGTGTTCATCAACCCGGAGTCGTTCACCTTCCTCGAGTCGATCGGCGTGCTGGCGATGGTGATCCTGGGCGGCATGGGGTCGATCCCGGGCGCGGTGCTCGGCGCGACCGTCGTGACGGTCCTCAACCTCCAGGTGCTCAAGGGGTTCTCCCTGTGGCTGAACGAGCTGAAGAACGCGGGGGTCACGATCCTCGGCTACAACCTCGCGGACCTCCCGACCCAGCTCGAGCCCGCCAAGTACGAGCGGATGATCTTCGGGGTCATCCTCGTGCTGATGATGATCTTCCGTCCGCAGGGCATCTTCCCGGTCCGGCGGCGGCAGCGCGAGCTGGCGCCCGCGCGGGCGCGCGTGGCAGGAGCGGCCGAGCCGTGACGGCGCTCTTCGAGGCCCGCGGGCTGACCAAGCGCTTCGGCGGCCTCACCGCGGTGAACGAGATCGACTTCGCGCTCGACGCGGGCATCGCCTCGATCATCGGGCCGAACGGCGCTGGCAAGACGACGCTCTTCAACATCTTCACGGGCCTCTACCAGCCCGACGCCGGCGCCGTCGGCTTCCGCGGCCACTCGCTGCTCGGCCTCCGGCCCGACCAGATCACCGCGCTCGGCGTGTGCCGCACCTTCCAGAACATCCGGCTCTTCTCGAACATGACGGCGATCGAGAACGTCCTCGTCGGCATGCACGCCCGCGTCTCCCTGGGCCTCTGGGAGGTACTCTCCCACCACCCGCGGTTCGGGCGGACGGAGGCGGGCCTGTGGGCCCGTGCGACCGAGCTGCTGGACCGGGTCGGCCTCCATCCGAGCGCCAACGACGTGGCGCGAAACCTGCCCTACGGCGACCAGCGGCGGCTCGAGATCGCCCGCGCCCTGGCCTCCGAGCCCTCGCTGCTGCTGCTGGACGAGCCGACCGCGGGGATGACCCAGAGCGAGGCGAGGAGCCTCATGCGCCTCCTGCGCCAGCTCGTCGCGGATCTCCGACTCACCATCGTGCTGATCGAGCACAACATGCGTGTCGTCATGGAGGTGTCGGACCGCGTGACCGTGCTCGACCACGGCGAGAAGATCGCCGAGGGATCGCCGCGGGACGTGCAGTCCGATCCCCGGGTGATCGAGGCGTACCTGGGACGCCGCCGGTGGGACCGTGCTGCGCATTGAGAATCTCCACGTCTTCTACGGCGAGATCCACGCCCTCAAAGGCGTCCACATCGAGGTCCGCCACGGCGAGATCGTGGCGCTCCTCGGCAACAACGGCGCGGGCAAGACCACCACACTGAAGACGATCTCCGGGCTCCTCCCCGCCCGCGAGGGCCGGATCGCGCTCGAGGAGGCGCCGCTGGTCGGCGTGCCCCCGCACGAGATCGTGCTCCGGGGCATCGCGCACGTCCCGGAGGGGCGACGGATCTTCAACCGCCTCAGCGTCCGGGAGAATCTCCTGATGGGCGCGTACGCGCGGCACGACCATGGGATCGAGGCGGACCTCGCGCGCGTCCTGACCCTCTTCCCGCGCCTCGGCGAACGGCTGACCCAGGTGGCCGGCACCCTCTCGGGCGGCGAGCAGCAGATGCTCGCGATCGGCCGCGCGCTCATGGCGAGCCCGCGGCTCCTGCTCCTCGACGAGCCGAGCATGGGCCTGGCCCCCGTGCTCGTCGAGCAGATCTTCGAGACCATCGGCGACATCAACCGCCAGGGTACGACCATCCTCCTGGTCGAGCAGAACGCGGCCATGGCGCTCAGCATCGCCCATCGCGGATACGTTCTCGAGACCGGCGCCATCGTCCTCACGGGGACCGCCGCCGAGCTCTCCGAGAACCCCGAGGTGCGGCGGGCGTACCTGGGGGAATAGCGCTTCGCTGGAGGCCGTCATGCTTGACCACGGCGTCACGTTCGACGAGTACACGGTCGGGAGCGCGTACCGGACGCTCGGGCGCACGGTGTCCGAGACGGACATCGTCACCTTCGTGAACCTGTGCGGGTTCACCGAGCCCCTGTTCATGGACATGGAGTACGTCGCGCGGGAGTCCGTGTTCGGCCGGCGCGTGGCGCCGGGGGCCCTCACGTTCGCGCTCGCCGAGGGGCTGATCATGCAGACCGGGCTCATCCACAGCACGGGCATGGCCTATCTGGGCAGCGACATCCGGGTCCTGGCGCCGGTGCTCGCGGGCGACACGATCCACGTCGAGATCGAGGTCACCGACAAGCGCGAGACGAAGAAGCCCGATCGCGGGATCGTGAGCTACCGGCACCGGGTCCTCAATCAGCGCGGGGAGATCGTGCTGGAGGCCGAGGTCCAGCGGATGATCCGTCGGTCGCCGCACGCGCCGAGGGCGGGCTGAGCGTTGCTCGTCCTCTCCCGCGGCGATCTCGAGAGCGTGCTGGCGCCCGCCGACGTCATCGAGGCGCTCGAGGCCGCGCTCAGGCTCCACGGCGAGGGCCGCGCTGTCGTTCCCCCGCGGAGCGTCGCGCCCGTGGGCGACGGGGTGCTGCTCCTCATGCCGGCCGCGTGGCGCCCCTCCGGCGCCGACGCCGAGGAGCCCGACGGGCTCGGCGCCAAGGTCGTCACCTACTTCGCAGGAAACCGGGCGCGCGGCCAGCCGACCATCCACGCGACCTACCTCCTGATGGACGGAACCACCGGCCAGCCGCTTGCCCTTCTCGAGGGGACCTTCCTGACGGCGCTCAGGACGGGCGCCGCCTCCGCCCTCGCCGCCCGCCACCTCGCCCGGCCCGACGCCGGACGGATCGTCTGCTTCGGGGCGGGGGTCCAGGCGGGGTTCCAGCTCCGGTGCCTCGCCGCGGTCGTCCCGCTCGCGGGCGTCGCCGTCGTCGGGCGCGACCCCCTGCGCGCGCGCCAGTTCGCCGAGGCGATGGGCCGGGAGCTCGACGTCCCGGTCGAGGTCGCTCGGGATGCGCGGGCCGCCGTACGGGAGGCGGACATCGTCGTCTGCGCGACCACCTCCTCGACCCCGGTCCTCTTCGGCGCCGACCTCAAGCCGGGCGCGCACGTCGACGCGGTGGGGGCGTTCCGGCCCGACGCCCGCGAAGTGGACACGGAGGTCGTCCGCCGGGCCCGCGTCGTCGTCGACACGTACGAGGGCGCCCTCGGAGAGGCGGGCGACATCCTGATCCCGCTGCGGGAGGGCGCCGTCTCGCGTGAGCACATCGCGGCCGAGCTGGCGGAACTGGTCGCCGGCAGCCGCAGGGGACGCGGCGACGCCGCCGAGGTCACGCTCTTCAAGTCGGTGGGCTGGGCGCTGGAGGACCTCGCGGCCGCGCGGCTCGCGTACGGCCGCGCCCGGGCCCGGGGCATCGGCACGGAGGTGCGCCTGTGACGGTGGAGGGGTATCTCGTCCAGATCAGCGTGTCGCCCGGCGGCGTTCCGAAGCTGAGCGTCGAGTCGGCGCGCGTCGGCGAGCTCGGCGTGGAGGGCGACACCCACCGTGACACCGAGCACCATGGCGGCCCCGATCGCGCAGTCTGCCTCTACGCGATGGAGCGGATCCGCGCTCTCCAGGGCGAGGGCCATCCCATCGTCCCCGGAGCCCTCGGCGAGAACCTCACGCTGGAGGGGGTGGCCTGGGACCGGATCGTCCCCGGCAGCCGCCTCCGCGTGGGCGCCACGGTCGTCCTCGAGGTGACGCGCTACACGAGCCCGTGCGCCAACATCACGGACGCCTTCGGGGACGGCGATTACGCGCGCGTCTCCCAGAAGCGCCACGCGGGCTGGAGCCGGGTCTACGCCCGCGTGCTCGCTCCGGGTGTGATCCGGCGCGGCGATCCCGTGCGTCTCGCCGTCGACGAGGGGGAAAACTCCTCCCGGTGAGGCGGACAGCCGAGGTCGTCATCATCGGCGGCGGCGTCACCGGCGCCTCCATCGCCTTCCACCTCGCGGGCCGCGGGGTCCGCGACATCCTCGTCCTCGAGCGCCGCTTCCTCGCCTCCGGCGGGACCGGCCGCTCGGTCGGGGTCATCCGCCAGCTCTATCCGACGCCCGAGACGACCGGGATGGTCGTGCGGTCGCTCGTGGTCTTCCAGCGCTTCGCCGACGCCGTCGGCGGCGAGGCCGGGTACGTCGGTTGCGGGGTCCTCATCGGGGTCTCGGCCGGGATGCGCCCGCAGCTCGAGCGCGCGGTGGCGCTCCAGCGCTCGCTCGGCATCCGGGCCGAGGTGCTCGAGCCCGAGGAGGCGACCCGCATCGAGCCGCGGATCGATCCCGATGCGCTCGGCGCCGTCCTCTACGAGCCGGAGTCGGGCTACGGCGACCCGACCGCCGTGACGATGGGCTACGCCGAAGCCGCGCGCCGGCACGGCGTCACGATCGAGCAGGGCGTGGAGGTCACCGCGATCGACCGGGCGGGCGATCGCGTCACCGGGATCGAGACGGCGTCCGGCGACCGGGTGGCGGCTCGGGTCGTCGTCAACGCCGCGGGGCTCTGGTCGCCCGCGGTCGCGCGCCTCGCCGGGGTCGAGCTTCCCATCGTGGTCGGGCGGCACCCGGTCTTCGTGGTCGAGCGCGATCCCGGGTTCGGCCCGGCCCACATCGTCTACCTGGACCTCGCCGGGGGCAGCTACGTGCGCCCGGAGACCGGGGGGTTGACGCTGACGGGCTCGCTCACCGACGACGAGACCCGGCACCCGATGGATCCCGAGCTGCTCGGCGGCGACGTCAGCCTGGAGGAGGCGATCCCTGTGCTCGAGCGCACCCGGCGCGCGGTCCCGCGGCTCATCGAGGCCCGCTACCGGCGAGGCTGGGCCGGCGCGTTCGACATCACGCCCGACTGGATGCCGATCCTTGACGAGTCGCCCCTGCGCGGCTTCTACATCGCGGCCGGCATGAGCGGCCACGGGTTCAAGCTCTCGCCGGCCGTCGGCGAGATGATGGCCGCGATCCTGACGGGCGCCGAGCCCGCCGTGAGTCGGGAGCCGTTTCGCCTGGACCGGTTCGCCGCGCCGGCGCCCGCGGGGACGTTCGTCGCGTCGTACCTCGGCTCCTGACGTGGCCGACGAGTTCCGCCTCGGCATCGGGCCGGACGAGAAGGCCGGCATCGCCGAGGCCGAGCGGCTGGTCACGGAGGCCGAGTTCGGCGCCAGGGAGCTCGGCGGCTGGTCGTTCTGGCTCGCGGGCGGCGTGGCCCTCGCGATGACGGCCTTCCAGCTCTGGACGGCGGCCCTCGGCACCCTGCCGGGCGTCCTCCAGCGCTCGGTCCATCTGACCTTCGCGATCGCGCTCGTCTTCATGTTCTACCCGGCCGTGAAGTCCGCCCGGCAGGGCCGCCTTCCGTGGTACGACCTCGTGCTCGCCGCGGCGGCGAGCTACGCGTCGCTCTACGTGACGCTCAACCACACGGCGCTGATCGCGCGGGTCGGCACGCCGGCGCCGATGGACCTCGTCGTCGGCTCGGTCCTCATCGTCCTCGTCCTCGAGGCGACGCGCCGGACCGTCGGCTGGTGGCTGCCGGTCATCACGACCCTCTTCCTCCTCTACGCCTTCGTGGGGCCGTGGATGCCCGAGATCCTCTCGCACCGGGGCTACACCCTCCGGCGCGTCGTCGGCCAGCTCTACCTGACGACCGAGGGGCTCTTCGGCATCCCGCTCGGCGTGTCGTCGACGTTCGTCTTCGCGTTCGTGCTCTTCGGCGCGGTCCTCGAGCGCACGGGCGCCGGCGAGTACCTGATCCGCGTCGCGTTCTCGCTGGTCGGCCACACCCGGGGCGGCCCCGCGAAGGTGGCGGTCGTCGCCTCGGCGTTCATGGGCACGATCACCGGGTCGTCGATCGCCAACACCGCCACGATCGGCTCGATGACCATCCCGCTCATGAAGCGGGTCGGCTTCAAGCCCGAGGTGGCGGGCGGGATCGAGACCGCCGCGGGCGGCAACGGCCAGCTCATGCCGCCCGTGATGGGCGCCGCTGCGTTCGTGATGGCGGAGTGGCTCGCCATCCCCTACCTCGAGGTCGTCAAGGCGGCCGCGCTACCCGCGGTCATCGACCAGCTCGCCCTGCTCGGCGCCGTGCATCTGCTGGCGCTCAAGCACGGCATCCGGGGGCTCCCGCGGGTGGAGCTCCCCCGCTTCCTTCCCACCTTCCTCGGGGGCCTGCACTATCTCCTGCCGGTCGCGGTCCTCCTCTACTACCTGATCGTCAAGAACTACACGCCGCTCACCTGCGCCTTCATGGCGCTCGTGGCGGCCGCGGCGCTGTTCCTCGTGTCGAGCTTCGTCCAGGGGCTCAGGCGCGCGCCCGTCGTGCCCGGCGAGCCGGACGCCGCCGGCCTCGGCCCGGCCCTCGCGGAGGCGGCGCTCCGGCTCGTGCAGGCATGCCACCTCGGCGCGCGCAACATGGCGTCGGTCGCGGTCACGTGCGGGTGCGCCGGCATCATCGTCGGCATCGTCACGCTGACGGGCGTCGGCCTCAACCTGTCGGCGATCGTGCTGGACCTCTCGGCGGGGAGCCTCTACCTCGGCCTCTTCCTGACGATGATCGCGTGCCTCATCCTCGGCATGGGCGTGCCGACCACGCCGACCTACATCATCATGGCGACGCTCACGGCGCCGGCGCTGGTAGCGCTCGGCAAGGCCAACGACATCGCCATCCCGCTCATCGCCGTCCACCTGTTCGTCTTCTACTTCGGGATCCTGGCGGACGACACGCCACCCGTCGGCCTCGCCGCCTACGCCGCGGCGGGGATCGCCCGCTCCGATCCCATCAAGACCGGGTGGCGCGCGTTCTCGCTCGACATGCGGACGTTCCTCCTGCCGTTCATGTTCATCACGGCGCCCGCCATGCTGCTCATCGACACGACCTGGCAGGAAGCGACCTGGATCTTCGTCACGGCGTCGGTCGGCATGTACGGGCTGGCGGCGGCGATGCAGGGCTATCTGATCACCGAGGCGAGGCTCTGGGAGCGCGGGGTGCTCTTCGTGTCGGCGGTCTGCCTCGTCCATCCCGGTCTCTACACCGACATCGTCGGGATCGCCGGGATGGCGCTCGTCTGGGGACTCCAGCGCCGGCGTGCCCCCGCGGCGCCGCTCCTCTGAGCGCTTCGCCGTCAGGCCGCCGCCGGCCTCCCCCGATCCGCTCCACTGTCGCGCGCGCCCACCCGCTTACCACCCCGCGATGACATCGCCGCGGCCGCGCCAGTGACGCGCGCGGCGCTTCCCGTACCACACGAACCATCCGCCGAGCCGCACGGCGAGCCAGTAGAGCCATCGCGGCGCGAACCGCGTCTCCGCCATGAGGCCGAGAAAGAAGCGATCGGCGTCCCGCCGCCGAAGCGGGAGGCCATCGCGAAGAAATTGGTACAGGGCATCGTGAACGAGTGACGCGTAGTACGTTTTGGGGCGGCCCGTCAGAGTGGACACGACGCCCTCAGGAGTCCCCGCCACGACATCGAAGAAGCAGAACTTCGGGCTGCAGCCATTCCAGGAGTACCCGCGCATGACCGTGATGCGGCCCGACTGCTCGACGACCAGGCGAACGCGTCCTCGTCGGTCGCGAAAGGCCATATCCTCCGGGATCGATTGATCGGAATCCCAGGAGAACGAGGACTCCAAGCGATAGAGCCAACGGACGCTCTGGGAACAGAACATGCTCTCTCGCGCCGCGGTGTACTTTCCTGGTCAGACTCTGAGCACAAAATCGATGCCGGCGAGCGCCGACTCATGGCTGCTCTCCCAACTCGGAAAGCCAACCGCCTGTCGCCAAATCTCCACCTGTGCGCCCGGCACCAGCTCGAAGACGGCCGACTCGTTCTCGGCATCCCGCTGGAGATTCAGCCGACTTCCATCTCGATCCCACCTGCCGATAGTGGAAGACTGGATGAGACCCGACTCTCGCGGTGCGCGCTGAAAATCCTGCTGAATGGTGAAGACGCCCCTCCGAAAAAGGCGCAAACGGACCGTCTTGCTCCCCTGCCGACCAAGATACTCACGGCGCAGGTTGAATCGACTCGTGCTCCATAGCTCCGGCCAAGATGAGCGTGAGCCCCAAGAGCAGAAACGGACCACACCCGACATCGAGCACCAACGCCAACCATGCGTGGTCCGAAATCACCTCCAGGGGCGAGGCGCTCAGGCCAACGTATCCCAAGATTCCACCAATGAGCGGGACGACGGAAGGACTCTCCTGCTTGAGGACAAACTCACGCCAGCAGACGACGGCATTGTTGGTCGCGACGAGGATGAAAGACCCTCCGAGGAGGACGAAGATGCTCCATGCTGCAATTGTCGTCACCTGCATCGTTACCGTCTAAGGCGTCGCTAGATCTCGCTCCTCGCGTTGAGCTCTCCCGACACGAGAAACACTGCACTTGCCCGAACGACGCGCTCGCCAGCTACAGCAATGAAGCAGTTTCCAAACGCTAGCCGAGAGCCTTGCTTCTGGACATCAACGCTCGTTTCGAGCCAGTCACCGACCTTTGCCGTTCCAGCAAAGTCGAGCGTGAGATTCGCCGTTATCAAAGCTGTAGGGGGATCCGTAGCGAAGGCCATCGTGTAGCCCAGCGCCACATCAGCCAATGCGGCAAGAATACCACCATGAACTGTGCCTCGGGCGTTGCAGTGTTTCTGCTCCACCCTCAGACCGAGCACAAGGTCTCTTCCGTGTCCTCGATAGTAGATCGGACCGATCAAGTCGAGGACTGGACTCGTTCGAAATAGAGGCTTGAACCCTTCAGGGGCATTCATAGTGAGTTCGGCAACCCCTACTTGCTCGTTGCCTGCACCTCAGTGCGCACTCCTCGCGAGGTCTAGCGCCCGCGCGGACTCGCGGGCCGAGCAGCGCGGCGCTTGCCGCCCTTCGCAAGCGCCGTGACGCGAAGGACCGGCGGGTTCAGCGCATAGCTGGACGGTCTGTTGCCATGAGCGGTCCTGCGTAGTACTGCGCGTGGTGCTTGCCGAACACACCCTTGTCACGGGCGAGGTGGTGCTGCGAGAACTGGGGCGGGTGCTCAGGAAGCGAATCGGTCTACCGCCAGGGGCCGTCAAGGAGATTGACGAGTTCCTGCGGGAGCACGAGGCAGCTTCCAAACCAGCGACGCGAGCCGCGGTTCCAAAACGTGACCCCGATGACCAGTGGGTCGTGGCCTCCGCAATCGAGAGCCGCGTAGACGTGCTGGTGACCGGCGATCGGGACCTCCTGGACATCGCTGCCGACGCTCCCATCAAGATCGTTGACCCTCGAGGGTTTTGGAACCTCGTCCG
>JACQWC010000154.1 GCA_016209635.1 Candidatus Rokuibacteriota bacterium | reverse complement strand
GTCAGCGTGATGAAGTCGCCGAACATCACGTCGACGATCGGCCGCATGCCGGTCATCGCCGCCCCGACGCCGATGCCCGCGTAGCCGGGCTCGGAGATCGGCGTGTCGATGATCCGCTCCGTCCCGAACTCCTGCACCAGCCCGACCAGCGTCTTGAAGGGGTGGCCGGCCTCCGCCACGTCCTCCCCGATGAGGAACACGCGCGGGTCGCGCCGCATCTCCTCGGCGATCGCCTCGCGGACCGCCTCTCCGTACGTGAGCTCGCGTTCATTCATGACCGCTCCTCACTCATTCGGCTGCAACCAGGGCAGCGCCTCGGTCTCGAACCGTCGAAAGTCCTCCAGGCGCTCCCGAAGAATTCGGACCACGACCTCCGCGTCGATGCGCGTGTACTCGTGGACGATGACGTTCCCGAATCCGGTCATCTCGACCAGCGCACGGCCGAGGCCCGGTGACATCAGGCCCGCCTGCACGAGAATCTCGAACGTCTCCGCGTACGTCGACGGGGCGCGCAGGCCGCGATCGGCGAGCACGTGGCTCGCGACGTCGAGACATGCCTCGATCGCGATCTGGAGGGTCCGCTCGACGATGCGTTGCGTCTTCCAGTCGGCCCGATAGCGCTCGACCGTGAGATCGCGGTACTCGGAGGCCGAGCCGCGCCTGCACCGGGTCCACCAGGTCGTCGAGGTACACCGCCACGTCCGCGTCGCTGAGGGGGCGCAGCTCGCGGCGTCCCGCCCCACCGAACACGTAGGCGAAACGGACTTCCGGATGCCGGTCGAGGGCCGCGCCGAGCGTGGCCAACCGGTGCTCGATCGCCGCTGGAAGGGGCGCTCCACGTCGCATGCCGTGATTATACGGGCGTGGCGGCCGCGTCAGGCGTAGACATCCACAGGTGGAGGTGCTGCTCCAGCTCCACCCGCGGTTCGATCGCCTGGGTCGTCATTGGCCTGTCCCTTTGCCTTCTCAACTCTTTCGCCACTCGCCAGAAGGTACATCTCCGAGGTTCCCCAGGCAACGACTGAAGGTTCTCGCTCGCGCCGCGTTTCGCAGTACTGCCGGGACATGGCGTCCGCGAGCACTTGGAGACCTTCTCGCGGAAGCGGCCCGCGGGGCAGGCGGCGCGCATCTCCCCGAGTTCGTCGAGCAGGAGTTCCGGGACTTCCCGACGCGAGGCTATTCGTTCAGCGCGCCCGCCAGGAGGCCGCGCACGAGCCAGCGCTGGAACCCGATCACGATCAGCACCGGGGGCACCGAGGCCAGGATCGACGCCGCCGCGATGTCGCCCCACGGCACCTCGAACACCCCGGGGAAGAGCGCGAGGGCGACGGGGACCGTCCGGCTCGCTTCCGTCGCCGTGAACGTGAAGGCGAACAGGAACTCGTTCCAGGCGAAGAGGAACGTCAGCAGCGCGACGGAGGCAAGGCCGGGCGCGGTGAGCGGCAGGTGGATCGCGATCAACGTCCGCGCGCGGCCGGCGCCGTCGAGGGCAGCGGCCTCCGCCAGCTCGCGGGGCACCTCGCGCATGAACCGCGTCATCAGCCAGATCACGAACGGCAGCGCGAAGGAGGCATCGGCGAGCACGAGCGCGGCCCACGTGTCGCGCAGGGCGAGGCCACGCATCACGAGGTAGAGCGGGCTGACGGTCGCGATCTGCGGAAAGGCCGTGCTGGCGACGAGGCCGAGCATGAGCGCGCCGGCCGCGGGCACGCGCAGTGTCGCCATCGCGTAGGCGGCGGGAACGCCGAGCGCGCAGGCGAGCAGCGTGGTCAGGACGCCGACGCCCAGGCTGTTCAGGAGCGCGCGCGGCATCGCGCTCTCCGTAAACACCACGTGGTAATGCGCCAGGGTTAGCCGGCTCGGCAGCAGGGGCGGCACCCGCAGCAGCTCGGTCTCGGGCTTGAACGATGTGAGCAGCTGCCAGAGGAACGGCACCGCGTACAGGGCGACGAGGGCGAGCACCGCCACGTCCGCCGCGCGCGGCCGGCGCCTCACGCCGCGCGCTCGCGGCGGCGCAGCACGTTCAGGTAGGCGGCGGCCACGAGCATCACGAGCGCGAAGACGACAACCCCGATGGCCGCGCCGAAGCCGAGCCGCAGCGTCTGGAACAGGCTCCGGTACGCGTAGACGGTGAGCGTCTCCGTCGTGCCCGCGGGGCCGCCACCGGTGAGGACGAACATCAAATCGAAGGCGCGGAGCGCGTCCAGCGTCCGGAAGAGCAGCGTCACGAGCAGGACGGGGGCGAGCAGCGGCAACGTCACGAAGCGGAAGGTCGCGAGCAGGGCCGCCCCGTCGACGGCGGCGGCCTCGTAGACGGCGGGCGGGATCGTGAGCAGCCGCGCGTAGCAGAAGAGGGCGACGAACGGCATCGTGCGCCAGACGTCGGCGAGGATCAGCGCCGGCAGCGCCAGGGTGGGATCGCCGAGCCAGTTGAGCCCGAGGTCGAGCGCCACGTTCACGAGCCCGGCGGCTGGGTGGTAGAGCCACTCGAACAGGCGCGCGGTGACCACGCCCGGCAGGGCCCACGCCAGCAGCAGCAGCGCGAGCGCGCTCCGGCGTCCCACCCGCTGGCCGCGCAGGGCGAGGGCCACCGCAACGCCGAGCAGGAGCTCGAGCCCGACGGACAGGACCGTGAAGAGCATGGTGACGCGGACGGCGCCCCAGAAGCGCGCGTCGGCGGCAAGGAACGCGTAGTGCTCGAGGCCGACGAACCGGTCGATGCCGAACACGGGCACGCGCTGCCGCAGCGAGAGCCAGACGACCCAGAGGGCCGGGCCGGCGGTGAGGGCCGCGAGCGTGAGGACGGCGGGCGCCACGAAGCCGAGCGCCGTGCGCATCTCCGCGCGTCCGCGCGCCGTCACTCGAGGCCGCTCAGGATGTACGCGAGCTGGCGGCGCGCGTCGGTGACTGCGCGCGCCGGAGACTTCACGCCGACCACGGCCGCGGACAGCTCCGGCTGCAGGCTCGTCGAGAGCATGAGATAAGCCGGTGTCACGGGCCGCGGACGCCCGGCGAGCGCGAGGTCGTGGAGGACGGGCATGTGCGGTCGCGTTGCGACGAGGGCGGGGTCGTGATAGAGCCGCCGCCGCGTCGGCAGGACCGAGCCGCCCGCGAGGATGCGCTGCGCTTCCTCGGCCGCGAGGAACCGCGCGAAGGCGACGGAGGCCTCCGGATGCCGCGTGCTCCGGCTCACGCCGAGGTGCGAGCCGCCGGTCGACCCCGGGGCCGGCACGCTCAGGAGCCGCCGCGGCAGCGGCGCGATGCCGACCTTGCCGCGCACCGGCGAGCCGACCGCCTGGAAGAGGTCCATCGCGTAGGGCCAGTTGCGCAGGAAGATCGCGCGCCCGTCGCCGAACGCGCGACGCGTGAGCTCCTCGTCGGCGGCCGACACCCACGGCGGACTGATGCCGCGCGCGACCCAGCCGCGCAGCATGGCGAGCGCGCCCTCGGCGCGGCCGGCGTCGGGAAAGACCTCGCCGCGCGGGCCGAGCAGCGTGGTGCCGCTCGCCCACAGCGCCTCCAGGGCATTGACGGTGAGCCCTTCGTACTGCTTGCCCTGCCACAGGTACCCGTCCAGCTTTGGATCGCGCTCGACGGCCTGGATGCGCCGCACCGCCCACGCCAGGTCGACGTCCGTCGTGGGCGGGGCGAGACCGTGGCGCGCCAGCAGGTCGGCGCGGTAGTAGAGGAGGCCGACGTTGAAGTTCCACGGCAGCGCCCACACGCGCCCGTCCCATCGCGCGGCGGCGGCGGCGGCGGGGAAGTGCGGGTCGAGCTCGGGAGGCTCGAGCCACGGCGTGAGGTCGAGCAGCCAGCCCGCCCGCGCGAACTCGGGGACCCAGATGACGTCGAGCATCATCACGTCGAAGCCGGGCCCACGGCCGCGCCCGAGCGAGCCCTCGAGGTTGATCACGAAGAACTGGTGCTGCTCGTCGCTGGAGGAGCCGAGCGCCTCGGTCCGCACGCGCACGCCGGGATGCCGCGCCTCGAACGCGGCCACGAGCCGCGGCACGGGATCGTCCCCGAACATCCGCGCGTGCTTGAAGACGACCGTGACGGGCGCGTCGCGCGCCGCGCGCTCGCCGCAGCCGGCGAGCAGGGCGAGCGTCGCGACGGCCACGGCGGTGAGGCGCATGGCCTACCTTCCTTCTATCCTCTTTGTAGACACTGAGTCCTTCAGAGGGAACGGGCGGCGGCCAGGAACTCGTCCTCGGTGGGAAAGGTCGTCAGGTCGGCGATCCGCTCCCACGCCTCGATGTGGGTCCAGCGGATGATCCCCTCCCGGTCAATCAGAAAGTGCCCGGCCAGCTGGGTGCCGTGGGCGGCGAAGATCTGCTGGTCCACCTCGGTCAGTTGAAATCCTTCGCGCCGGTTCAGCTCGTCGTTGGCCTCCATCGGCTGGAGCGCGGCCGGCAGCTCGCCGGTCGGGTTGATGCGTACGGCGCCGAATTCTTCCGAGGTCGCCCGCAGGGGCCACCCCGACACCTCCCCGAGCTCGAACGCGGGCACGCCGAAGAGGCGATGGGTGCTGGCCTCCGGGTCGGCGGCCAGGAGGATGCGCGTCGGGCGGTACTTGAAGTAGAGGCGAGCCCGGTCGAGGGTGGTGTTGACGACGCCGAGCGTCTCGACCCCCGCGCGCTTGAGCTGCTCCTGCATCGCGGCCAGCTGCACGAGCTGGCGGCGGCAAAACGGGCAGTGGAGCCCCCGGAACAGGCCGAGGAGCACCGGTCGCTTGCCGCGGAAGTCTGCGAGAGAGACGACACCCTCGCGGTTGACGGCCGGGAGGGTGAAGTCGGGGCCCCGGTCGCCGGGCTCGAGCCGTCGGAACGAGCTCATCGTCGCGCGCACCTCCTACGCAGCAAAGAGTTTTCTATTCCAGAACGGCAGGACGACGAGACAATCGGGGTCGATGCCGGCGCGTTGGCACACTTCCTGGGCCTTCTGCATGCCCGGGCCTCGTCCCCCTGGTCGAGATAGAGCGTACCGAGCCCATCGTAGCAGGGAAAGAGGAGCTGGGGAGGAACCGCCGGTCAACCATCCAGCATGCTGAGTCCTTCAGCAACCACCTGGATCTCTGACCGCAGGCCTTCGGCAATCACTTCGAAATGGCGGCGAGTCTCCACGGCGCTGGCTTGGATGTCTGACGCGGCGCTATATGTTTGTCCGCGTGCCCGCGGGGAGAGGGAGAGGGTAATGCGCGTGCTTCGCGAATGCCCGGTGTAGACTAGGGCGCCGCCCAGCACGATGGGTCGTCCGGCATTGTCACTCGAGGGGCCGTTCCCGGTTCCTGATCGCTGCACCAGCAGCAAGAGAGGATGTCCATGCCCACCATGGATCCGCGCAATCGAGTCAAGATCGTCGCGGGCGGATTGCACTCGCTGGCCCGACGCGCCCCGGCGACCCAGGGCTTCTTCGTCGAGCTCTATGCCGTGCTCTCGCGAATTCCGATACTCGGCCCGCTCGTCTTCGAGCCGCTCGGACGTGTTCTTCGCTTGAAGGTGACCACGCCGGTCTTTGCCTGGGGCAGCAATATGGGTCCGTCACAGCTCGGCGTCGCAGGTATCAGCGGGAGCCAGGTGCCGGTGTCGGTTGGCTCGAATTTCGGCGATCGGCCGGTCGTCGCGCTCGCTGCGGGGGGCACGCATTCACTTGCCTTGACCGCCGATGGGACCGTATGGGGATGGGGCAGGAATACCGACGGACAGCTAGGCGATGGCACCAACGTGAACCGGGAGGTGCCGGTGAAACTTACGACGCTGCCCGGACCCTGCATCGCGATCGCCGCCGGCGACCAGCATTCGCTCGCGATCACAGCCGAGAAGGTCGCCTACGCCTGGGGGAACAACGTGAATGGCCAGCTTGGCGACGGCACGACGAACACCAGCTGGACACCAGTGCCAGTCAGCGCCCAGGCCGAGGACGGGACGGGCGTGTTGCCTTCTGGGCCGCTAAACGACGTGCTCTTGGTTGCTGGCGGCCTTCTGCATTCCTTGGCCGTGCTCGAAGGGGGGGGAGTCCTGGTGTGGGGAAGCAACCAATTCGGGCAGTGTGGGCGGCCGGCTCCCTCGACTGCCCCTCTGCCCGGTGAGCCGGTGCCTCCCGGCAACTACCTCAGACCCATCGCGGTTATGAGAGGACCAGCTCTGCCCCTGCTCGCGAAGAGCATCGCCGCCGCGAGCGGGTTCTCGGCGATCGCTCTCCCGACGGCGCAGGTATTTACCTGCGGCGGCATCGAGAAGATCTTGAGCGGGGCAATCGTGTACGACCATACGCCAACCGAGGTGCCCGGCTTGAGCGGCATCGTTGCCGTGGCGGCCCACAGCCAGTTGCTCGCGCTGGACGTGAACGGAAACGTCCACCGCTATCGCGTCGGCGCGCCGCAGGCTCCCGTGCAGGTGCCTGGCATCAGCAACGTCGTGGAGATCAGGGCCGGGTCGGAGCACTATCTTGCGCTCGACAGCGCGGGAACGGTGTGGGCATGGGGCGGGAACAGCATGGGGCAGCTCGGCGATGGCACCAACCTCTTTCGGGCCGAACCGGCGCCCGTACAGTTTCCCTAGTCAACGGCCGCGCTACGACAGGCTGCTTTCGCCGCGGCTCCGACGCCACCGCGCGCCTCCTTGGAGAGCCTGTAGCCTTCGACCCAGACGCGGGTTCGAGCGCCGCTCGGGACGGTCACGATGTCCTCTCAGACGCTCCGTGGCGGATGGACGAGCACGCCGCCTGACCGGCGTCCCGCGCCCTCTCCCTCTTGGCCGGGGGTTCACTCACCCGGCGACGAGGGACAGCCACGCGCCGGAGATAAGGCTCGGCTGCAACCGCCTTACTTCGGGGGCACGCCGCCGCGGGCGACGAGCTGCCATTGGTCGCGCCACAGAACGACCCGGGGTCCGCCCGCACCCGCGCGCTCGGCAGCCCGAGATGGGTGAGGAGTTGCTCCACGACGCGAGGATCCTCGATCGTCGCCAGCAGGCGCATCCGATTCCCGCACTGCGGACAGGCGAGGACGGCGGAGTCAAGGTTAGCGTAGGTTACAATGACCCCGTGGCTGACGACTCTCCGGACGTGTTGGCGGCACGATTGCGAACGGCCCTCGACCTCTGTGCGCTGGGCGAGTCGATGCGCCGCGCGCAACTCCGCCGCGAGCATCCCGACGCCACGGACGAGGAGATCGAAGCCATGCTGGTCGCCTGGCTCGAAACGCGCCCGGGCGCCGAGCACGGCGACGGCTGGGGCCGTGTCATCTCGTGGCCGCCGTCCAGGACTCAGGAGTCATCGTGCTGACCCGGATCGACCACGTCATGATCTGCGTCCCCGACCTGCCGCAGGGGATCGACGCCTACACACGCCTGGGGTTCGGCCTGGCTCCCGGGGGCAGCCATCCCGGTCAGGGAACCCACAACGCCGTCGCCTTTTTCGAGGAGGACTACCTCGAGCTGCTCAGCGTGCGTGACCGTGCGGAGCCGGCGGCGGCCGGCGCCGTCCCCGGCGGCCCCAGCCCCGGCCTCGTCGAGTTCCTGGCCCGGGGCGGCGGGCTCCGCTACGTCGTCGTGCAGAGCGATGACCTGGCGGCGGACGTCGCGGCCATGCGCCGCCGCGGCGTCGAGATCAGCGACCCCACCGGGGGCGGACGCCGGACGCCGGCCGGGCAGGACCTGCGCTGGCGCGTGGCATCACTCGGGCCCCGTCACCCGCTGCCCCTCCTCTTCATCCAGCACCTGACCCCGCTGGACGAGCGGCGCCGGCAGGCGCCCCGGGCCGGCGAACACCCCAACGGGGCGCTGCGCACGGACCGCGTCTACATCGTCGTGCCCGACGTCGCCCAGGCCGCCGAGACCTACAGCCGCGTGCTCGGCCTCCCGGTCCCCCGCATCCAGCGCGGCACGGTGATCAAGGCCGACATGGCGGTGTTCGACCTGGGGCCGACCGGCCTCACCGTGGTGCAGCCCGTCGAGGCCGGTCCGGCCGCCGAAGCGCTCGCCCGGCGGGGGCCCGGGCCCTTCCAGGTCCTGTACCGCACCAGCAGCATGGACGCCGCCGCGCGCTGGATGACGGACCACGGCGTGCCGCCGCCGGCGCGGGGTGTCCGCAACACCGGCGAGCAGGCGATGCTGGTGGGGCCGGAGCACGCCGGCGGCGCCTACGTCGGCTTCGTCGGGCCGGCGTGAGGCGTCGGCGAGGAGATCAGGAAGCGCCGGAGGACGTGACGGGGGCGGCGGGCCCGCCCCGAGCCCAGGCGACCACCCGGACGAGGTGCTCGGGGTCGATGGGCTTCGGGATGTGAGCCTCGAACCCCGCCTCCAGGGCTCGCCGGCGGTCCTCGCGGCTGGCGTAGGCGGTGAGGGCCACCGCGGCGATCCGGCGGCGCCGGCCGCCGCGCTCTGCGGCCCGCACGTGACGAATGAGGTCGAACCCGTCGGCGCCCGGCATCCCGAGGTCGCTGAGCAGGACGTCGACCTCGGCCGCGCCGAGGATGCCCAGGGCCTCGTCGACGGAGCCGGCCACCCGCACCTCGGCGCCGGCGCTGGTCAGGATCGTCCGGATCAGCTCGCGGGAATCGGCGTGGTCCTCGACCACCAGGACCGTGGCGCCGTCGAGCGGGGGACGGCTGGCCGCCGGCTGGCGCCTCCCCTGGTCGGACGGCTCGGCCGCGGCCCGGGAGACCGCCATCACGGGCAGCTCCACCGTGAAGATGGCGCCCCGTCCCTTGCCCTCGCTGGCCGCCGTCACCGTCCCCGCGTGGAGCAGCACGAGGTGGCGCACGATGGCCAGGCCCAGGCCGAGGCCTCCCTTCCCGCCCCGGCCGGAGCCGTCGGCCTGGCGGAAGCGGTCGAAGATATGGGGGAGCAGCGCGGGATCGATCCCCTGCCCGGTGTCCCGCACCTCGACCCGCGCCCGGTCCCCACGCCGGCTGAGCGTGACGTCGATCCGGCCGCCGGCCGGCGTGAATTTCAGGGCGTTCGACACGAGGTTGGAGACGATCTGCTGGAGGCGCACCGGGTCGCCGAAGACCACCTCCCACGGCGAGTCGAGGGTGAGCTCGAGCCGGACCCCCTGGGCCTCGGCGTCGCGGCGCATGGAGTCGACGACCTCCTGCAGCACGGACACCAGGCCCACCGGGTACTTCTCCACGATGAGCTTGCCGGCGACGATGCGGGAGACGTCCAGGAGATCCTCGATGAGCTGGGCCAGGAGGCGGATGTTCCGCTCGACGGTGGCCAGCCCCCGGCTGGTCTGCTCGGCGCTCAGGCGGTCGCTGCCCATGAGCCGCACCCACCCCAGCATGGCGGTGAGCGGGGTGCGCAGCTCGTGCGAGAGCGTGGCCAGGAATTCGTCCTTGGCCCGGTTGGCGCTCTCCGCCTCCGCCCGCGCCGCCTGCTCGCGCTCCAGGAGATCGCGGCGCTCCTGCTCCACGCGCTTCCACTCGGTGACGTCGCGGGTGAAGGAGCGCGTGTGGACGAACCGGCCGTCCTCCCAGAGGACGTTGGCGTCGATCTGGACGTGCTTGATGGATCCGTCCTGGCACCGGAGGCGCGTCTCGAACCCCTGCACGGTCTCGCCGCGCGCCAGGCGGGCCAGGATGTCGTCCATGACCTGGGGGTCCTCGTGGAACTCGCGGATGTGATGCCCGACGTACTCCTCGCGGGCGTAGCCGAGCAGCTCCAGCTCGGCCCGGTTGGCGCGGAGGATGACGCCGTCGGGGCCCGCCCAGTGCAGCCCGATGGCGGCGTTCTCGAAGAAGTCGGCCAGCTCCTCCTCGCTCCGGCGCAGCGCGGCCTCGGCCCGGCGGCGCTCCTGGCCCGCCGCCTCCATGGCCCGCGCCACCTCGGCCACCTCGACCGGTCCGGCCGCCTGGAGGCGCGGCGTCTCGCCCCGGCCGAGGGCCCGGGCCCCGGCGACGAGGGCGCCGATGGGCTCGGCGATGCGCCGCCCGAACAGGATGGCCAGCAGGATGGCGACCAGCCCCAGGATGGCCCCCGCCC
>JACQWC010000153.1 GCA_016209635.1 Candidatus Rokuibacteriota bacterium | reverse complement strand
GCCCAGTGCGGCTACTGCACGCCGGGGATCCTAGTCACGGCGAAGGCCCTCCTCGATGGGAACCCCGCGCCCACCCGGCGCGAGGTCGAGGAGGCCCTCGCCGGGAACCTCTGCCGCTGCACCGGCTACACGAAGATCCTCGACGCGGTGGAGATGGCCGCGCTCCGGATGACGGGCGGCAGTCGGGTGGGAGATAGACGATGAGCGCCGAGCCCCCCTCCGAGCGGAAGCACGAGTTCTCGGTGATCGGCCAGCCGCTCCCGAAGATCGACGCGTGGGCGAAGGTCACGGGCGACACCCGGTACGCGGACGACTTCTTCCTGCCCCGGATGGCGTACGGCAGGGTCCTCCGAAGCCCCCACGCGCACGCGCGCATCACGCGGATCGATCCCACCGCCGCCCGCGCCCTCCCCGGCGTGTACGCGGTCATCACGGGCTGGGACCTCCCGCGCGTCAAGGTCGGCACCCTGCCGGTCTCGCAGGACGAGGAGGCGCTCTGCACCGAGAAGGTGCGGATGGTGGGTGACGCGGTGGCGGCCGTCGCCGCCGTCGACGAGGAGACGGCCGAGCGGGCGTGCCGGCTCATCGAAGTGGAGTACGCCCCGCTGCCCGCCCTCATGTCGATCGGGGAGTCCCTCGCCCATCCCGAGGTCCGCATCCACGAGTACGGGGACGGACCGAACATCCACAAGAACGTGTCGCTCCAGTTCGGCGACGTGGAGGCGGCGTTCGCGCGGGCCGATCTCGTGCGCGAGGACGTCTTCCACTACGAGGGCAACACCCACCTGCCGATGGAGCAGCACGCGGCGGTCGCTCACTGGGGACCGGACGGGAAGCTGACGCTCTGGTCGTCGACGCAGACGCCGCACTACGTCCATCGCCTCCTCGCGAAGATCCTCGACGTGCCGGCCGCCCACGTTCGCGTGGTCGCCGCGCCGGTCGGCGGCGGGTTCGGTGGCAAGCTCGATCCCTTCGCGCACGAGATCGCGGCCTGCAAGCTTTCGCAGCTCTCGGGGCGGCCGGTGAAGATCGCGCTGACGCGGGAGGAGGTCTTCTACGTTCACCGCGGCCGCCACCCCGTGCTGATGTGGATCAAGACGGGCTTCACCCGGGAGGGGGAGATCACCGGGTGCCACCTCCGGACCTGGCTCGACGGGGGCGCCTACGGCTCGTACGGGGTGGCGTCGGTGTTCTACACGGGCGTCGTCAACCCCGTGACCTACAAGATGCCGGTCTACAAGTTCGAGGCCGCGCGCATCTTCACGAACAAGCCGCCCTGCGGGCCCAAGCGCGGCCACGGCACCCCCCAGCCCCGGTTCGCGCTCGAGTGCCAGATCGATAAGGCCGCCGAGCAGCTCGGCCTCGACCCCGCCGACATGCGCCGCCGCACCCTCGCCGAGCCCTTCACGAAGACCGCGAACCACCTGACGATCACGACGACCGGTCTCGGCGAGTGCATCGACAGGGTGGTGGAGGCCTCGGCGTGGCGAGAGAAGCGCCGTCGGTACGGCCTGACCGCCGAGCACCGCGGCGAGTCCGGGGACGCCAGGCGGCGGGGGATCGGGATCGCCTGCTCCGCCTACCTCACGGGCGCGGGCACCGCCATCTACTGGAACAGCATGCCGCACTCGGGCGTCATCGTCCGGGCGGACCGGAGCGGCGGCGTCGCCGTGCTCTGCGGCGCGACGGACGTCGGGCAGGGCTCGGACTCGATCCTCGCCTACCTCGTCGCCGAGGTCCTGGGCGTCGACCCCAAGGACATCCGCGTCCACCCGGGCGACACCGACCTGACGCCCGTCGACCTCGGTTCCTACTCCTCGCGCGTCACGCTCATGTGCGGGATGGCCGCCATCCAGGCGGCGGAGCGGCTCAAGGCGGTGATCGTCAAGGCCGTGGCGCAGAAGCTCGAGGTGGCACCCGCCGCGCTCGTGGCCCGCGACCGGAAGGTCGGCGTGCCCGACGAGTGGGAGAAGGCCGTGCCCTTCGCCCAGGCGGTGGAGCTCGGCGAGTCGCTGCACGGCGTGCTCGCGTTCGCGGGGTCGTACGCGCCGCCCAAGCGCGCGGGGAAGTACAAGGGCGGCGGCGTCGGGCCGTCGCCCTGCTATTCCTACTCCGCCTGCGTCGTCGAGCTGACGGTGGACGAGGAGACGGGCGAGGTCGAGCTGCACGACGTGTGGGTCGCGCACGACGTCGGCCGCGCGCTCAATCCCCTCCTCGTGGAGGGCCAGGTCGAGGGCTCGATCTACATGGGGATCGGCGAGGCGCTGATGGAGGAGCAGGTCTTCCGGAAGCTCGTGCACAAGGCGCCCTCGATGCTCGAGTACAAGAGCCCGACGACGCTCGAGACCCCCGAGATCCACACGATGCTGGTGGAGACGGACGACCCCGAGGGGCCGTTCGGCGCGAAGGAGGCCGGGCAGGGCCCGCTGCTGCCCGTGATCCCGGCGATCGCGAATGCCGTGTATCACGCGGTGGGGGTGCGGATCGACGAGGTGCCGGTCACGCCGGACAAGATCGTCAAGGGGCTCGAGCTGAGACGGCAGGGGAAGCCGGCACGCGTGGGACCCGAGAAGCTCCCGCTCTTCACCTTCAAGGAGCCCGTGGTCGTCGAGTCGGCGTTCGGCCAGCCCGCCGAGGCGATCGCGCTCAGACCCTTCGCATGATGCGCCTGCCGCCCTTCACCTACCTGGCGCCGCGGACCCTGGCGGACGCGGTGAAGGCCATCGCCGACCACGGCCAGGAGGCGATGCTCGTCGCCGGCGGCACCGACCTCTACCCCAACATGAAGCGCCGGCAGTTCGAGCCGACGACGCTGGTCGGGCTCCGGGGCATCCGGGAGCTGGCGGGGATCCGCCGCGGGCCGGACGGCGGGCTCGTGATCGGCGCGGGCACGACGCTCTCCGCGGTGGCCGCGGATCTCGACGTCGTCCGTCACTATCCGGCCCTCGCCACCGCCGCCGGGCTCGTCTCGTCGCCCCAGCTCCGGAACATGGGGACGATCGGCGGCAACGTCTGCGTCGACACGCGCTGCAACTACTACAACCAGTCTCACGAGTGGCGGAAGGCGGTCGGCTTCTGCATGAAGAAGGATGGCGACATCTGTCTGGTCGCCCCCGGGAGCCCGCGATGCTGGGCGGTATCGTCGTCGGACACCGCGCCCGTCCTCTGGAGCCTCGGCGCGCGGGCGCGGCTCGTGAGCGCCGCCGGCGAGCGGACGATCCCGATCGACACTCTCTACCGGGATGACGGCATCGAGTACCTGGCCAAGCGCCGGGAGGAGATCCTCGCGGACCTCACCCTGCCGCCCCCGGACGGATGGCGGTCCGTCTACCTCAAGCTGCGCCGCCGCGGCTCCTTCGACTTCCCCGTGCTGGGCGTCGCCGTCGCGGTCCGGCTCGACGGTGATGGGACGGGGGGAACGGTCCGCGGGGCGAGGATCGTGCTGGGCGCAGTCGCCTCGCAGCCGCGCGAGGCCGCGAGCGCGGCGGCCGCGCTCCAGGGCCAGCGGCTCACGGGCGAGGTGATCGCGCGCGTGGCCCACCTCGCCGCCGGACCGGCGAAGCCGCTCGACAACACGGACTTCACGCACCCCTACCGGAAGAGGATGACCCGGGTGTTCGTGACCCGCGCGCTCCGCCGCCTGGCGGGGCTGCCCGAGACGCTCCGCAGCGAGGAGGAGGTGGCGTGACCGCGCTCGCCGACCGGATCAAGGCGTTGCGGCTCGAGCGCCAGCTCCAGCAGCGCCAGCTCGCCGAGAAGGCGGAGCTCACGCCGAGCATGGTCTCGCAGATCGAGTCCGGCCGGCTCACCCCGTCGCTCCACACGCTCGGCCGGATCGCGGCCTCGCTGGGTGTGCCGATCGGGTCGCTCTTCGACGGGCAGCCGGCCGGCCGGATCCAGGTGAGCCGGAAGAAGGACTACCCGGTCGTGTCGTTCGACGGGTCGTCGGAGCGCTGGGCCGTGCTCGGCGCCGGCCTCTTCGAGGGCAAGATCCGCGGGGTGGTCTCGACGCTCGCGCCGAAGTCGCGCGGGGTGACGACGGAGAAGGTCGTGATCAAGCCCGGCCAGATGAAGCTCTTCTACGTGATCGGCGGCCGGGTCGGCCTCCACTACAACGGCGACCGGTACGTGCTGGACGCGGGCGACAGCGCCCTCCTGGACGGGGGCACGCCGCACGGCTGGGAGAACCTCGGCACGAAGGAGGCCCGGGCGCTGTGGGTCATCTTGGGGTGAGCGCGAGCGATGTCGAGGACGGACGGCGACGTGACTGACGGCGGACGCGCGCCGGTCGACTTCCGCACCGCGCCGGGCGCGTACAGGCACTGGCGGCTCACGCTCGACGGCCGCATCGCCCTGCTCGCCATGGACGTGAGCGAGGACGGCGGGCTCCGGCCCGGCTACGAGCTCAAGCTCAACTCGTACGATCTTGGCGTCGACATCGAGCTCTACGACGCCGTCCAGCGCCTGCGCTTCGAGCACCCGGAGGTCGGGGCGGTGATCCTCACCTCCGCCAAGGAGCGCGTCTTCTGCGCGGGCGCCAACATCCGGATGCTCGGCCAGTCGACGCACGGCTGGAAGGTGAACTTCTGCAAGTTCACCAACGAGACGCGGAACGCGATCGAGGAGGCGACGGCCGAGTCGCGCCAGCTCTACCTCTGCGCCGTCAACGGACCCTGCGCCGGGGGCGGCTACGAGCTGGCGCTGGCGACGGACTACATCCTCATGGCGGACGACGGGAACACGTCGGTGGCGCTGCCCGAGGTGCCGCTGCTGGCGGTCCTGCCGGGCACCGGCGGGCTGACCCGGCTCGTGGACAAGCGCCGCGTGCGCCGCGACCGCGCGGACGTCTTCTGCACGCTGGAGGAGGGCATCAAGGGGAAGCGCGCGGTGGAGTGGCGGCTGGTGGACGAGGTCGTGCCGCGCTCGAGGCTCGAGGAGACCGTGCGGCAGCGGGCGGCGGAGTTCGCGGCCCGGACCGACCGACCGGCGGGGGCCCGGGGCATCGTCCTCTCGCCGCTCGAGCGGACCATCGAGGGCGATCGGATCGGGTACGGCCACGTCGCGTGCGCCATCGACCGCGAGCGCGGCGTCGCCGACATCACCGTGAGCGCGCCGGAGGGCCCGCCACCCGCCGACGTCGAGCGGATCCACGCCCTCGGCGACGCCTTCTGGCCGCTCCGGCTAGCGCGCGAGCTGGACGACCTGATCCTCCACCTGCGCACCAACGAGGAGGCGATCGGCCTCTGGGTGTTCAGGGCGACCGGGAGCGCCGACCTGGTCGAGGCCCATGACCGCGCGCTGGTCGACCACCAGGCCGACTGGCTCGTGCGGGAGATCCGTCTCTTCCTCAAGCGTATGTTCAAGCGCCTCGACGTGTCGCCCCGCTCCCTGTTCGCGCTGATCGAGCCGGGCTCGTCCTTCACGGGCACGCTGCTCGAGCTGGCGCTGGGCGCGGACCGCTCGTACATGCTGGCCGGCGCCCGCGCGGGCGACGGACGGCCCCCGGCGACGGTGCGCCTGACGGCGACGAACTTCGGCGCCTACCCGATGCCCAACGGCCTCGGGCGGCTCGCCAGCCGGTTCCTGGACGACCCGGGTCGCGTCGACGACCTGAAGGGCCGCATCGGCCAGGATCTGGACGCCGCCGCGGCGGCGGAGGCCGGACTCGTCACGCTCACACCCGACGACATCGATTGGGACGACGAGGTGCGCATCGCGATCGAGGAGCGCGCGGCCTTCTCGCCCGACGCGCTCACCGGCATGGAAGCGTCGCTGAGGTTCGGCGGCCCGGAGACCCTCGAGACGAAGATCTTCGGCCGCCTCTCGGCATGGCAGAACTGGATCTTCCAGCGTCCGAACGCCGTCGGCCCCAAGGGCGCGCTGTCCGTCTACGGGACCGGCCAGCGGAGCGAGTTCGACCGAAGGAGAGTCTGATGTCGGCCATCGACTATCTGGAGCGCATTCCGAACAACGTGAACCTCCGGGAGGACCGGCGGCTGCTGCGCGCCCTGGAGGAGTGGCAGCCGAGGTTCCTCGAGTGGTGGCGCGACATGGGGCCGAACGGCTTCCAGGCGAAAGAGGTCTATCTGCGCACCGCGGTGAGCGTCGACGCGCTGGGCTGGGCGCAGTTCGACTACGTGAAGATGCCGGAGTACCGGTGGGGCATCTTTCTCGCCGAGCCGGAGCCCGACCGCCTCGTCAACTTCGGCGACCACAAGGGGCAGCCCGCCTGGCAGGAGGTCCCCGGCGAGTACCGCGGGGTGCTGCGCCGCCTGATCGTCACCCAGGGCGACACCGAGCCAGCCTCGGTCGAGCAGCAGCGCCACCTCGGCCGCACCTGCCCGTCGCTTTACGACCTGCGCAATCTCTTCCAGGTCAACGTCGAGGAGGGCCGCCACCTGTGGGCCATGGTCTACCTGCTCGACGCCTACTTCGGCCGCGACGGTCGAGAGGAGTCGGAGGCGCTCCTCCAGCGCCGCTCGGGCGACCGGGACCGGCCGCGCATCCTTGGCGCTTTCAACGAGCCGACGCCGGACTGGCTCAGCTTCTTCATGTTCAGCTTCTTCACCGACCGCGACGGCAAGTACCAGCTCGCCGCCCTCGCCGAGAGCGGGTTCGATCCGCTCTCCCGCACCTGCCGCTTCATGCTCACCGAGGAAGCCCATCATATGTTCGTCGGCGAGACCGGGGTGGGGCGGATCGTCCAGCGCACGTGCGAGCTGATGCGCGAGCACCGGACCGGCGACGTGCGCAGGTTCGGGGCGATCGACCTCCCGACCATTCAGAAGTACCTGAACTTCCACTGCTCGGTGTCGCTGGACCTGTTCGGCTCCGAGATCTCGACCAACGCGGCGAACTTCTACACGATGGGGCTGAAGGGGCGCTTCGAGGAGGCCAAGCGGGACGATGATCACCGGCTGAAGAACGCGACCTACCCGATCGCCGCGCTCGCCGCCGATCGGCTCGTCCTGCGCGAGGAGCCGGCGCTGACGACGCTGAACGAGCGGCTTCGCGACGACTACATCGCGGACTGTGCCCGGGGCGTCGCCCGCTGGAACCAGGTCATCCAGCGCCACGGGATCGACGTCGTGCTGAAGCTGCCCCACCGCGGCTTCCACCGCGCCATCGGCAGCTTCGCCGAGGTCAGGGCGTCGCCCGACGGCCGCCTCATCAGCGAGGCCGAGTGGGACGCGCGGCGCGGTGACTGGCTCCCGACCGAGGAGGATCGCGCCTACGTCGCGAGCCTGATGCAGCCCGTCGCCGAGCGCGGGAAGTTCGCCACCTGGATCGCCCCGCCGGCCCGGGGGATCAACGGACAGCCGGCCGACTTCGAGTATGTTCGCCTCGCGTAGCGGCAGGGGGTGCGGGGTGGGGGCAGCCCCCTTTGCTCGGAACCCCACTCGCGCGGGGACTGCCCACCACCCCGCACCTCGCGCTGCAACCCGGCGCGGGCATCTTCGAGGAGGCCGTTCATGGCTAAGGTGATTCAGCCGAAGGCGCTCGGAACGCCGCTCGGGATGTACTCGCACGGGATGGTGGTACCCGGCGGCGAGATCGTCGTGGTAGCGGGTCAGGTGGGGATGGACGCCCGGGGCCGGGTCGCCGGCCAGGACATCGTGAGCCAGACCAGGCAGGCGCTCGAGAACGTCCGGGCGGTCGTCGAGGCGGGCGGCTGCGCCATGCGGGATGTCGTTCGTCTCCAGACGTTCCTGACGCGCGCCGAGGACATCCCGGGCTTCATGGGCGCGCGCGCGGAGGTGTTTCCGGGCTACTTCCCCGACGGCACCTTTCCGCCCAACACCCTGCTCGTCGTCAGCCGCCTCGTCCGCCCCGAGCTGCTCGTCGAGATCGAAGCCATGGCCGTGCGCCGGGGGCGGCCCGCCCCGAAGGCCGCGCGGAAGAAGACGGTCACCCGGAGACGGGCCCGCCGGTAGCCCCGTCGGGGAGGGAGGTGCCACGGTGAACGCGTCCGAGACGCTGCCCACGCAGTTCAACGTCGCGACGTACTTCGTCGACCGGAACCTCGAGGAGGGCCGGGCGAGCGCGCCGGCGTTCTTCTACGAGGACCGGACGCTGACCTACGGCGACGTCCGGGACCTGGCGAACCGCACCGGCAACGCGCTCCTCGAGCTGGGCGTGGAGATGGAGGATCGCGTGCTGATGCTCTGCCTCGACGCGCCGGAGTTCCTCGGCACGTTCTGGGGCGCGATCAGGATCGGCGCCGTCCCGATTCCGGTGAACACGCTCATGCGGGGCGCCGACTACCTCTACTTCCTGAACGACAGCCGCGCCAGGGTCGCCGTCGTCTCGGCGCCGCTCCTGGCGGAGGCGGGTCCGATGCTCCCGCAGGCGACGCACCTCCGGCACGTGCTCGTCGCCGGTGGCCCGCCGGGCGCCTATCTCTCGTGGGAGGATCGCGTCGCCAAGGCGTCGGCGACCCTCGCCCCCGCGTCGACCTCGCGCGACGACGCCGCGTTCTGGCTCTACTCGTCCGGATCCACCGGCTTCCCCAAGGGCGCGGTGCACCTCCACCATGACATGGTGGTCTCGACCGAGACGTACGCGAAGCAGGTGCTGGGACTCCGGGCGACGGACCGGGTCTACTCGGCGGCCAAGCTCTTCTTCGCGTACGGGCTCGGGAACGCGGGCTACTTTCCGATGGGGGTCGGGGCGCAGAGCGTGCTCTACCCGCACCGGCCCACGCCCGAGGGCGTCTTCGAGGTCATCTCGCGCCATCGCCCGACCATCTTCTTCGGCGTCCCGACGCTCTACGCGGCGATGCTCGCCGCCAAGGAGCCCGAGACGCGCTACGACCTCTCGTCGCTGCGTGTCTGCGTCTCGGCGGGAGAGGCGCTGCCCGCCGAGATCTACAAGCGCTGGCGGGACCGGTTCGGCGTGGAGATCGTCGACGGCATCGGGACGACGGAGATCCTGCACATCTTCCTGTCGAACCGTCCCGGGAGCGCGCGGCCCGGCTCGTCCGGGCTTCCCGTGCCCGGCTACGCGGCGTGCATCGTCGACGACGCGGGCTTGCCCGTGCCACGGGGGGAGATCGGCAACCTCCGGGTCAAGGGCGACTCGACGATGGCCTTCTACTGGAACAAGCACGAGAAGACGAAGGAGACGCTCTTCGGTTCCTGGATCCAGACCGGGGACAAGTACTACCAGGACGAGGACGGTTACTTCTGGTACTGCGGGCGTTCGGACGACATGCTGAAGGTCGGCGGGATCTGGGTCTCGCCGGTCGAAGTGGAGGCGACGCTCGTCGGGCACCCCGCAGTCCTGGAAGCCGCGGTGGTGGGCAAGGAGGACACCGACAGCCTCGTCAAGCCCAAGGCCTTTGTAGTCCTCAAGGAGCCGGCGAGCGCGGCGCCGGGGCTTGCCGACGAGCTGAAGGCCTTCGTGAAGGACAAGATCGCGCCGTACAAGTACCCCCGGTGGATCGAGTTCGTGGCCGAGCTGCCGAAGACCGCGACCGGGAAGATCCAGCGGTTCAAGCTGCGTGACTGACGAGGGGGCGTCCGATCCGGGGCCGCTGGTCCGCCTGCTGGGGATTCGACGCACGTCGTCCGGCAACGGCGCCTGCCGCTTCGATCTCACGGTCCGGCCGGAGCACATGAACCCCTACGGGGTCGTCCACGGCGGCGTGGTCTACAGCCTCGTCGACACCGCGATGGGTGGGGCGCTCGTGTCGCAGCTCGGACCGGGCGAGCGCTGCGCCACCCTCGAGATCAAGATCAACTACCTCGCCCCCGTCTCCGAGGGGACGCTCGCCGCCGACGCCCGGGTGGTCGCGCGGACCCGCCGCATCGGCGTCCTCGACGCCACCGTCCGCGACGGCGGCGATCGGCTCGTGGCGGTCGCGACCGGCTCCTTCTACATTCAGGACGCGGCGAAGGACGACGCGCGCGGCTGACGTGTTCGATCCCACGCTCGAGACCCTGACGCCCGAGCGACTGCGCGCGCTCCAGTGGCGCCGCCTCCTGGCGCTCGGGGAGACCCTGCTGGCGCCCTCCAGCGACGGAGGGCCGGCGAACGCCTTCGTGGCCCGCAAGTGGCGGGCCGCCGGTCTCGGGTCGGCCACCGACCTCCGCGGCTGGGACGACGTCGCGCGGCTGCCCTTCACGGTGAAGCAGGAGCTCGTCGACGACCAGGCGGCGCATCCGCCCTTCGGGACGAACCTCACCTATTCCCTCGAGCGGTACGTCCGCGTCCACCAGACTTCCGGCACGAGCGGCGCGCCGCTACGCTGGCTCGACACCCAGGCGTCGTGGGAGTGGTGGGCCCGGTGCTGGGGCTTCGTCCTCCGCGGCGCCGGGATCACGCCCGCCGATCGGGTCTTCTTCCCGTTCTCGTTCGGGCTCTTCGTCGGCTTCTGGTCGGGGTTCGAGGGCGCGCGCGCGCTCGGGGCCCTGGCGATTCCCGGCGGCGGCCAGGACTCGGCGACACGGCTCGCCTGGATGGAGGCGCTCGGCGCGACCGCCCTCGTCTGTACCCCCTCGTACGCGCTCCACCTCGTCGAGGTCGCGCGCGAGCGCGGGGTCGAGCTCCGCAAGCTCCCCGTACGCGTGACCGTGCACGCGGGCGAGCCGGGCGCCGGGATCCCCGAGGTCCGGGCGCGCATCGAGGAGGGCTGGGGGGCGCGCGCGTTCGATCACGCGGGCATGACGGAGATGGGCGCCTACGGCTACGAGTGCGAGGCCCAGGCGGGCATCCACGTGAACGAGTCCGAGTTCATCGCCGAGGTCGTGGACCCCGCGACCGGCGCGCCGGCGCCGGAGGGGGAGCTGGTGCTCACCAATCTCGGTCGCGCCGGATCGCCCGCGATCCGCTACCGCACCGGCGACCGGGTCCGGCTGGCGGACGGTCCGTGCCCCTGCGGGCGGACCTTCATGCGGCTCCAGGGCGGCATCCTCGGGCGGCTCGACGACATGCTGATCGTGCGCGGGGTCAACGTCTTTCCGGCAGCGATCGAGGGGATCCTGCGCCGCTTCCCCGCCGTCGACGAGTTCCAGATCGAGGTGTTCCGTCAGGGGGAGCTCGACGAGGTCCGCGTCCTGGTCGAGATCGGGGAGGCGGGGACGGCCCGCCCGATCCAGGAGGCCCTGCGCGTCGGCCTCGGCATCCGGCTCCCGGTGGAGCCCGTCCCGCCGCGCAGCCTCCCCCGCTACGAGCTCAAGGCCCGCCGCGTCATCCGGCGCGAGCCCCGGGGACCCCTCGGAGGCTGAGGACGCGGCCGGCGACCACCGGAGGTGCTTGATGGACGCCATGCTCGAGAGTCACTGGCTGAAGTCCCTGCAACCCGTCGGCCGGATCGCGCTGATCCTGGTGCTCACCTGGGTGGCCCTCAGGCTGAGCCGGCCGCTCGTCAACCGCTTCCGCGGCGTCATCGTGAAGGCGGAGCCCGACACCGAGGAGGCCAAGCGCGTCGCCACGCTGACGCACGTGATCCAGCGCACGATCGTGGTCGTGATCCTGGGCGTGGGCGTGATGCTCGTGGTGTCCGAGCTGGGCATCAACCTCGGGCCGCTGCTCGCCGCCGCGGGCATCGGCGGGCTCGCCTTCGGCTTCGGCGCGCAGAGCCTGGTCAAGGACGTGATCAGTGGGTTCTTCCTCCTGCTGGAGGATCAGGTGCGGGTGGGCGACGTCGTGGTCATCGGCGGCACCGGCGGGCTCGTCGAGTCCATCGGGCTCCGGACCCTCACGCTGCGCGACCTCGCGGGGAACGTCCACATCGTCCCCCACGGGGGCGTGGAGCGGGTCACCAACATGACGCGGGACTACTCCCGCTACGTCTTCGAGATCGGCGTCGCCTACCGGGAGGACCCCGACGCGGTCATGGGCATCATCGCGAACGTCGGCGAGGAGCTGCGCCAGGATCCCGAGTTCGGTCCCGACATCATCGAGCCGCTCGAGGTGCTCGGCGTGGACCAGTTCGCCGACTCGGCGGTGATCATCAAGTGTCGCGTCACGACGCGACCCATCAAGCAATGGCGCGTGGCTCGCGAGTTCAACCGCCGCCTGAAGAAGGCGTTCGACGCCCACGGGATCGAGTTCCCGTTCCCGCACCGGACGATCTACATGGGCGAGCCGAAGCGCGCGGCCGCGCCGCCGCTCCGCGTGGTGGTGGATCAGGCGGGCGGCGCCTGAGGATGGCCCGCCCCCCGCTTGTCAATGCCCGGGGCGTCTGATAGTCAAGGACGCGCATGGCGATCTCGGGTCAAGACCTCATCCGCCGGATGGCGGCCGGCGACCGGGACGCCTTCGCGCACTTCTACGATCGCTACGCGCCGCTCGTCTACCCGCTGGTCCTGAGGATCGTCCGGGCGGACGCCGATGCCGCCGACGTCCTCCAGGAGGTCTTCTGGCGGGCCTGGGAGGCGGCGGGCACGTACGATGCCGCGCGCGGCAGCCCCGAGGCGTGGATTGTCATGCGGGCACGGACGCGCGCAATCGACCGGGTGCGGTCCATCCGTAGAAGAAGCGAGACGTTCGTCGCGCCGGTGGACGAGGCCGTCGCCGCCGCGCCAGAGCAGCCCGGCGGTGACGCGGCGGAGCAGGCCGAGGACCGCGGGATCATCCGGACCGCGCTCGAACGGCTGGCGCCGACCCAGCGAGAGGTCCTCGAGCTCGCGTACTACGGCGGGCTGACGCAAACGGAGATCGCCGAGCGACTCAAGCAGCCCCTGGGCACGGTGAAGACGCGGATCCGCCTGGGGCTGGAGCGGCTCCGGGAAATCGTGGAACGACCGGCATGAACCACGAAGTCTTCGAGACCCTGGCGCAGGTCTACGCGGTCGGCGCCCTCGACGGCGACGAGCTGGCGCAGTTCGAGCGCCACCTCGCCCAGGGGTGCCCGCGGTGCGAGGCGGCGCTGCGGGAGTCGACCGAGACGCTCGCGAAGGCGACGCTCGCCGGGCCGCCGAGGATCCCGCCGCCCGACGTGAGGGAGTCGCTCCTCCGTCGCGCTCGGGTGGAATCCTCTGCGCCTGCCCGGGCACCGGCTCCCCGCCGCGGCTGGGTCCGGTGGGCGGTGGGAACGGCCGCCGCGGTGGTCGTGGGCTCGGCGCTGACGGGCGCCTACGTCGCCGGCTACTACGAGGCGCGCCTCGGGACGATGGCCCGAGAGATGGCGGCGCTGCGCCGGAGCCTCCAGCGCGAGGAGGCGTCCCTGCGGGCCCAGGTCGCTGCCTACCAGAGCGTCGTCGACCTCCTGCGCGACCCGGCGACCCGCGTCCTGGCGCTCCGCGGTGCCGGGCCGAGCCCCGACGCGACGGGCCGCGTGATCTGGCACGCGACGGCGGGCGGCCACGTCTTCGTCGAGAAGCTCCCGCCGGCGCCGCCGGGGAAGACGTACGAGCTCTGGACGATCGCGGGCGGCACGCCACGCGCGGCGGGGCTCTTCGAGGTCGACGCCTCCGGCCGTGGGAGTCACCGCGCGCCGCCGGCGGCCGGGCCGCCGGTGGACGTCTTCGCGGTGACGCTCGAGCCCGCCGGCGGCGTGGACACGCCCACCGGCCCGATCGTCCTGGCCTCGAAGTAGCGCAGACGCTCCCGTCAGGCCGGAGGTGATCCGCGCCCCGCCCGGCGGCGGAGCACACGGACCAGCGGGGGCCCGATCAGCGCGAGTGCCCCCGCGGCGAGCATCGCGAACGTCAGGGGACGCCCGACGATCTCCGTCCAGTCGCCCCGCACCATGAAGAGCGACTGGACGAGGGTCTTCTCCATCAACGGACCCAGGACGAGGGCGACGATGAGCGGCGCCGGATCGATCCCCAGCTTCCGCAGCCCGTAGCCGGCGATGCCCGTGATCACGAGCACCCAGAGGTCGAGGAGGCTGTTGTTCAGGCTGTAGGCGCCGACGAGGCAGAGGAGCAGCACCAGCGTGGCGAGCACGTGCTGGGGCAGGCGCAGCACGCTGACGAACATCCCGACGAGGGGCAGGTTGAAGACCAGGAGGATCGCGTTGCCGATATACATGCTGGCCACGACGCCCCAGAAGACCTCGGGCCGCTGCGCGATCAGGAGCGGCCCGGGCTGGATACCGTGGATCACCAGCGCGCCGAGGAGGATCGCCGTGGCCGGCGAGAAGGGGATGCCGAGGGAGAGCAGTGGCACCATCGCGCCCGCGGTGGCGCCGTTGTTCGCCGCCTCGCGTGGAGCACGGAGCCGCCCGACAGGCGCGACAGGAGCGCCAGGCCCGTCACGGTCATCGCGAAGTACTCGGGGGGGCCGAAGTGGAGGGCGAGGTCCGCCAACCAGGCGGCGAACAGCATGATGCCGACGACGCCGATCGAGCCGGCGAAGAATGAGCCGACAGCGGCCACGGCGAGCGCGGCGCCGGCCCGCCCCTGCTTGGTCATCTGGTACCCGTCGATGGCGGTCACGACGGAGGCCGCCTCGCCGGGGACGTTGACGAGGATCGACGTCGTCGACCCCCCGTACATCGAGCCGTAGTAGATGGGGGTATACTGCGGCCGATGAAGGTCGTCCTCCGAAACCCCCGGCGCGAGATCGAGGTGGCGGGCGGGCGGCGCGTGAAGGACGTCCTGAAGGAGCTCGACGTGATCCCCGAGACGGTCCTGGTGATCCGCGGCGACACGCTGATCACCGCGGACCAGGTGGTCGCCGACCACGACACGATCGAGCTGCGTCCGGTGATGTCGGGCGGTGGGGGGACCCGGCCGTGAAGTGCCGCAAGTGCGGCGAGCAGGCGAGCATCGAGCTGCGCCGGCACAACGCGGCGTTCTGCGCGCCGGACTTCCTCGAGTTCTTCCGCAACCAGGTCCGCGAGGCCATCCGGAAGCACCGCATGTTCACCCGCGACGAGCGGGTGCTCGTCGCCGTGTCGGGCGGCAAGGACTCCCTCGCCCTCTGGGACGTGCTGATCGACGAGGGGTACGAGACGAGCGGCCTCCATCTCGACCTGGGCATCTTCGACTATTCCGTCGAATCCCGGGCCACGTGTGAAAGGTTCGCCTCGGCGCGGGGCGTGCCCCTGATCGTCTCGAGCGTCGCCGAGGCGGTCGGGGCGCCGGTGCCCGTCATCAAGCGGGTCACTCGCCGGCCGCCCTGCTCCGGATGCGGGCTCTCCAAGCGCTACCTGATGAACCGCGCCGCGCTCGAGCACGGCTTCCCGGTCGTCGCCACCGGCCACAACCTCGACGACGAGGCGGCGACGCTGTTCGGCTCGGTGATGCACTGGCAGACGGACGCGCTGCCTCGCCAGTCGCCCGCGCTCCCCTCCACGCACGCGAAGCTGGTGCGCCGGGTGAAGCCGCTCTACCGGCTCTCCGAGCGGGAGACGGCCGCGTTCGCCTTCCTCCGCCGGATCGACTACATCGTGGACGAGTGCCCGTTCGCCGAGGGCGCGACCTCGATCGCCCACAAGGAGATCCTGAACCGCCTGGAGGAAGCGTCGCCCGGCGCCAAGCACAACTTCCTCTTCGGGTTCCTCGAGCGGGCGCGCCCGGTCTTCGCGGGCGCCCCGGCCCCGCCGCTCCGCGAGTGCGCGCGCTGCGGTCAGGTGACGACCGGCACGGTCTGCGCCTTCTGCAAGCTCGCCGACCAGGTCAAGCGCGCGACGTAGGCGATCCGGGAGTGGCGCGCCGCATTGCGGCTCCGCCGGCGCCCCGGTAGAATGAATCCGCGTTCAGTCGGACGAGGTGCAGTCGCACGAGGGAGGACGCGATGCGAGACGCGATGATCGTGGGGACAGTGCGGACGGCGGTGGGGAAGCGGAACGGCAGGCTCTCGGGGATCCGCCCGGACGACCTGATCGCGCTTACGCTGCGGGCGCTGGTCGAGCGCGTCGGGATCGATGCGACCGAAGTGGAGGACGTGATCCTCGGCTGCGTCGACCAGCTCGGCGAGCAAGGCATGAACATCGCGCGGAACGCGGCGCTCATCGCGGGCTTGCCGCTCGACGTCTGCGGGACGACGCTCGACCGGATGTGCGGCTCGGGCCAGCAGGCGGCGAACTTCGCCGCCATGGGCGTCATGTCGGGACAGTATGAGGCGGTCATCGCCGGCGGCGTCGAGCACATGACGCGGGTGCCGATGGGCTCGAACGCGACGGGGCCCGGCGCGGGACCACTGTCGCCCCGGCTCCAGGAGCGATACAACATCGTCCCGCAGGGCATCTCCGCCGAGCTGATCGCGGAGACGTGGGGGCTCAAGCGCGAGGAGCTGGACGCGGTTTCCGCCGAGAGCCACGAGAAGGCGGGCCGCGCGATCGCCGAGGGCCGGTTCAAGCGCGAGATCGTCCCCGTGAACCTCCCCGACGGCTCCGTGTTCGACACCGACGAGGGGGTGCGGGTCCCCGTGAACCGGGAGAAGATGGCCGCGCTCCAGCCATCCTTCAAGCCCGACGGCGTCGTGACCGCGGCCAACTCGTCGCAGATCTCGGACGGCGCCGCAGCGCTCATGGTCATGTCGGCCGAGAAGGCGAAGGCGCTCGGGCTCCGCCCGCGCGCCCGCGTGGTCGCGACCGCGCTGGCCGGCGTGGATCCGACCATCATGCTGACGGGGCCGATCCCGGCCACCCAGCGCGTGCTGAAGAAGGCCGGGCTCGGGCTCGACGACATCGATCGCTTCGAGATCAACGAGGCCTTCGCGTCGGTCGTGCTGGCCTGGGAGCGCGAGCTTCACCCGGACATGGCGAAGGTGAACGTGAACGGCGGGGCGATCGCGCTCGGCCACCCCCTGGGCTGCACGGGCGCCAAGCTCATGACCACGCTCCTCCACGAACTCGAGCGCACCGGCACGCGCTACGGGCTCCAGACGATGTGCATCGGGTTCGGTCAGGGCATCGCCACCATCATCGAGCGGTTGTAGGACGATGGCTGGATTCCGCTGCGCGAAGTGCGGGAAGGTCGCGATGGCGCAGAAGATCTGCTGCGGCCGGCCCATGAAGAAGGCCTGAACCGCCTCTCCTCGCGGCCACCGCTGCCACTCCAGTGGCCCGCGACTACTCTTCCTTGTACATCCAGGCGCCCGCGACCGTAGCCGCGACCGTCACCACCAGGTCGGTGGCCATGCTTATCACCACAAACCGTATGGGATACACTCCTACCGCACCCAGGAACATCGTGTGCAGGAACTTTCCGATGAGCCAGAAGGCTAGGCCGGCGCCCACAGCAGTCTTTACCCCCGGCCCGTAGCGCGGCCGGATGGCCGCATATAGCCAGATAGCCATCACCACGGCCACGTAGACGAACACGAGCCAGAACACAGCAAGCCCTGGCCCTTGTGGGAATTCGAGGCCCAGTCCTTTCCAGGTCGCAGTCACCTCGGTTCGCACGTAGAGAAACATTGCTACGCCCCCAAGCAGGATCGCTACGACCCACGCGACTAACCCGCCCAAAAACACCCGACTCCAGTTGATCTTTCCCATCGCACCCTCCTGCGCCATGCGCCACGACGCTACTTACCAAGGGCTAACAAGACGCCGAGCGACAAGAATTCGAGCCCCCTTTTGCTCGTGCGTCTCGAACATAGCGGAGCGGGTTGGAGTCCGCAACACGAATCCACGAGTCGCGTGCCAGCCGACCAGCTGGCGAGACGCTCAGGCGGGCTGGAGCGCGGCCTGAATCGCCGCGTCGAGCTCGTCGGGACGCACGGGCTTGAAGAGACACCGGTGGATGTTGAGCGTCATCAGGCGAGGATGGTCCTCGTCGCGCAGCGCCCAGCCCGTGATGAAGAGGATTGGCACCGACCGATCGACGACGCGCAGCCGCTCGGCGAGCTCCCAGCCGTTCATGCCGACCATGCCGAGGTTGGTGAGGACCACGTCGAAACGGCCCCGTGCGTAGTCCGCCAGCGCCGCGGCGCCCGTCGACGCCGGTGTCACGGTGTGACCGGCGCTCTTGAGCATCTCCGCGAGTGTGCCGAGCACCTTCGGCTCGTCGTCCACGATGAGGATGCGCGCCGTCCGGCGGGGCCGGGTCGCCGAGGCGGGCGTCGCCTTTCCGGAGGCCTCGGCGGCGGCCGGGAAGGTGAGCGTGAACATCGCCCCGCGGCCGGGCTCGCTCTCGACGCCGATCTCGCCGCCGTGGCGCTTCGCGATGGAGTACGCCATCGAGAGGCCGAGGCCGGAGCCGCGCTCGCCCTTGGTCGAGAAGAACGGCTCGAAGACGCGGCGGCGCACCGCCTCGGGCATCCCGATACCGGTGTCGGCGACCGTCACGACGACCGACCGCCCGTCCTCCACGCGCGTGCCGATCGTGAGCGTGCCCCCCTCGGGCATGGCGTCCATCGCGTTGAGGATCAGGTTGGTCATCAGCTCGGTCAGCGCGGCCGGGCGGCCGTTGATGGGCGGGACGGCCCGGAGCTCGAGCCGGAGGTCGAGGGGGCGATTCTCGTGGGCGATCTTCTCATCCCAGCGTGGCCGGGTGATGGCGACGGCGTTCTGCACGATCTGATTGACGTCGACGGCCATGAACTCCTCATCCGGACGGAGGCGAGAGAACTGCTGGATCCGGCGCACCGTCTCGGACCCGTCGAGCGCCGCATCCTCGACCACCCGCAGCGACCGCTGCACGAGCTCGGCGTTGTCCAGATTCTGCCGCATGAGCTGGGCGTAGCCGAGGATCGCCTGCAGGAGATTGTTGAAGTCGTGCGCGATGCCGCCCGCGAGCTGCCCGAGCGCCGTCAACTTCTCGGACTGGTGCAGCTGGTTTTCCAGCGCGCGCTGCGCGGTGACATCACGAACGATGGCGATCAGCTTTTCGAGTTGCCCCTGGCGGTCGCGCAGCGCCGACAGCGTCACGGCGAGCTCGGTCGGGCGCGTCCGTCCGGACGTCGTCGTGGTCTCGAACGCGTGCATGGGGGCGCCGTCCGCCAGCCGCCGCCGGGCCTCCGCGTAGTGGGCGCTCGGCAGGAAGTCGGTGATCGGACGGCCCACCGCCGAGCCCGCGCCGAGCCCGAAGATGCGCTCGGCCGCGGGATTCCAGCCGTGGATGTAGTTCGACGCGTTCACGGAGATGATGGCGTCGCCGGCCGACGCGATCAGCTGCTCGAGGGAGCGCTTGGTCTCGGCGATCTCGCCATACAGCCGTGAGTTCCGCACGGCGATCGCGAGGTACTCCGAGAGCATCTCCAGGAGCTCGCGCTCGCGGGGATCGATGGAACGCCAGGACGGGCGGTTGTCGACGACGAGGTACCCGAGCAGCCCCTCGGCGTCGCGGATTTGGCAGGTCACGAAGCAGGCGCTCTCGGCTTCGGTCGAGGGCGGGGCCTCCAGCGTGACCATCACGCTGTCATAGCCGAGCGCCGTGCGAAGCTGCTCCATGACCGCGGTCGTCACCTCGTGGAGGTCGAGCTGGCCGACGATCGTGCCGGAGATCTCCCTCAGGATCGAGAGCTGCGTCACCCGCAACGACTGCTCGGCCGCTTCCCGCCGTGCGGTCTCCTCGAGCTGGCGCGTCTTCGCGGCCAGGCTCCGCATCTCCTCCACCAGCTTCGTGACCTGGCCCCGCGTGCCGAGGTCGGCCTGGCGGCGGAGCAGCGCGCGGCGCACGACGTCTTCGAGGTCCTGGCGCGAGAACGGCTTGATGAGGTATTCGAACGCGCCGTGCGTCAGGGCCAGCTTCACCGTCTCGAGCGACGCGTACGCCGTGATCATGACGACCTCGATGGACGGCTCGATGCGTTTGATGCGCCGCAGGACCTCCAGCCCGTCCATCTCGGGCATCTTGATGTCCATGATCACGAGATCGGGCCGGAACTTCGGCAGCTCGTCCAGCGCGACGCGACCGCTCTCCGCCGTTCGCACCTGGTAGGACGGCTTGAGCAGCATGCGGAGCGACTCGCGCGGCCCCAACTCGTCGTCGACGACGAGGATGCGCGACTGGAGGATCGGCGGTGCTGCGGTGGTCATGGGGCCGCGGGGAGCGTCACGAGGAAGGCCAGCTCGTGCCGGCTCTGGCGCAGGCGCAGGCGTCCGCCGAAGGCCTCGATCAGGCGCTGGCTCACGGCCGGACCGACGTCGATCAGGCTCTCCTGCACCATCTGGACCGGGTCGAACAGGCGCTGGAGCTTGTCCGGAGCGACCGCAGCCGTGCGCGAGGTGAAGAGGACCCGGACGCCCGCATCCCCGTCCCCGTCGGGATGCCGTCCGACCGAGATCGAGACCTTCGCCGGCTCGACGGGAGAGTTGTGGCCGAGGTATCGGACGAGGTAGGAAAATGCCTTGCGGAGCTGGGCCGGGTCGACCTTGACCACCTGCGGGGTCGTCTCGCGGGCGACCTCGAGCTGGACGGGCTTGCCGATCGTGTCGTCGCCCAGCTCGATCGCGGCCACCAGTTCATCAATGACCGTATGGACGTCCACCGGCACGAAGTTTAACTCACCTTCGCTGACGAGCCCCGCAAGTTTTTCGAAGACCTGGACGAGGCGCCGCACGTCCCGTCCCACGACGGCGGAGAAGTGCTTGCGGAAATCCGGGTCGTCGAAGCGCTCTTCGATCAGCTCCATGAAGGTGTTGATGGACACGAGCGGATTCTTGATCTCGTCGGCGATGCGCGCGACGACGCGGGTGAGGAGCTGGAGCTGCTCGGCCTGGCGCTTCTGGTTCGCGAGCTCCTTCTGCGCCGTCAGGTCCTCGAAGACGAGGACCGCGCCGAGCGGCGTGGGCTCATCGCCGTAGATCGGGTACGTCGAGACTTCGAGCCATCGCCCGCGGAGCGCCAGCTGGATCTCGGACCGGGCCAGCGCGTGACCGGACGAGAGCGTCCCGAAGAGCATATCGCCCAGGGGGGACGGCAGGACCCGGAGATCTTGGCCGAGGACGGTCTGCGCGGCGAGCTCCAGGATCTCCTCGGCGCGCCGGTTCAGCGTTCCCACCCGGTGGTCGCGGCCGATCGTGATGACGCCGCTCGACATGTGCGCGAGGATCCGCTCGTTGAATTCCATCTCGCGCCGGAGCTGCTCGTGGAGCGCGATGTTGCGGATCGCGGTGGCCACATGCGCCGCCAGATCGAACAGGGTTTCCGTCTCGCGCCGATCGTACTGTCCGCCCATCACCGGCTGGCCGATGACGAGCATCGCGACCAGCTCGCCGTTCGCCAGCAACGGAATGGCGACGACGCCCTGGAGCAGCGTCAGCTCGCGGGTGACCTCCGCGTCGGCGAGGTCTTGCACCCGCGCCGGCCGACCCTGGGTGGCGAGCCAGCGCGAGAGCCCGGTGGTCGCCGACAGGCGCAGCGAATCGACGAGCTGCGGCGGCAAGCCGCGGTGTGCCCGGATCCGATAGTCCTCGCCGTTCGGGTCGGGGAGCAGCAGCGCCATCCGTACGGGTCGGACCAGCCTGCCGATCGCGTCGAGGAACATGTCGAGGAGCCGCGAGAGATCGAAGCCCGCGGCGAACACGCGGGTGAACTCGGTCAGGATCCGCGCCAGCGTGGCGCCGTCCCAGGGGGCCTCGGCGGCGGACGGGGCCGGCGGCGGGGATGCGGCCCGCGAACGGAGGGTCGCGAGTTCCCGCGCGAGGCGGTGCTTCTCGGCGGCGCGGCGAAGCGCGGCCTCGAGCTCGCGCTGGCCGAAACCGCCGGGAACGACGAAATCGGCGGCGTCGACCTCGTCCAGTGCCGGTTCGATCGCGATGGTCAGGGCCTCCGGCGCGACCTCCTTCAGTCTCGACACGAACGCCTCGAGCCCGTGTCCCGGTCCGGCGCCCTCGCGGATCACCAGATCGATCTCGATGAGCCGGAGCGTTTTGAGAGCATCGCCGTCGTTCTGCGCGACGAACACCGAGTAGGCGGCGAGCGCCCGGCCGAGACGCGCGCGCAGCCGCTCGTCGGGCGTGACGAGGAGCACCGTCTTCATGCTTGTACCGGAGCCGTGACGGGCGCCGTGAGCGGAAACTCGACGGTGAAGATGGCCCCGCCACCCGTGCGGTTCGCGACCCGGAGCTTGGCCCGATGGGCGTCGGCAATGCCGGCGCAGATCGCGAGACCCAGCCCCGAGCCGCGCTGCTTCGTGGTGAAGAACGGATCGAAGATACGCTCGAGCAGCTCGGGCGGGACGCCCGCGCCCGTGTCCGCGACCGTCACGATCGCGGCGCTCTCGGTGGCGGCGAGTCGGACTTCGAGCGCGCCCCCCGGCGCCATCGCCTCGTGGGCGTTCAGCGTGAGGTTGAGGAAGAGCTGCTCCAGCTCGCCGTGGTCGCCCGCGACGAAGCGCGGCGCGTCGCCGAGGTCGACCGTCACCGCGATCCGCTTCTCGTCGAATGCGGCCTGGAGGAATTCGAGCGCCTCGCTGATCGGCGTGCGCAGATCGAGCGAGTGGCGCGGGCGCTCGCTCAGTCGCGAGAGCGTGCGCAGGCGGTCCACCAGCCGCTCCATCCGTGCGATCTCGCGCGTGACGATGCGGCTGAAGTTGTCGAGGAACCGCTCGTCACCCTGCCGTCGCGGCACGAGCTGGGCGAAGGTCTTCACGGCCACGAGCGGGTTCTTGATCTCGTGCGCGATCCCCGAGGCCAGTACCTCGAAGTAGGCCAGCCGCTCCGCCCGGCGACGCTCGATCTCGAGCTCCTTCAGCGGGGTCAGATCGCTGAAGACCGCGACGGCTCCGAGGACGCTTCCGGCCGGGTCGCGCAGGGGAGAGGTCGTGCAGATGACGGGACGGGTCACGCCGGCGCCGGGCAGGTCGACGTCCGGCTCGGTGCGACCGAGCCCGTCGTCCAGCGTGGTGAGCAGCGGCTCGCTGAGGGAGGCCGGGAGGGCCGACACGTGCTGGAGCGTCATCTCCGCCGATGAGTGGCCGGTCAGCTGCTCGGCGGCCCGATTGAACAAGGTAATGCGGCCGGCTGGGTCGATGGCCACGACCCCGCTCTCGATCGTCGCCACGATGTTCTGGATGTATTCGTTCACCAGAACCACCTGCGCGTAGAGCTGGGCGTTCTTGATCGCGATCCCGGCCTGGTTGGCCAGCGTCATCAGGAGATCCAAGTCTTGAGGGTAGAACGGGTCCCCCGAGCGCTTGGGCCCCACGACGATCGCGCCGATGACGGCGTTCTTCGACAAGAGCGGCAGCACGAGCGACCAGTTGAGCCGCGTCAGGTCCTGCCAGCCGAGCCGCGTTCCATCGGACGGCCCTTCCCGGGCGATCTCCTCGGCGAGCAGCGGTTGTCTCGTCTCCACCAGCAGCTCGGCGACCGAGGCGGGCGCTCTCTCCGGGCTTTCGAAGCGGCCTTCGGGATGGCGTCGTTCGGCGCTGGCCTTGACGAAGTCCGGCCCGGCTTGCAGGTAGATTCCGACGCCTTCCGCTTCCGTCGAGGCAGCGACGGTGCGGCTCAGGAAGGGCAGCAGCACCTTGAGCTCCAGGACGCCGGTCAGAACCTGGCTGGCTTCGCGAACGATCCGCTGGTAGTTCGCGTGCGTCCGGTAGACGTATCGATCGAGGACTCGCTCGGCGAGATCCTTCGTGAGTGGGACGAGCAGGCTGACCAGCGCGATCGCCGCCAGAAAGATGAGCAGTTCACCGCGGCGCAGGTGGCTCGAGAGTCGTGGCCAGAAGAAGGCGAGAAGAACCGCCACGGGCGCCAGGGACAGAAGCATCGCCAGGGCGTACGCCAGCCCGTGATGAATCACCAGCCGCAGGTCCATCAAGCGGTGCCGAATGATCGCGTGCGCCACGAGGGCGACAAGTACGACACCAAAGGAGGGTCCGAGCCACGCATATGTGGAGCGGCCGGTGGCGAGTGGAAGGAGTAGATTCGCGCTGATGGCCCCTGCGCCTGAAATGATGACCCCGCTCCCCAGGAACTGAAGTTGAGCTCGCGCAAGTCCCTGCACGTGCCACCATTTCGAAATGAGGAGGGCGATGGCGCCGCCGAAGGTGATTACAAAATAGAGGGCGAATGGGACATAGAGCGAACCGGGTTTGCGAGCCAGGCCTTGCTCGGTCATCGAGACGTCATAGAAGAGGAGGGAAGTGAATCCGGACATGAACGCGAATATAGCTGCAAGGACGAGAGTGCTTCGGATGACCGTAGGTGATGGCCAGCGGCTTAGCGTCGGATAGCATCGCGTGAAGGCGAGGAACGCAGCTGGAATGAAGGCTGCCGCCGCGAACGTGAAACGCCCCCACACCTCAAGATAGGTTCCGGATTGCAGACCGGCTATGCCGACAGTCCAGCACCCGACGAACATCGTAAACGCAGCGAACCAACAGTTGATAGCGTTCCCCGGTCGAGCGCGCCAGACAAACGCTGCGAGAGCCACGAGGGTGGCAGCGACGGCAAGCAGGGAGAATTGAACCATCGTTTAGGTCACTCGGAAGTGAGGCAGCTTTCGCTCAAGCGTGACTGCCTCTAGCACCGCGTGAATCGAATGACTCGTGTTGGTCCGTCGCCTCTAACGCTAGGCAGGGAAATTCGATCTGGGCAATGGTACCTCGGCCACTTGACTGGGGCAGGAGCTCGAGACGCGCATGATGGAAGTCGGCAATTTCGCGACAGATTGGTAAACCAAGCCCAGTACCAGCCGGCTTGGTGGTGAAGAAGGGCTGAAATATCCTATTGCGGAGCGTGGGACTGATCCCGACGCCATCGTCGATCACCCGAACCCTGATAAGCTCGCTGCCGCTACGCTCGCTGATGTGAACAACCTCGATGAGGACAAGTCCTCCAGCGAGCATCGCCTCGGCCGCGTTGTTCAAAAGATTGACGAAGAGCTGTATAAGTTGACCCGTATCGCCAAGAATTCTGGGTAGCTCCTCAGGACAATGCAGAAGGATCTTCACGCCTTGCTCTTCAGCCGCACTGGTGTGGATTGCGACTATGTCGCTCAGTAGGCGACCGAGAGCGACCCGGGTGAGTGTGCCCCCCTCACTTGGCGCCATCAGGCGCAGGCGATCCGCTAGACGCACGATCCGCGCAACCTCGATGGGCAGTAAACGCACGGCTGTGTCGCGGTACTCGGGGTCGTTGAATCGATCGGGGAGCATCGCGATGAAGTTTGAGATCGAGGTGAGTGGGCTACGAATCTCATGTGCAATCCCCGCGTAGAAGCGGGCCATCAGGGCGAGGTGCTCGACGCGTCTCTGGTTGCGTTCCAGAGCCTTGACGGTCGAGAGGTCGGTCACGACGACGAGAGCTCCTGTGATTTCCTGGCGATCGTCATGGAGGACGGCGGTCGAAAGAATAACTGGCAGGAGACCGCGAGCTTCGTGGTCAATCTTCGCCTCGACTTCGCGGGGCGCTGATGAGCCACGAATCGCGAGGGCAAGAGCCCAGCCGATTTCCGGAGGCACCGCGTCGAGCGGGGCGCCGCGGGTGGCGTCACGCAATCCAAGCAACGTCTTTGCGGCCGGATTGAAGCTCGCGATCTTGCCTACCACGTCGACGGCGACGACCGCCGAGTCGAGTGATTCGAGCAGTCTCTCGGAGTACTCGAGGATCTGAATACGCTGCCGATAAAGTAGGGCGTTATCGAGAGCAATCGAGGCGAGTTCAGCTAGCGACTCGATGAACGCCAAATCTTTGGCAAAGTAGGTGTCTCCGCTCTTCCGGGGACCCAGCAGGATGGCGCCGAGCAACTGGCCACGACGGCCGAGCGTCACAACGATTTCAATTCCTGAAGCGCGGAGGGCGTCGTGAGCGATCTTGCTCGGACCTGTCTCGTCTCCCGGATTAACCATTAGGACAGAGGGGCTGGATCGATCGGTTGTAAGAATTGCAATGGTCAGGAGGTCTACAACCGCCGGCGTGTCTTCGCCAAGATGGTCGAGAGCGTGAGCTTCGAATGGTTTGACGAGCATCGCGAAAGAATCGGGTACAAACGCTGCTGTAAGAATTTGACGGAGTTCGGCTGCCAGCTCTGCGGGTTGCATGAGGCGGCTGAGTCGGTGCGTTGCTTCACGCAGTGCTGACGGGTACTCGATGCGGCCTCGGTAAAGGTACGGATCAATAAGTCGATCGAATAGACTCTGGATCGGTGTGGATAGCATTAGGAGTCCGACAACGAGGATCACCAAGACATCGTGAGGCAGTGGAACGGTGCCGGCTGTCCATCCCCTGACGGCGAATCGCCCTAAGGTGATAATTACGGCGGAGACGCAAACGATCGCAACGGCATACGCGAGACTCCTGTTGATGGCGAGTCGTAGGTCCATCAGGCGGTGGCGAATGATGGCATGGGCAACCATCGCGACAAATACAAGGCTGAAGTAGGGGCCCATCCAGCTGTACGTTGAGCGGCCCGTGATGAGCGGGAGCAAGAGGTTTACTCCAATTCCTCCGGCGCCGGAAATGATAATGCCAGTGCCAAGGTATTGGAGTTGGGCTCGAGCACGGCCACGTGAGTTGAGCCATTTCCGGACGAACACACAAAGTGCCGCAAGCCAGGTGATGAGGAAGTAGACCGAGAAGGCGGGATATAAAGGCCCCGTCCTTCGCACGAGTCCCTCTGGACCCACAGAGACGTCATAGACAAGCAACGGAGTCGTGAGCGAGAGAACTGCGAAAGCGACGGCAATCGCGAATATTGTCCGAGAAAGAAGAGGCTGTGGCCAGCGGCTAGGAGTAGGATAACATTGCGTAAAAGCGAGGAAGGCCGCTGGGATTAGGCTCGCGCTCGCGAAAGTAAAGCGTCCCCAGACATCAAGATGGATACCGCCTTGGAGTCCCCCGATTCCGAAGACCCAGCTTGCAAAGAAAACGGTCTGGACTGCAAACCACCGGTTAATCTGATTGCCGGGTTTCGCTCGCCACACGAACAGCGCAAGTGCCACAAGAACCGCGGAGAGGCCGAAGAAGGAGATCTGCGCCACGTGACAGCTTACTTAATCGGGCGCGGCTAGAATCATCGCCACGTGAGATCCACCCAGGCTGTGCGCATGGATCAAGATAGTGCGAACGCGAGCAGCACGTGAAGAGTTAGGGACGTAGTCTAGATCGCAAGCCGGATCGGGAACCTGATAGTTAATTGTCGGCGGGACGATTTGGTCGCGTAGAGTAAGACAAGATGCGACAACTTGCATAGCGCTGCTGGCTGCTAAAGCCTGACCGCACATTGACTTCAGCGAAGACGCCGGCACATTCCAAGCGTGTCGTCCGAATACCCGCTTAATTCCGGCGGTCTCCGCCGCATCGTAGTCTTCCATGGAGTTCCCGTGGGCGCAGATAAAGTCGATTTCCCCCGGTGAGAGCTGTGCGCGCTGAAGCGCCATCGTCATGGCCCGAGCAATAGCTTCGCCAGTGTCATCGACCTTTCGGAGATGTGTGCCTTCGGTAGCGCTTGCTGAACTAAGGATTCGTGCATAGATGTCTGCTCCGCGAGCCCTGGCGTGCTCCTCCTCCTCCACCGTCAATATGGCGGCACCTTCAGCCAGAACCAATCCAGTTCTCAGACGGTCGAAGGGGCGACTTGCCTCCTGAGGCAGCCCTTGCCACTTGCACAGAACGCCAACCGATCGGAACAGCATGAGGGAGTACTCTGATAATGGGGTCTCGGTGGCTCCAGCGAAGACAGCAGTAGCCTGTCCAACCCGCACTTCATCTGCCGCCCAGCCTATGGCGTCCAAACCTGCTGCACACGCGCTCGCGAACGTCGCGGTTTGTCCTCGAGCACCTGCTGCCATTGCTACGTGACTCGTTGCCGCATGAGCAGGGTATTCGAGGCACGTCCACGGCAATACATCCTCCCCTCTGAGGAAGGCTTCGAACGTCAACTCTCCTAGATCAATCTGACCGTTCATTGCGGTGCCGATCGAGATCTTCAGCTGGTCTGATGGAAGTTGCGCGGTGTCGAGTCGGCTGTCGGCGCGGGCCATCTTCGCGGCCGCCACTGCGAACTGACTGAAGCGACCCGCCATTCTCGCCGTGTGGCCCGGCATCCAGTCGCGAGGGTCGAAGTCGGTGACCTCGCCGACGATCTGACAGTCCGGAGGGAGCTTGGAGGCGTCGAAGAGGGTGGGGCGCCCGATGCCGGAGCGACCAGCTTTCGCAGCCTCCCAGAACTGGTCAACGCCCACGCCGATCGGCGAGACGATGCCGAGTCCCGTGATGACGGCGTTTCGCTTCATCCGATGCCCTCTCTCGGAGGAATAGTGCCGCCGCACCGTAGCCCCGCGCTTACGTTAGCAGGCGTTCCGGCAAACGACCAAGTTCTGTCGCTTGGACGCTGCTAGAATAGGCGAACCGGTTAGCCGTGTCCAGGCACGTGACCACCCGTCGACGGTTTCTGACACTCCCCTTGGCGTTCATGCTGGCACCGCTGGGTCGCGTCCACGCCGAGATACAGTCCCGCCGGGCAGCCTACGCGGTCGAGGTCGGTATCCTCTACCAGACGCTCAGCTTCCACCTCGCCGGAACGATCCACGAGGCTGTCGATCGGGTGGCGGGCCGGTACGACGTCCGGATCGTCGGGGAGGGCGTTGGCATCGGCAACCGCGTCGAGTCGAGCGGCGTCTTGCGCGGCGCGCGCTGGGCGCCCGTTCGGACGACCGCCTGGTTCCAGGTCTGGGGGCGGGAGTCGCGGTCGGAGGTCGCCTACGACTACGACCGGCGGACGATCGACTACCACTTCCGCGGCGAGACCTTCTTCCTGCGACGGCTGCGGGCGGCGGACGACTCCCTATCCCTCTCGGACTCGACGCACGTGGATGACGTGATCAGCGCGGTCTTGAACCACGCGGACGGACGATGGCGGCCACGCGCGGACGGGACGCTTCAGACCCTCGTCGTGCGCCGCCAGCGGCGGGAGGACGAGGGGCCGGACGACGTCGAGCGCGTCTACCGGGCGGAGCTGGCCCCGCTCGTGCTCAAGGCGACGCGCGACCCCGGCACGGGCAAGCCAGCCGCGCTCTTCGATCTCAGCCGGTTCTCGTCCTGGGCGATGGAGGGACGACCGGCGCGGGTCGTGTTCGGCTTCACCGGGCGGCCCGAGCTGATCCAGTCGTCGTTGATTCTCGGGACGTCCGTGACGATCCGGCTGGACGCTTAGATGTACGACCTCGTCACGCTCGGCGAGGTGCTGGTCCGGCTGTCGGTTCCCTCGCCTGCGCGCCTCGAGACGGCGCGCCAGCTCGACGTGCAGATCGGCGGCGCCGAGGCGAACGTCGCCACCGCGTGCGCCCGCCTCGGACTTCGGACCGCCTGGATCTCGGCCCTGCCGGCGAACGCCTGGGGTGAGCGGATCCGGCGCGAGCTGACGGCGCACGGTGTCGATTGCGCGCACGTGCGTCTGCTCGAGGACGCGCGCGTCGGCGTCTACTTCATGGAGTACGGTGTCCCGCCGCGGCCGATCCGCATCCTCTACGACCGCCGCGACTCGGCGTTCGCGCGCCTCACGCCGGACGAGGTCGACTGGGAGCCGGTCCGGCGCGCCCGCCTCGTGCACCTGAGCGGCGTGACGCCGGCCCTCGGCGAGTCCTCCCGCGCGCTTGTGCGCCGCGCCCTCCGCGAGGCGCCCGAGCTCTCCTTCGACGTGAACTACCGGGCATCACTCTGGTCACCGAGCGCCGCGCGCGAGTTCATGAGCGAGGTCCTCCCGGTGGCGCGCTACCTGTTCCTGGGGGACGCCGAGGCGCGGACGATCTTCGACCTCGACGGGACGGGAGAGGACCTGCTGGGCGCGCTGGCGCGCCTGGCGCCCAAGGCGACGGTCACGCTGCTGCAGGGGCCGGAGGGCTCGCTCACGCTCGACGGAGGTCTGGTCGTCCGCCCGAGCCGGAAGCTCGCGGTGGAGGTGGTGGACCCGATCGGCGCCGGCGATGCCTACGTCGCCGGGTTCCTGTGGGCGATCCTCCAGGGGCGCACGCTCCAGGAGGCGGTCGACGCGGCGAGCGCCGTCGCGGCGCTCAAGTGCTCGACGTGGGGCGACATCGCGCTGGTCAGCGCGCGCGACGTCGAGGAGGTCCTCGCCGGCGGTCCGACCGTTCGCCGCTGACCCGCGGGGCCGATGGTATAGTCGGAGCGGCATGCCGGGTGGCCCCATCCTCGACGGCCTCAACGATGCGCAGCGGAAGGCCGTCACCCACGATACGGGCCCCCTGCTCATCGTCGCCGGCGCCGGGACCGGCAAGACCACCGTCATCACCCGCCGCATCGCCTGGCTCATCGCCCAGAAGAAGGCGCGCCCCGAGGAGATTCTCGCGCTCACGTTCACCGACAAGGCGGCGGCGGAGATGGAGGAGCGCGTCGACACGCTCGTCCCGTACGGCTACGCGTACGTCGAGATCGCCACGTTCCACGCCTTTGGCGACCGGATGCTGCGCGAGCACGCGCTCGAGATCGGGCTCACCCCCGACTTCCGCGTGCTGAACCGCGCCGAGCAGGTGATCTTCTTCCGTGACCGGCTCTTCGAGTTGCCGCTCGAGCGCTATCGTCCCCTCGGCGACCCGACCCGGCACATCCAGGCGCTGATCACGCTCATCAGCCGCTGCACGGACGAGGACATCTCGCCGGAGGAGTACGCCGCGTGCGCCGAGCGGCTCGCCGCGGCGGCGCCCGACGACGCGGAGCTGGGCGAGCGCGCGGCGCAGCAGAGCGAGCTGGCCCGGACGTACGCGAAGTACCAGGAGCTGATGGGCGCCAGTGGCGCGATCGACTTCGGTGACCAGATCGCCCTCGTCCTCAAGCTGCTGCGCGCGCGCCCGCACGTGCTCGGCGCCTACCAGCGGCGCTTCCGCTACATCCTGGTGGACGAGTTCCAGGACACCAACTGGGCGCAGTTCGAGATCGTGAAGCTCCTCGGCGCGCGCCACGCCAACGTGGCGGCTGTCGGCGACGACGACCAGGCGATCTACCGTTGGCGCGGGGCGGCGGTGTCGAACTTCCGCAGCTTCCTCCGGGACTTCCCCCAGACGCGCGTCGTCGTCCTGACGGAGAACTACCGGTCGCACCACCGGATCCTCGACGCGGCTTACCGGCTCATCCTCAACAACCCCGACCGGCTCGAGGAGGGCGAGGAGGGCCGGACGTACCGGATCACCAAGAAGCTCGCCGCCGTGCGCGAGCCCGACGGCCCCGAGCCCCGGCATCTCCACTACGAGACCGCCACGCAGGAGGCCGACGCGCTCGCGCAGCTCATCCGCGCGCGCGTCGAGACGGGCGTGTGGAAGTACGACGACGTCGCCGTGCTGGTGCGCTCGAACGACGACGCCGACCAGTTCCTGCGCTCCTTCAACCTCCGCGGGATTCCGTGGACCTTCTCCGGCAACGCCGGGCTCTACGGGCGCCCGGAGATCCGGCTGCTCATCGCCTTCCTCCGGGCGGTCGCGCACCCGGACGACTCGATCAGCACGCACTACCTCGCCTCGTCGGACCTCTACCAGGTGCCGATCGTGGACCTCACACGCTGCGCCACGCACGCCGACCGCCGCCACCGGTGGCTGTTCGACGTGTTGCGCGGCGTCGAGAAGCAGCCCGAGCCGTCGGAGGAAACGAGCGAGGAGGGGCGCGAGGCGATCCGGCGGCTCGTCGCCGACCTCGTGCGCTACATGGAGCTGGCGCGCGAGCTGCCGACGGGCGAGCTGCTCTACCAATTCCTGGTGGACACCGGCTGGCTGGCGCGCATGTCGAAGGCTGCGACGGCGCGCGACGAGGCCGAGGTGCAGAACATCTCGAAGTTCTTCCGCCGTGTCCAGGACGCCTCGAAGGCGCTCCGCTACGACAACGTGCGCGAGTTCGTGACCCACCTCGACGCGCTGATCGACGCCGGCGAAGACCCGGCCATCGCCGAGGCCGACGTGGAGACGCCGGCGGTGCACGTGCTGACCGTCCACAAGGCCAAGGGTCTCGAGTTCTCCGTCGTCTTCCTCGTCAACCTCGTCCAGGACAAGTTCCCGCTGCGCCGCCGGAAGGAGGCGCTCGAGGTGCCGGTCGAGCTGATCCGCGAGTCGCTGCCGCCCGGCGACTATCACAAGCAGGAGGAGCGGCGCCTCTTCTACGTCGGGATGACGCGTGCCAAGCGCGAGCTCTACCTGACGAGCGCCCGCGACTACGGCGGCGCGCGCGAGCGCAAGGTGAGCCAGTTCGTGCTGGAGGCGCTCGACCTCCCGAAGGACGCGGCGCGCCCCTTCAAGGCGAAGGCGATCGAGGAGATCGAGTGTTTCGCGCCGCCGGCCGAGCCCGACGGCGGGGCGCTCCCGCCGATGGCGCCGGACGAGGAGCTCTTGATCAGCCACAAGCAGGTGGACGACTACCAGACGTGCCCGCTGAAGTACCGCTACGTCCACCTGCTGCGCGTTCCGATCCTGCGCCACCACCCGGTCGTGTATGGCGCGACGGTCCACAGGGTCGTCGAGTACTACCTGCTGCGTCGCGCCGCCGGCAACTACACCTCGCTCGAGGACCTCCTGGCGTGCTACGAGCGCGAGTGGGACAACCAGGGCTTTCTCACGTGGGAGCACGAGGAGGCGCGCAAGGCTGCCGGCCGCGAGGCGCTCGCCCGCTTCTGGCACGAGGAGGAGGCGAACGGGGCGAAACCGACCTGGGTCGAGAAGGACTTCGGCTTCACGCTGGGACCCGACCGCGTGCGCGGCCGTTTCGACCGCATCGACGAGGATCTCCTGGGCGCGACGATCATCGACTACAAGACGGGCGAGGTCGCCGGGCAGAAGGTCGCCGACCGGCGGGCGGCCGACAGCCTCCAGCTCAAGATCTACGCGCTTGCCTGGCGTGAGATGACGGGCGCGTTCCCACAACGGGTCGAGCTTCGCTTCCTCGAATCGAACCTGGTCGGCCGCCACATGCCCGGCGAGGAGGACGCCGAGGAAGCGGTCGCGGCGATCAAGGACGCGGCCGCGGGCATCCGCGCGCGGCGCTTCGAGGCGACCCCCTCCTACCGCGCCTGCCGGAGCTGCGCCTACAACCAGATCTGTCCGTTCACCGCGACGCGGGAGTAGCGGACGAGAATGGCCACCAAGGTATTCCGTGTCTTCGCGGCTCTTCATGACGAAACCGGCGAGGGATGGGTGTGGGTGTCGCCGCAACCAGCTCTAAAGAGAGACTACCTCCGGATTAGAAATCCGGCGAATGGAAAGTGCGTGGTTCGAGAACTGAGAACCATTGACCGGAATTTCCGCAAACACTATAACGCGCGAGATCACACTTTCGACCTGCCTGAGAATGAAGATGTCATCCTTCTAGATTTCAAGACGAGACGGGATCTCGGGAGAATCGACGCGATAGCCGGTGAAGGGGGACGTGGAATGGAAACGGCCTTGAAGTTCGAGTACGACGAGGAGGGCGACATCCTCTACATCAACAAGGTCTCCCCGTACCCCGACCAGGAGACGGAACAGCTCGAATACAACGTGATCGCGCGACGGAGCCCGCGTACTGGCGCCATCGAGAATCTTGAGGTCCTCTTCTTCACACGGTGGCTCCTGAAGGAAGGGCGGCCAGCAGTCAAGGGGCTGCGGGAACTGTTCGCCGAGCCGGCGCTTTGAAATCGGGCTTTCAAAGCGGCAGGCGTCTCGCGACGCCGCAGTCGGTCGACGCTGCCGTCAAGAGCATCTGCGACATCATGCGGCGCTCCAACTGCGCCGCAGCGCTCCAGTACGTTCCGGAGCTGACCTGGATCCTCCTCCTTCCCATCCCGCACGAGCGCGAGGCGCGGGAGGCCGAGCGGGCGCGGGCGGTGAGCGCCAAGAAGGACGAGGACACGCCCGAGGAGCTGCTCGATCTGATCGAGGCCAAGGGGCGCGAGGTGGCTGACGCGATCGCGGCCTTGCGCAAGATGCTGTGAGCCGCCACGCGGGCCCGCCGAGCGCATCCGACGCGCCGCGGATCCCCGAGCCGACGTATGCCGAGCGGGCGCGGACGCTCATGTACCTCGGTCGCACGGGCGCGCTCGCCACGCTCTCGCGCAGGCACCCCGGCCACCCGTTCGCGTCGATCATGCCGTACGGGCTCGACGGGGAGGGCCGGCCGCTCCTCCTGATCAGCTCGATGGCGATGCACACGCAGAACCTCCAGGCCGACCCCCGGGCGAGCCTCCTGGTCGCCCAGCCGGGCGTCACGGGGGATCCGCTCGCCGCCGGCCGTGTCACGCTGATGGGCGAGGCGAGGCCGGTCCCGGCCGGCGAGGCCGCGACCGTGCGCGCGACGTATCTCGCCAGCCACGAGACGGCCGCGTACTGGGCGGACTTCGGCGACTTCGCCTTCTGGCGGCTGGACGTCGCCGACGTGTACTTCGTCGGCGGGTTCGCCGCCATGGGCTGGGTCGACGCCGCGGAATACCGCGCGGCGCGCCCGGACCCGCTGGCCGACGCGGCGGCGGGGGTCCTCGAGCACATGAACCGCGACCACCCCGACGCGCTGCTCGCGTACGCGCGGTGCTTCGCCGGCGTCGAGGCCGAGGAGGCGACGATGGCCGCGGTGGACCGCCTGGGGTTCAAGCTCCGGCTCCGGCAGGGCCGGCGCCGCTGGAGCGTCCGCATCCCGTTCCCCCGCGAGGTCACGAGCGCCCCGGCGACCCGCGAGGTCCTGATCGAGATGCTGTGCCAGGCACGTGGTGTTGACACGTCCGAACCCCCCGCGTAGGGTACGACGCATCATTCCAGACCGCGGGAGGCGCCCATGATCTGCCTGTCCGTCCTCTATTCGAACGAGTCCGGCAAGAAGTTCGACCTCACCTACTTCCAGCAAAAGCACATGCCCATGGTGGCCCAGCGGCTGAAGGACTTCGGCTTCGTGCGCTACGAGATCGCCAGGGGGATGGCCGGCGGCGCTCCGGGCTCGCCGGCGCCCTACGTGTGCATCGTCCACGTCTACCTGAGATCGGCGGAGGAGCTGCAGAAGGGCCTGGGCGTCCACGGCAAGGAGATCATGGGCGACGTCCCCAACTATACGGACATCAAGCCCCAGATGCAGCTGAGCGAGGTCGTCGGCTAGGGACCGGCTGCCCCGTGGCGTACGACGTCATCGTCGTCGGGGGTGGCAACGCGGCCCTGTGCGCGGCCCTCTCCGCCCGTGAGGAGGGCGCGCGCGTCCTCGTGCTCGAGAAGGCGCCCGAGGCGTGGCGCGGCGGCAACTCGTTCTTCACGGCCGGCGGCTTCCGCTTCGCGTTCAAGAGCTTCGACGAGCTGCGCGAGCTGGTGGGCGACCTCTCGGACGAGGAAGCCGCCTCGATGGAGGTCGACCCCTACCCGGAGGACACCTACTACGACGACCTGATGCGCGTCACCGAGGACTGCGCGGACCCGGACCTCGCCCTGATCCTCGTGCGCGAGTCGCAGCCGACGGTGCGGTGGATGCGCGACAGAGGGGTCCGGTGGATCCCGATGTTCGGCCGCCAGGCCTACCGGGTCGGCGATCGCTTTCGCTTCTGGGGCGGGCTCGTCCTCGAAGCGGTCGGCGGCGGTCCCGGCCTCGTCGAGATGGAGTACGCGGCGGCGGCCAAGACGGGAATCGACGTCCGCTTCGAGGCGAAGGCGCGGCGCCTCGTCGTCGACGCCCGGGGCGCGGTCACGGGCGTCGAGGTCCGGACGCCCGGCGGCACGGAAACGGTCGAGGGCGGCGGCGTGGTCCTCGCGGCCGGTGGCTTCGAGGCGAACGCCGAGATGCGCACGCGCTACCTCGGCCGCAACTGGGACCTCGCGCGCGTGCGCGGCACGCCCTACAACACCGGCGACGCGATCCGGATGGCGCTCGACATCGGGGCCCTGCCGTGGGGCCACTGGAGCGGTTGCCACGCCGTCGCCTGGGACCTGAACGCGCCGTGGCACGGCGATCGTAAGGTCGGCGACGGCTTCCAGAAGCACTCGTATCCGCTCGGGCTCATCGTGAACCTCCGCGGCGAGCGGTTCGTCGACGAGGGGGCGGACTTCCGCAACTACACCTACGTCAAGTACGGATGCCGGATCATCGAGCAGCCGCAGCGTGCCGCCTTCCAGATCTTCGACCAGAAGGTCGTTCACCTGCTCCGCGAGGAGTACCGGATCCGCGAGGTCACGAAGGCCGAGGCGTCGACCCTCGAGGAGCTGGCGCGGAAGCTCGAGATCGACGTCGAGGGCTTCCTCCGGACCATGCGCGAGTACAACGGAGCCGTGCAGCCGGGCGCCTTCAATCCGGCGATCAAGGACGGCAAGGCCACGCGCGGCATCACGCCGCCCAAGTCGAACTGGGCGCTCCCGCTCGACACGCCGCCGTACCTGGGCTACGCGGTCACCACCGGCATCACGTTCACCTTCGGCGGCCTCCGGATCACCGAGTCGGGGCAGGTGATCGACTGCGAGCAGCGTCCGATTCCCGGTCTCTTCGCCGCCGGCGAGCTGGTCGGGGGCCTCTTCTACCACAACTATCCCGGCGGCGCGGGGCTGATGGCCGGCGCGGTCTTCGGCCGGATCGCGGGTCGCTCGGCGGCGCGCGCGGCCGCCGCAGCCGCCCGCCACACGTAGCGCTGCCTCGTTGGAGGCGCCGGCCGGCCTCGATCTGCCCACTTCGAGGGAGACGCCATGGGCAAGCTGGACGGGAAGGTCGCGATCGTCACGGGTGGCACGAGCGGTATCGGCCGCCGCACCGTGGAGATATTCGTCGCGGAGGGGGCGTCCGTCGTCATCGCCGCGCGCCGCGAGGATCTGGGGCAGGGCGTCGCGGCGGCGCTCGGCCCGCGGGCGAGCTTCGTGCGCGCGGACGTCACCCGGGAGGCCGATGTCAAGGCCGTGTTGGACCACGCGGTGTCCCGGTTCGGGCGCCTCGACTGCCTCTTCAACAACGCGGGCGGCCCCGCCCCGGCCGGCGGCATCGAGACCATCCCGGTGGACCGCTTCGACGCCGCCATTGCCGTCCTCCTGCGCAGCGTGATGCTCGGTATGAAGCACGCGGCGCCCGTCATGAAGAAGCAGGGCTCGGGGAGCATCATCAACAACGGCAGCGTGGCTGGCCTCCGGGCGGGCTACTCGTCCTCGACGATCTACAGCGCGGCAAAGGCGGCGGTGATCCACCTGACGCGCTGTGTGGCCATGGAGCTGGGCGAGCGCGGCGTGCGCGTGAACAGCATCTCCCCTGGCGCCATCGTCACCGGCATCTTCGGCAAGGTGGCGGGACTCCCGGACGACGCGGCGGAGAAGACGGCCGGGGTGATGCAGCAGATCTTTACCGGGATGCAGCCCCTGCGGGGCCCGGGGCTTCCCGACGACATCGCGCACGCGGCCGTGTGGCTCGCGAGCGACGACTCGCGGTTCGTCACCGGCCACGATCTCGTGGTGGACGGAGGGCTCATCGGCGGGCGGCTCTGGACGCCGCAGCAGGAGGCGCTCGGACAGATGCGGGCCGCGCTGCGGCAGGCCGCCGGTCAGGCCTGAGCGGGAAGCCGGGACGCCGGGCGCTTCACGACGGGACGGGCGAGGAGGGCCGGAGGATGGCCAAGCGCGGGTTCAGGGTCATGGACAGCGACATCCACGTCGTGGAGCCCCACGACCTCTGGCTCCGCTACCTGGAGCCGCGGTTCAAGGACCGCGCGCCGCGGTTCGAGCCGATCGAGGGGTCGAACATGGAGGGCTGGCAGTTCGAGGGCCGGGTCTTCCCGGCCTTCCTCGATCGGCCCGAGCGACGGCGGCTGGCGCGGGTGCGGCGCGAGAAGGCCCGCGTCCGCCACGTCGCGAGCGGGCGGTACCGCGACCCGGCCGAGGACCTCCGCGGAGACGACCCCCAGGCGATGCTGCAGGCGATGGACCGGGAGGGCATCGACGTGGCCATCGTCTTCCGCACGATCGGCTCCCACCTCATCGGCATCGACGGGTTGGACCCCGAGCTGTCGGCCGCCGTGTGTCGGGCCTTCAACAGCTGGCTGGCCGACTTCTGCGAGAAGGACCGGGCGCGTCTCAAGGCGGCGGCGGTGATGCCGCTCCACGAGGTGCGCCTCGCGGTGGAGGAGGCTCGCCGGTGCGTGCGCGAACTGGGGGCGGTGGCCCTCGTCCTCTCCAACCACCCCGTCAACGGCCGGCCGTGGTACGACCCGGCCTACGATCCGCTGTGGGCGGAGGCCGAACGGCTCGGGGTGCCCGTCGCGTTCCACGGGATCCAGATGGCCTACCAGGAGCACCTGGGCCGGCGCTTCATGGACAACTTCGCGATGGCGCATGCCGCGGCGCACCCGGTGGAGATGATGCTCGCGGTCGGGAGCCTGCTCACCGGAGGGGTGTTCGAGCGGTTCCCCGGACTCCGGGCGGCGTTTCTCGAGGGGAGCTGCAGCTGGGTGCCGTGGTGGCTCTGGACCCTGGACGAGCGGGTAGAGAAGTTCGGCGACGACGCGCGGTTCCCCCTGTCGCGGCCCCCCAGCGAGTACTTCCGGCGTCACTGCTGGGTGGCGGTCGAGCCGGACGAGGCGGTCGTCCGGTACGCGATCCCCGCGCTCGGGGACGACAACATCGTCATCTCCAGCGACTGGCCCCACGACGACTCGGCCTACCCCCACGCCATCGACGCCTTCCTCGGGCTCGAGGGGGTGGGTGAGGAGAGCAAGCGGAAGATCCTCTGGGACAACTGCGCGCGGCTCTACGGGCTGAGCGAGGCGTGAAGGGGCCACCCTAGAGCGCGGTTGACTCGGGCTGGGCGCTTCTGCTACCGTCGCGCCATATTGTCGACAAGAATGGCGACAAGACGGTTGACCGTGAAGAAGACAGCGCGCCTTCCCGCCTCATCGCGCGCGTACGAGATTGCGGCCCGGCTGGAGGCCGAAATCATCGCCGGGGATCGGAAGCCTCGTGAGCGACTCATCGAGCTGGCGCTGGCCGAGGCCTTTGGGGTCAGCCGGGCTCCGGTCCGCGAGGCCCTCCGCATGCTGGAGCGCGAGGGCCTGGTGTCCAACGAGCCGCGGGGTGTGCAGGTGGCGGCCATCACCTCCCAGGAGGTCACCGACACGTTCGAGATCCTCGCCCACCTGGAGGAGCTCTACACGAGTCGGGCCGGCCCCCACGTCAAGCCCTCGGGTGTGGAGCGCATGCGGCGGATCTTCGGCGAGATGAGCCGCGCGGTGAAGGAGAACGACGTGCACCGGTACTACGACCTCAACCTTCAGTTCCACCAGGTCATCCGCGACGCCTGCCCGAACCGGCGGCTGATCCAACTCCTCGAGAGCCTGGGCAAGCAGACGCTCCGGTACCGGCACCTCGCCATGTCGCTGCCGGGCCGGCTCCCCGTCTCGCTCGAGGAGCACCGGGGCATCTTGGACGCGCTCGTCCAGGGGGATGCCGCCGCCGCCGGTCGCCAGGCGCGACTGAGTGCGGAGCGCGCCTACCGGGCGCTGGCCGACCTTCTCAGAGAGAACCCCCAGCTCGCCTGAGCCAGGAGCACAAGGAGGCGCCATGATGACCAAGCCCACGGGCACGACGACAGCGGCAGGCCCCCAGGGAGAGACGCGCACCGAGGCGCAGTGGCTCGAGATCGCGCGCGAGTACAGCTTCCGCGGCCGCATGGACAAGGGGAGCTTCAGCGGGCCCGTCCTCAGTGAAGGCCGGGGCTCGGTCGTCCGCGATGTCAACGGCAAGGAGTACCTCGATTACAACTCGGGGCAGATGTGCTCCGCCCTCGGCCACAGCAACCCCACGATCGTGGAGGCCATCAAGGAAAGCTGCGACACGCTCATCCATGCCAGCAGCAGCTACTTCAACGTGAAGGAGATCGAGCTGGCCCGCCGGCTTGGCGAGATCGCCCCGCCTCCCCTCAAGAAATCCATGTTCCTCGGCTCGGGGAGCGATTCCAACGAGGCTGCCGTCGCCATCGCCAAGAAGTACACGGGGGGCTTCGAGGTGGCGAGCCCGCACGTGAGCTTCCACGGGATGTCGGAGGCGAGCCGATCGCTCACCTTCGCCGGCTGGCACCAGGGCTACGGCCCCATGACCCCCGGCACCTACGCGATCATGGCCCCCTACTGCTATCGCTGTCCGATCGGCCTCACCTTCCCCAAGTGCGAGCTGGCCTGCCTCAAGGGGAGCATGGAGGTGCTGGACGCCCAGTCCACCGGCAGCCTGGCCGCCGTCATCACCGAGCCTCTGTTCAGCGCGGGCGGCGTCATCGAGCCCCCTTCCGGCTGGCTGGGAGCGCTCAAGCGGGCGTGCCGGGAGCGGGACATGCTCCTCATCTTCGACGAGTCGCAGACCGGGCTCGGCAAGCTCGGCAGCATGTTCGCCTGCGAGCAGGAGGGCGTCATCCCGGACCTGCTCTCCATCGCCAAGCACTTCGGGGGAGGCATCGAGATCAGCGCGGTCATCACCACGGCCGAAATCGAGGAAGTCGTCGCGCAGCGCGGGCTCGTGGTCGGGCACTCGCACACCAACGACCCGCTGCCCTGCAACGCCGCCATCGCGAGTCTCGACGTGATTGTCGGCGACAACCTCCCCGAGCGTGCCCGGGAGGTCGGGAAGTACTGGCGGAGTCACCTGGAGACGCTGGCGGTCGAGCACGAGGTGATCGGCGATGTCCGCGGCCGGGGACTGATCCAGGGCATCGAGCTGGTGCGGGACCGCCACTCGAGGGCGCCGTACTTCGAGGCGGGCAAGGCCATCTCCCGCCACTGCCTGACCGGCGGCCTCCTGTTGAGCGTGCGCCGGAACGGGAGCGTCCTTCGGTTCGTGCCCCCGTTCTACTCGACCCATGCCGAGCTGGACCGGGCCGCCGACATTCTCGACCGTGGGATCACCGCGGCTGTCGAGGAGCTGAGCCGCGCTCGATGATCGTGTTCCGCCGGGTGAGCAAGTGGTACGGCTCCCACCAAGTGCTGTGTGACGTCGACCTCAAGGTCGCCGCCGGCGAGGTGCTCGTGGTCTGCGGGCCCTCGGGTTCCGGGAAGAGCACCCTGCTCCGGTGCATCAATGGCCTCGGGCCGGTCCAGCAGGGCGAGGTGATCGTAGACGGCCGGGTGCTGGGCGCCCCCGGCACCGACCTGCGCCGGCTCCGAGCGGAGATCGGCGTGGTGTTCCAGTCGTTCAACCTGTACCCGCACATGACTGCGCTCCGGAACATCGCTCTGGCGCCCGTCATCGTGCGGGGCCAGCCGCGCGCCGAGGCCGAGCGCGCGGCTCGGGACCTTCTCGCCCGGGTGGGCATGCCCGAGAAGGCCGACGCCTTCCCGAGTCAGCTCTCGGGGGGGCAGCAGCAGCGCGTCGCCATCGCCCGGGCGCTCGCCATGCAGCCGCGGATCATGCTCTTCGACGAGCCGACCTCCGCGCTAGATCCGGAGATGATCAACGAGGTGTTGGACGTCATGGTCGGCCTGGCGCGGGACGGGATGACCATGGTGGTGGTCACGCACGAGATGAGCTTTGCGAGGAAGGTCGCCGACCGCGTCGTGTTCATGGACGACGGGCGCATCGTCGAGGAAGGGCCTCCGGAGGCCTTCTTCGCGCGGCCGGCCAACCCCCGCACACAAATGTTCCTGAGCAAGATCCTGGCCCATTGACGACGCGCGGTCCTGGAAGGGAACCCGAGGAGGAGGGACGACGATGCGTGTGACACGGGTGCTCACAGCAGTGCTGGTGGCGGTCCTGACGGTGGCCTGGGCGAGCCCGGCGGCGGCTCAGGAGTCCACGCTCGATGTCGTGAAGAAGCGAGGGACGCTGATCGCGGGCGTGAAGGCTGACTACCCCCCGTTCGGCTACACGGACAAGGACGGGCAGCTCGTCGGATTCGACATCGAGATCATGAACTACCTGGCGAAGAAGCTGGGGGTCAAGCTCGACCTGCGTCCGGTGACTTCCGCGAACCGCATCCCGATGCTGTCGAACGGCACCGTCGACGTGCTGGCGGCGAGTTTCACGATCACCATCGAGCGCGAGAAGGTGGTGGACTTCACGATCCCGTACTTCTTGAGCGGCGGCAGCTTCCTCGTCAAGAAGGGCAGCGGGATCAGGGGCTACGCGAGTCTGGCCGGGAAGACCGTGACCTTCACCCAGGGCACCCCGTGGGAGAAGAAGGTCCTCCAGGAGCAGCCGCGGGCCAAGACGCTCGTCTTCCAGGACAAGCCGCAGGCGGTGCTGGCGGTGAAGCAGGGCAAAGCCGACGCCTACGTGGACGATGACGTCCCCCTCTACCTCTTCGCGAAGGACCATCCCGAGCTGGAAGTGGTGAGCGGAGCGACGTCGAAGGCCCCGATGGGGATCGCCGTCCGCGAGAATGACTCCAAGTGGAGGGACTTCATCAACTTCGCGCTCATCGAGATGTGGGAGGATGGGACGTACAAGGCCGTCCACCGCAAGCTCCTCGGCGTCGATCCCGATCCCGAGCTGCGGATCTTCCCCTGGAAGCTGTAGTGCGCTAGCCGGCTCGGTCGAACCGACGGGGCATCCTTTCACGATGCGCAGACCGCCGCGCTTCTAGGCGCACGCCGAGGCGGCGCCATGGCCTACACGTTCGACTGGAGCGTGCTCCTGGTCTACCGGCACCTGCTCCGGCAGGGTCTCCTCCTGACCGTGGAGATCTCGGCCGCGAGCATGGTGCTAAGCTTGGCTCTGGGCGGGGTGATCGGTATCGGCCGCCGGGCGGACGCGGTCTCCCTCCGCTGGCTGTGCGGCGCTTACATCGAGTTCTTCCGGAACATCCCGCTGATCGTCCAGCTCTTCTTCTGGTACTTCGCGGTCGGGCTCGAGTCGTTCCCGGCCGCCGTGATCGGGCTCACCGTCTACACGAGCGCGTACATCGCCGAGGTGATGCGCTCGGGCCTCCAGTCGATTCCCCGCACCCAGATCGAGGCGGCCCGCTCCTTCGGGATGACGCCGTACCAGGCGATCCGCCACGTGGTTCTGCCCCAGGCTCTGATTCGGGTCATCCCGCCCCTCGGCATCGAGTTCATCAATGTCATCAAGAACTCGTCCATCGCCATGACCATCAGCGTGACGGAGCTCACGTTCCAGACCCAGCAGATCGAGTCCATGACCTTCCGGGGCTTCGAGGCAGCGACGGCGATCACGATCCTCTATGTGCTCCTCGCGCTCTCGATCGTGCTGCTCATGGCCGCTATCGAGCGCGCAGTGCGGCTCGACCTCCGGGTGGGCTGATTGGCGTGGATCTCCAGGTCATCGTCGAGAACCTGCCCTACATGCTCACCGGCCTCCGGTGGACGGTCATCCTTGCGGCGGTCAGCATGGCTGGCAGCTTCGCAGGCGGCACGATGTTCGCGATGCTACGGCTTTCCCCGTGGTGGTGGTTGCGGTGGCCGGCCATCCTCTACATCGACCTTCTCCGCACGGTGCCGCTGATCATGGTCATCTTCTGGGTGTTCTTCCTCATGCCCGTGCTCACCGGCCGGGCCACGACGCCCGTCAACGCGGCCCTCCTCGCCCTCATCCTGTTCAACACGAGCTACATGGCGGAGGTGATCCGGGCGGGGATCCAGTCGATCCCGAAAGGGCAGGTGGAGGCGGCCCGGGCCGTCGGGCTCACCCACCTCCAGGCCATGCGCCATGTGGTGCTGCCTCAGGCGCTCCGGAACATGAGCCCGGCCCTCGTCAGTCGGTTCATCGCTCTGTTCATGGGAACCTCGCTGGCCTACATCATCGGTGTGACGGAGTTCTTCCGGGCGGCCAATAACGTGAACAACCGGGTATACCGGTCGTACGAGATCTACGGGTTCGTGGCCATCGTCTACTTCGTGTGCTGCTATGCGCTCTCGCTGCTGAGCGCCACGCTGCAGCGGCGCTTCGCCGTGCCGGACGGTGCCGGCCGGGAGGCGCGGGCGGGCGCCATCATGCTGCGGGGGCGGCAATGGGGCGCCCAGGCGGGCACGACCGCGCTCGGCCGGCTGACCGGGCCCGACTTCCGGCGCCCGGAATGAGCGGTGGCGGCCCGGTGCCGCACTGGGGCGCCCCACGAGTCCCCGAGCGGGTGATCGCGCAGTGCTGGCCGGCCGACGGTGGTCTGAGTCCCCACCAATGGGGCTGAAGCGGCTGCTCGGACCAGCGCCCCGTTTTCCCGGTCTCTTCGCCGCTGGCGAGCTGGTCGGCGGCGCCCCGCGCCGCTACCCGGCGCTTGGCGCCCTGGCCGCGTGGGCGCGGAGCGCCTCCTCGGCCGCGTCGAGGAACCACGGGGGCAGGAGCGGGCGATAGCGGGTGACGAAGCGCTTGAACTGCGCGTCGAGGATGTAGGTCGTGCCGCGGTCGTCCGCGTGGCGGCACGAGCGCCCGTACGCCTGCACCAGGGCCTTGGCCGTCTCGAGCGCGTACCAGCGCGGATCCCGCGCCTGCCGGGCCGCGGTCCAGGGATCGCCGAGATCGGGGTACGGCATCTTCGTGAGGATCTGGAATCGCAGGAAGTCGTCGGGGAGATCCACGCCTTCCCGCAGCGAGGGCGAGAGGAGCACCGTGGCGAGGGGGGAGGCGCGGTGCTGCTCGAGCGCGCGCGCCTTGGCCACGGAGGCATCCACGAAGATGACGCGTCGGGATTCCGCCGGCGCCCGCGCCGCGAGGTCCGCGGCGAGGCGGCGCGCGGCGGCGTAGGAGGCGGCGTGGATGAGCCCCTTCTCGTCCCGGTGGCGCGCCAGGATCGCCGCGACCTCGGTGAAGAGGGCGGGCTCGAGGTCGGGCAGGGTGGCGCGGGAGAGCGCGCCGACCGGCCGGTACACGATCACCCGCCGCTCGAGAGGGAACGGGGAGGGGCTCGCGAGCTGGCGCACGCGCTCCTCCGCGAGGCCGAAGTACTCGGCCAGGACCGAGCGGCGCCCGAGGAACGCCGAGGACAGCACCGTGAGGTCGGCGGTTTCCAGGAGGAGGTCGCGCGCCATCGGGGCGACGCTGAGCGGGACCAGCTCGAGCGTGGCGTCGGAGACATCGGGGTAGCGCACCACCCATTCGCCCTCGCCGGCGTCGACGAAGAACCGGACCCGCGCCAGCGCGCTGTCGAGCCGGTCCAGCTCGGAGATCAGCGTCTGCTCCTCGCGTGACGGCGGGAGCGCGAGCAGCTCGGCGAGGCCGACGCCGGGGGGCTGGAGGTCCTCGAGGGTCCGGTCGATCAGCCCGCGCTGGTCCTCGAGCCGGGCCAGGTGCTCGCCCATGAGCCCCCGGTAGTCATCCGCGGAGTCGAGCCGGGGCAGGGGCCCGCCGAACCACGCGCGCATCTCGGCCGGCGAGAACGCCACCGTGAGGACGGAGACGAGCTGGGCCTCGAGGGTGTGCGCCTCGTCGATGATCAGGAGACGCCGCCGCTCGAGCTGCTCGCGCTGCCACAGGCGCAGCGTGAGGAAGTACGTCGTGTTGGCGCAGAAAATCGGGCCCGCGAGCGCGGCGGCTTTCGCCCGGGCGTAGGGGCACTGGCACGAGGGCCCGCGCGGCCGCCGGCACATGCCGTGCGAGGTCGTCACCCGCGCCCCGGGATAGCGCTCGCACCAGTAGTTGTCGCGGCCCTTGACGAGCTGGATCTGCCCGCCGAACTCCCGCTCGTACTGGTCTTGCAAGAGCTTCTGGGAGGTCAGGAGGTACGCGCTGCCGCTCCAGGCGGCGAGCGTCACCGCGACATGGCTCTTGCCGACTCCCGGCGGCGCTTCCACGAAGAAAACCCGCGGGGCTTCCAGGTCCGCCTCGGCGCCGGCGAAGGCGCGGCCCAGCTCGGCGAGGAGCCGCGCCTGCTCGGGGCGGGGTCTCAAGCCCGCCGGGAAGTGCGCGAGCAGATCCACGGCTCCCGCGCGGCGCCTACCGCGCGATCGCCTCGCGGATCGCCGCCCAGATCTTCGCGGGGGTCAGCGGCAGGTCGAGATGCGTGATCCCGAGCGGTCGGAGCGCGTCCAGGACCGCGTTGGCGATCGCCGGTGTCGAGCCGATGGTCGCCGACTCGCCGATGCCCTTGACGCCGAGCGCGGTGCGCGGCGAGAGCGTGCGCGTGTGGTCGTTCTCGAACGAGGGGAGGTCGTCGCTCTTGGGCAGCGCGTAGTCCATGAGGGTCGAGGTCAGGAGCTGGCCGGTCTCGTCGAAGGCGGCCCCCTCCCACAGCGCCTGCCCGATGCCCTGCGCCAGGCCGCCGTGCACCTGGCCCTGGGCGAGGAGCGGGTTGACGAGGAAGCCGCTGTCGTCGACGGAGACGTAGCGCTCGAGGCGCACCCGCCCCGTCTCCCGGTCGACCTCGACGACCGCGACGTGCGCGCCGAACGGGAAGAGCGTGCCGTTGCCCTGCACGTCCTGGCGAGAGACCAGCCCGCCTCCGGCCTTCGCCGCGACCTCCCACCAGGTCACGGCGCGGTCGGGGACGCCGCGCACATGGAACCGGCCGTCCTCGTGCACGATGTCCTCGGGAGCCGCCTCGAGGAGCCCGGCCGCGGTGCGCCTGGCCTGCTCGCGCACCTGCTTGGCGTTGGCGAGGGCGTGCATGCCGCCGCGCGCGATCGACCGGCTCCCGAAGGTCCCGACGCCGTTGCGGACCCGCTCGGTGTCGCCGTGGACGACGGTGACCATCTCGATCGGGACCTGGAGCTCGTCCGCGACGAGCTGCGCGTAGGCCGTCTCGTGTCCCTGCCCGTGCGAGGCGGAGCCCGTCAGGACGGTGACGCGGCCGTCGTCCCCGACGACCACGTCGGAGACCTCGTCGTCCTCGAAGCCGCAGATCTCCACGTAGCACGCGACGCCGACGCCCACAAGCCGGCCGGCCCGCCGGGCCGCCTCCTGCCGGGACCGGAGCGCGGCGTAGCCGGCGCGGGCCAGCGCGTGGTCAAGCGTCCGCGCGTAGTCGCCGCTGTCGTAGGCGTTCCCCATCATCGTCGTGTAAGGAAAGCGGTCGGGCGGGATGAAGTTCCGGCGGCGCACCTCCGCGGGGTCGAGCCCGAGCCGGTCGCCGAGGAGGTTCATGGCCCGCTCGATGAAATAGGCGGCCTCCGGCCGGCCGGCGCCCCGGTACGGCACGGTCCCCATCGTGTTGGTGAAGGCGGCCACGACCTCGACGCGCGCCGTCTGGACGTCGTAGCAGCCGGTGATCATCTGCCCGCACAGGACGGGCAGGATCGCGCCGACGTGGTAGAGGCAGTAGCCCACGTTGCCGATGATCTTGACGTCCAGCCCGAGGATCCGTCCGTTCGCGTCGGCGGCGACCCGCGCGTGGCAGCGCATATCGCGCCCGTGGCCCGTGGCCAGGACGTCCTCGCGCCGGGTCGCGTTCCAGCGCACCGGCCGGCCGAGCTTCCGCGCGAGCAGCGGAACGAGGAGATCCTCGGAGTAGACCGGCACCTTGGCGCCGAACCCGCCGCCCACGCGGGCGGTCATGAGGTGCACCCGCGCCGGCTCGAGCCCGAGCGCGCCGGCGATCTGGTCCCGCATGCGGTGCGGGATCTGCGTGTCGCCCCAGACGGTCAGCTTCCCGGCCCGGGCGTCCCAGACGGCGCTGCACGCGCGCGGCTCCATCGCGAACGGGATGACCCGCTGGTTGACGAGCTTCACCTCGAGCACCACGGCCGCGCGCGCGAAGGCTCCGTCGACGTCGCCCTTCTCGCGCTTGAGCCGGACCGCCACGTTCGAGCCCGACTCGGGGTAGATCAGCGGGCTCCCCGGCTCGAGCGCCGCCTCGGGGTCGACGACGGCGGGGAGCGGTGCGTACTCCACGACCACCGCCTCGGCGCCGTCGGCGGCGATGCGCGGGTCCTCGGCGAGCACCACGGCGACCGGCTCGCCGGCGTGCCGGACGCGCCCCTCGGCGAGCAGCGGGTGGCCCTGCCGGTTCATGGAGTCGAAGGCCTCGGGGGGCAGCGGGGTGTGGAGCACGCCGATCTCCGCGTTCAGGTCGCTTCCCGTGAAGACGGCGACGACGCCCGGGATCTTCGTCGCGGCGCGCGCGTCGATCGCCCGGATCTCGGCGTGGGCGTACGGGCTGCGGACGACGGCCATGGCGAGCGGGTTCTCGAGGCGAACGTCGGCGACGTACGGATCGCTGCCGGTGATGAGCCCGGGATCCTCGAGCCGCTTGAGGGGGCGACCCACATGCTGGACGGCCATCGCGTCGATCTCCCTTCGATGCGCGTGGTGGACGACGGACGGAAATACTACCACGCGGGTATCATGGGCAGGCGATGGGTGAAGGGCACTCCGGGCCGGTCTTCGAGTTCTCGGCGGGTGGCCTCGTCCTGGACGAGGGCGGGCGGGTGCTCCTGATCCGCGCCCGCGACCTCCGCAACCGGCCCGTGTGGACCCTGCCCAAGGGGACGCTGGTGCCCGGGGAGACCAGCGCCGACGCCGCGCTGCGTGAGGTCCAGGAGGAGACCGGCTACCGGTGCGAGGTCGTGCGCGATCTCGGGCCGGTCATCTACTGGTTCCAGCGCGACGGCCGGCGGATCAAGAAGACGGTGCGCTGGTTCCTCATGCGGCCGCTCGAGAAGGTCGGCGACCACGACCACGAGGTGGACGAGGTCGGGTGGGCCGACCGGGACGAGGCGCTGACCCGGCTCCGCTACGACTCCGATCGGCGCCTGGTCGCGTCCGTGCCCTGACTCAGGGCAGGGGGAACAGGCGCTCGGCGTTCCGGTAGGCGATCCGCTCCGCCACGTCGGGCGGGAGCTCGGAGAGCCAGCGCCGAATCTCGCGCATCCCGTCCGCCAGCGACTCCCACCGGGAGGTGACCCACGTGTCGGTCCCGACCATGAAGCGGTCGGGATGGCGGAGGAAGACGGCGCGCCACTCCGGGTCGAGGGTCCCGCCGCTCGCCACGTCGGTCCGGAGGGCGAGCTCGACCCAGAGGGCGGCGTGCCGGTCGAGGAGTCGTCCGACGGTGGCGGCGGAGGCCGACATCCCGGCGTGAGCCCAGAGGATCCGGACGCCCGGGTAGAGGGTGAGCAGCCGCTCCACCGCCGCGTCGCCCACGTGGGCGTGGAGGAACAGGTTCCGCTGCGCGGCCAGCTCGGCGATGCGCTTGACGACCGGCCCGTCCGCGTCCGCGGCCGAGAGGTGGAACTCGCCGATGCCCCGGTAGACCCCGCGCTTGAGCCGCTCCTCCACGTAGGCCTGGACCGCGGGGTCGCGGTGCCAGCTCCCCATGTCCGCCCGGCTCCGGTAGGGCCTGAGGAACGGGACGACCACGGTCGGCGCCTTGGCGTGGAGCCTGAGCGTGCCGTCGTCGGGCGTGCTCGAGACGAGGGCGCGACGCACGCCCGCGCCGGCGAGGATCCCGAGCGCCCGCTCGGGCGTCAGCACGTCCCAGTCGGGCTGGCTGTAGTGGATGTGGGCGTCGAAGATCGGCAGGTCCGCGGCGCCGAGGTGGCCTGGGGGCGCGAGGCAGAGGACCGCCACGAGCAGGAAGGCTCGCCTGGTGGTCATGCCCCGATCGTAGCACCACCGGCGCGCGTCCGGCCGGCAGGCCTGGAGCGCTCGAACGCGAGGAGGCGCGTCTTCCAGCGCGGCCCGAGGGCGTAGGGTCCCCAGGTCCCATCACCGCGGACGATGCGGTGGCACGGGATGAGGAGCGGCACCGGGTTGGCGCCGAGCGCGTTCCCCACCGCGCGCGCGGCGCCGGGATGCCCGATCCTCCGGGCGAGGGCGGCGTACGACGCGACCTCGCCGAAGGCCACGCGGGCCGCCACCCGAAGGACCTTCCGCTGAAACTCCGGCACGCCCGCGAGATCGAGGGGCACCGAGAAGACGGCGCGCCGGCCCGCG